>CAYMXY010000067.1:0-4656 GCA_964394525.1 uncultured Gammaproteobacteria bacterium | reverse complement strand
TCTTGAAATCAGCGAGCGCTTCCAGACCGCGGATCTTGAAATTAGCCGCGCGGTGGTTGGTGCTGGCATGTCGGAATGGTCGCCCACCCCGGTGATTATGCCGAGTGGGCTGGGCTGTTGTACGTCTGGCCTTCGCTACTACGGCCCGCTGAATGATAACCGCTACCCTTGCGCCGAACAGGTGCTGGTGGTGCTCGCTGGCACGCACGGCATCGAACGTTACGCCGGCGCGGTCGCGCAGCTCGCGATCCTCTCCAACGGTTTCCATCACCTGCCGAAGGGTGTTGGTGTAGCGTTGGTTCACAGCGTCAACCCGTGGGGAAGCGCCTACGGCCGGCGGGTGGACCGCAACAACATCGACCTGAACCGCAACGGTGAAGAAGCACCGCCGAACCCTTATTACTTTATTCATGGGGGTTTGCTTCATCCGGCGTTGTGGGGGCCGGAAGCTGAAGCTGATCTTCGTGCCAAGATGAGCAAGAAGGAAGACATGGCTGCTTTAGTGGCTGCGGCTGCACGCGGGCAGTCAAGCCACCCCAACGGTCTGTTCTACTCCGGCTCGGAACACTGTCAGAGCTGGTTAAATCTGATGGACATGATCCAGCGCGTCTGCCTGTGGGCGAAGCGTGCCGTGGTCGTGGACATCCACACTGGTCTCGAATCGCCCACGGGAAACAGCGTTGATTTCTTCGCCTCCGAGCGCGAGGAATCAGATGCCACCGCAGCGATTCGTCACATCCTCGACAGCTACCACGTTCTCTTCCCGATGATGAGGAAGAGTGACGGCGCGTACATGCCGAGCGGCGACATCCTCACTGGTATGCGCCGGGTGGTACAGGAGACCGGCAGCGCCTGTGAAGTACTGGCCTTCGCCGCCGAATTCCCGACCGGCGTTCCGATCGCGGAAGCTCTGGTTCGGATGGCAGCCGAGAACTGGGTGTATCATCACCCCGGTGTGTTGCCTCCGGAAGAGGAAACGCGTATCACCAGGAACTTCTTCAACCTGTTCGCACCCCAGCACGATGCGCAGTGGGTGCAACAGGTGAGAGACTGTTCGCTGGACGTGGCGGCGCGGGCGCTGCGTTTCTTGACGACGCCCTAGCGCTCCGCAGCGGCGATAGTCGCGGTGACTGTCGCCGTCAACCGCACACAGCTTCAAACAATTCAGGTACGGCTGAAAAATAAAAGAAGTAAAGGCCTGAAGTTCCGTACGACTTCAGGCCCATTCCTTAAACGATATAAAAATATCTCTTGAGGAATGGATTAACGATAGAGGCCTGGGCGAGATTCGAACTCGCGCATAAGAGTTTTGCAGACTCCTGCCTTACCACTTGGCTACCAGGCCATCATAGAATTATAATTATTTGCTTTTTCAAAGATAACAGTGGGCAGGGAGGGATTCGAACCCCCGTAGGCCGTAGGCCGCCTGATTTACAGTCAGGTGCAATTGACCGCTCTGCCACCTGCCCGCGTTTGACCGACTCAAAAATCAATTGACTTTTTTTAAGCCGAACGTAATACTATCATATATTATATAATTTTCGCAATCAACCAAATAGCACATTATGAATATCAATCTATTTCAGCTTATCAAAGATTCCTGGCAAGCCACTTGGCGCCACAAAAACATGTGGTGGTTGGGAATGTTCGTGTTTGGCGGCGGCTCGCTGTCTTGGCAGTTCTATAACAGTGGAATGAACTTCGCTTTGGATAGCGATACTACATCTAGTGGAACAGTTGGCGCCTTAGCCAGTCCGCTTTGGCGCTTGTGGTTAGAAGATTATTGGTGGGTGCTTATGTTGTTGGTTTTTTTCTTTTTTATTGGCGCGGTGGTGGCGATGGTTTTACATTTAATCGCACAAAGCGGTCTATATTATGGAGCTAATCAAGCGCGGTTAGGGCATCCGGTGCAGTTGGGTGAAATGATCAAAGCAGGTTTTAGCACCTTTTTCCGTTACCTTGGTTTTTATGTACTATTGGCGGTTGCTAAATTAGTTGCTTTATGCTTGATCGTCATAAATTTTATTGGACTAGTTTGGTCGGTGATTGGCCTTTTGTTTGTGCTGCCTTTATTTATGATTCTGTTGCTGCTGTCGGTGCCATTGGCGATCGCCATAAATATTTTTGTAATTTATTGTCTGCAGGGAATGACTTTGCATCATCATACTATCAAACAAACCATGTTACCGGCTTGGCAGCGGTTGCGCCGTTATCCCGGTGAAAATGCACTGGCATTTATTGCCGGAATATTTATTGAATTGATCGCCGGCTTTGTTTTACTGCTGGTCGGTGCATTGGTAGCTGCGCCATTTGCCATTTTAGCGTACGTCACGTATACTAGCGACGCCGTGTTGGGTTTGGCATTAAGTATTATCAGCGGCGTTAGCCTGCTGTTGATAATTTTGTTGGTGTGGAAGGCGATTGTTCGTTCCATGATGAGTCATTATTGGCATCGGGTTTATGCCGCTAGCTAACTGCCGTTCCGGCTCATTTTTGGAACTACCACATCCTCTTGCCGCCCTAGCTCAGTGGTAGAGCAACAGTTTTGTAAACTGTGGGTCGTCGGTTCAAATCCGACGGGCGGCTCAAATTTATAAATTAAGCACTAGCCAGTCTATATTTATATGTCGCAAGAACGTTTAACCAAATTGCAGTGCACTGCAGAGAACTGCAAACAAATCAACTACTACACTCAAAAAAATAAAAAGAAGCTGCACCAAGCGGGTAAATTGGAATTAAAAAAATTCTGTCCGCATTGCGGCAAGCATACCGTTCACAAAGAGATAAAATAAGAGGGTTAAGCTTTTAACCCCAAGGTATATTTTAGTTGGGTTTCAACTTTCTTCATTAAGATCGGTGACAACTTTCCAATTTCACCTAAACCAATACGCTTATCAAGCGTAGCGATTTTATCACAACGAATACAGGAACTCACTTTTAGACCGGTCTGGCTAAAGTTGCGGTCAGTTTGTGTTAATTGAACGCCTGCTGATTGATTCGGTTTATCAACCTTTGATGAAATAAATAAAACAATAACATCTGCCGTAACCGTTTTGGAAATAATCAAAGCTGGCCGAACTTTTTGTGCGGAAAGATTAGTAAAAGGAAAAGGAACTAAAATAATTTTACCTCGTTCAAACATAAGATTTTTTCAGATCTTGCCTGCTATAAAGTTCTGGTTCGTCGTCAAGCCAATCAAAGCTGCCACTATATTGATTGATATTGGTAATTTCTGACAATTGATTATTAGTTGTGTCAGGAAAACGCACCATCATCACCTCTGCCCGTTGACGATGACCAATGATTATCGGATGCTTGGTGTAATAAACGGAATGAATTAAGGCTGGTAATTGTTTGCGCGCCTCGGTAGTTGTTAGTATTTTCATAAGTATTGTTTACTTTTTATCATTTTGTACAAATTGTACTATTTTGAGTATATCTTCAATAAAAGGAATTGTCAATCGGCATTATATCCCTGTAGCCAACAACGGTAAGCCAACAAATTTTCTGGTGTGAAAGGAATTGCGTGGGGCATTGGCGCGGCTGGCTGTTTGCCGAGCTGCTTGGCGAGTATCGCTGGGATGTTGTTGCAGCGCCAGACTACTGCCTTGTCGCACCGTGTGTTTGCCGTAACGTCGTGCTAGAGTGTCTACCGATCCATATACTTTTTGTAATTTTTCTAAGCGCACCGGCTGTTCAAACAAATTCATCTGGACGGCGTTCATGGTGGCTAAATTAAACAATACTACGCCGGTAGCGCGATATAATCGGCCGGCGCTAAATAACTTTTGCCACTGCGCGCGCACCAGCGGCAAAATGTCGCTAGGGAAAGCAGTGCGGCGACTAAGCCGTAAGGTCAGCGATTGATAACGAAATTCTTGAGTCTTCAGAAATACCGCTAACTCTTGAGCGCCTAATTGGTAGCGCCGCGCTTTGATACAGGCGTTTTCTATATTTTTAGAAAGTTGAGCAAAGACATAAGCCGAATCCGTCGATGGGGGAGTGAAAGTTTTGGTTTTGCTGATAGATTGATACGATTGTTTGGGTGTAGTTTGCACCGGCCAAATACTAATACCGCGCAACTCAAGCCACATTTCCTGCAGCGGTTTAGCGCCATGTTGTTTAATCCATTGCTCCGGCTGCCGCGCTAACGCCGCTGCCGTAGTAATGCCATAGCGTTCCAAATAAGCCGCGGTGGCGTGACCGATTCCCCACAGTTTAACCGGCGCCGTTTTAGCTAAAAACTTAGTAATCGCCGCCGGCGGAATAACCGTAAACCCATGCGGTTTTTGCCAGCGCGAACCTAATTTCGCCAAAATCTTCGACACCGATAATCCCACTGAAACAGAAATGCCTAGTTCGGTCTCGATGGTGGTTTGCATGGCGCGCGCAATTTCGGTATAGGAAGAATGCAGCGGTCCGCGCAGGCCGGTAAGTTCGGCAAAGCCTTCATCAATACTGTATTCTTCTACAGTTGGTGTGAACCGACGCATACACTCAAACATCCGTTTTGAAAATAAACTATAGGTTTCGTAATCCGACGGCACAATAATTGCTGACGGACATAATTTTTTAACTTCCCACAACGGCACGCCGCGCTGCACGCCGTAGCGCTTGGCTTCGGTGCTGGCCGCAATGCAGCAGGTGGTTTCGGCC
>CAYMXY010000066.1:6758-7037 GCA_964394525.1 uncultured Gammaproteobacteria bacterium | reverse complement strand
CTTTGCCCGCCGCCACCAAACTGGCCACTTTGTTTGAAATGGATCTGGTGCTGGGTTTAGAACTGGAAGCGGTATTCGCCGATGCTAATACCAGCCAAGCGGCCATTCCGCCGGCAGTGTTGGAACTGGTAACGGCGCGTGAAACCGCTCGCGCCGCCAAGCAATGGCCAACAGCCGATACTTTACGCAAAAAAATAATGCAACAAGGTTATTCGCTTGAAGACACCGCCACCGGCCCGCGGCTGATGAAGAAATAATAAAATGTGAAAGCGAGCTCCA
>CAYMXY010000066.1:4929-6748 GCA_964394525.1 uncultured Gammaproteobacteria bacterium | reverse complement strand
GATTTCGGCCGACCACAATCATGGCAATAATCGGCGCGGCAATCCAACCAAATTTCGTCCACTGATCGGTAAACAAATATTGCGTTAGCGGTGAAAATTTTGTTAGCAAAGCGACCGGTAAAAATGACATTGTTACCGACACCAATAAACCGACATGCAAAATACTGAAAATCAGCGTTTGCCACCAACGGCCTTCGCCACTGGGAGCTAACGCGTTGAGCACCGCCTGCCGCGAGAGCAAAAAAAACAACACAATAAAGACTGACAAAAAAGCGGTAATTTGCACTGTATAGCTGTCATTCACTTTGATGTTGAGTACAAAATCCGGCAACGTTGCCACTACCGCCAAAGCCATATAAATACTGACCATGATGGCAATAATCCTATCTTTCCCGAGTGATAATCCATAAAGCAGCGCGCCCACTACGAAAAATCCCATTAAAAAAAGATCCCAAGTAGGATTACCCACTTTCATCGCTGCCAAGGTTTGATCTAGTTTAAGTGTTTGTCCGGTGGTGGCGACTGTCTCCGCCGGCTGACTGTTAGTTTCGTCGGCGCTGGTGGTAGTAGTGGTGTCGGCAGCGGAAGTAGCGGTGCTGGTGACCGTACTGGTGACAGTATTAGTGTCAGCTTGACCGCTTTCCTTAGTTTGAGTTTTAAGTTGTTTTTCTTTTTTCTGGTTGGCTGGCATTGTGCTGTCAGTATAGCACAACTGCTGTTATAACCCAAATAGACTGCCGCCGTTGTCAACTATTTCGTGATGCACTTCAGCCAGTTCTTTGAATAATTTTTTGTCTTTTTTGGAAAGTTTGGTTGGTGTTTTGATGGTGACTGTTACCAACTGATCGCCACGATCGCCACCGCCTATGCGCGGCATCCCTTTACCCTTTAACCGTAACACTTTACCGGCTTGAATACCGGCTGGAATTTTTAATTCAACCTGTCCATCAACCGTTTCTACGTCAAGGTGGGTACCGAGCGCCGCTTGAGCAAACGATATTTCCACGTCACTCAAAATGTTTTGTCCATCGCGCTTGAACCGTTTGCTGTCTGGTAGTCGCACTCGTACATATAAATCGCCGGTGGTGCCGCCGTAGGCCGCTGTTTCGCCCTCACCATCCAATCTAATCATTTGATTATTATCAATGCCCGCAGGAATTTTAACTGTCAGTACAGACCGCCGTTTGGTTACTCCAGTACCGGTGCACTCCCGACAGGTTTTTTCTGGAATCATGCCAGTGCCGCGACAATTAGAACAAGTGCTGCGCGCCCGCATCGCACCCAAAAACGTCCGTTGAATTTGATCCACGAAGCCATGTCCTTGGCAAGTAGCACATTTTCTAGTGCCTGCTCCCGGCTCAACTCCATCACCACCACAGTGCTGGCAAGTCGTAGTTTTATACAGTTCAATATCTTTAGTTGTGCCGGTCAGCGCCTCGGCTAAAGTGATATCCACTTTCACTTCGACATCGGCGCCGGCCGAACGTTGCCGACCGTGACCACGACCGCGGCCGCCACCACCAAAGCCAACGCCAAACAATTCTGAAAAAACATCTCCTAAACCACCGAAATCAAACTCCACGCCCGCTCCTCCACCGCCGGCGCCACCACCCCGCGCCTGACGCATAAAATCCTCCCAGTTCATGCCGCCGCCAAAGCCGCCTTGCTGTTCAAAATCTGCCCCGTACTGGTCGTATTGTTTACGTTTGTCCTCGTTGCCTACCACTTGATAAGCTTCGTTGATCTCTTTGAATTTCTGCTCGTTGCCGCCGGCTTTATCAGGATGATATTGGTGCGCCAATTTGCGAAAGGCGCGTTT
>CAYMXY010000066.1:0-4849 GCA_964394525.1 uncultured Gammaproteobacteria bacterium | reverse complement strand
GCTATTTCCCCTTTTCTTTATACTCCGCCTCTTCCACCACTTCGCCTTCCTTGGCTGATTTCGCCTGATCAGTTTTGGTTTCACCGCCGGTTGAGCCGCCAGCGTCTCCAGCGGTGCCGCCGGTGCCAGTACCACCACCGGTCTGCGCTTTAGCTTGTTCTTCTTTATAAAGAATCTCACCAATTTTTTGGGCAGCCTGTGCCAAATCGTCTGACGCTTTCTTCACTTTATCAAGATCATCACCGGTTAAGGCTTGCTTGACGTCTTGAATTTTATCTTGAATGGTTTTTATTTCTTCGGCCGAAACTTTGCTGCCGTGTTCCTTAATGGCTTTTTCGGTAGTGTACACCAACGTTTCCGCCAAATTTTTGGCCTCGATCAATTCTTTCTTTTTACGATCCTCTTCGGCATGCAATTCGGCTTCTTTAGCCATGCGTTCAACCTCATCTTTATTCAAACTGGTTGATGCGGTAATGCGGATGGATTGTTCTTTATTACTGGCCTTATCTTTAGCTTTTACGTTAAGAATACCATTGGCGTCGATGTCAAAAGAAACTTCAATTTGCGGCATACCGCGCGGCGCCGGCGGAATGCCGGTCAAAACGAATTTTCCAAGAGATTTATTATCACCGGCCATTTCTCGTTCACCCTGCAACACATGCACTTCCACCGAAGTTTGGTTATCTGCTGCTGTGCTGAAAATTTGACTCTTCGATGTGGGAACAGTTGTGTTGCGCGTAATTAACGGCGTGCGCACGCCGCCCAGTGTTTCAATACCAAGGGTAAGCGGCGTAACATCGAGCAACAACACATCTTTCACCTCACCCTGTAATACGCCAGCTTGAATCGCAGCGCCGACCGCCACCACTTCATCCGGATTAACGCCGGCATGAGGTTCCTTACCAAAAAACTCTTTCACCTTCCGCAGTACCAATGGCATACGCGTCATTCCACCAACTAACACAACTTCATTAATGTCACCGGTGCTCACGTTAGCATCTTTCAAAGCCGCTCGCACTGGTTCCATAGTTTTTTCCACCAAATCGCCGATCAATTCTTCTAACTTGGCGCGTGTTAAAGTAACCACCAAGTGTTTCGGACCGGTCGCCGGATCGTTAGCAATGAATGGTTGATTGATCTCGCTTTCTTGAGCCGAAGATAATTCAATTTTGGCGCGCTCGCCGGCCTCTTTCAAGCGCTGCAAAGCCAATTTATCGTTGGATAAATCAATCCCCTCTTTTTTACGAAATTCATCAATCAACCATTTGATAATGCGTTGATCAAAATCATCACCACCTAAGTGCGTATCGCCGTTAGTCGCCTTCACTTCCACTGTATCGTCCCCCACCTCCAATATAGAGATGTCGAATGTTCCTCCACCCAAATCATACACCGCAATTTTTTGATTTCCTTTCTTGTCGAAACCGTAAGCCAGCGCGGCGGCGGTTGGTTCATTGATAATCCGTTTTACGTCAAGCCCGGCTATTTTACCGGCGTCTTTGGTGGCCTGCCGTTGCGAATCGTCAAAATAAGCTGGCACGGTAATAACCGCTTCAGTCACCGGTGCTCCCAGTTTAGCTTCGGCATCGGCTTTCAATTTAGCTAAAATCATGGCAGAAATTTCCTGCGGAGAGTATTCCTTTCCGGACATTGCTACCTTAACGCCTTCACCGGCCTTAATTACTTTATAAGGCAGTAACTTCATGTCATGTTGCACTGATGAATCGTCGTAGCGGCGTCCAATCAACCGTTTAACCGAAAAAATCGTGTTGTCGGCGTTGGTGACGGCCTGCCGTTTGGCGACTTGTCCAACCAGCCGATCGTTGTTTTTTGATATCGCCACGACCGACGGAGTGGTGCGCAAACCTTCAGCATTTTCCAATACTTTCGGCTGACCGCCTTCAATCACGGCGACGCATGAGTTAGTAGTACCAAGATCAATTCCGATAATTTTTCCCATAAATTTTATAATATTTATTATTTCGACTGATGCCTTTATGCGCAGTCATTTAATTTATTTTCTGTGGAGATGTTCCCTCACAGTCTCTGTCGGACAGCAGTCGGTACTAAGTCGCCGCTGCCCGATAGTCCACCGTGAGATAACACTCAATTATTTAGCACTAACTTTGATAGTTTTCTTTTGCGCCGCCGGAGCTTTAGGGATGACCACCGTTAACAAACCGTTGGCATAATCGGCTTTGGCGGAATCTCCGATTACGGCACACGGTAAGGCTACCGCTCGATGAAACGAACCATAGCGCACCTCTTTGCGGTAATAATTTTTCTCATCCACTTCAGTTTTTTTCTCACTTGCACCTTCGATTGATAATACGTCATTCTCGATGGAAATTTTAACTTTGTCTGGATCAACGCCGGGTAGCGGCGTTTCCACTACTACATTGTTGTCTTTCTCATACAAATCAACTGCCGGAGAAAAACCATTGTTGGACATCGGCCCAGAAAAATCCTCAAACATATCGTTGAAATCTTGAAACATTGGAGGCATCATTGGAGACCATTTAATTAATCGCATATGATATTCGTTTAATGATTAGTTAATTAGCTAAATTTTTATTTTTGTTTTTGCACGGTGGCTATAATAACGCGAGCCGGACGAATCACTTTACCATTCAACGAGAAACCAGCTTGCACTTCTTTTAAAATTGTTTGCTCCGGCTGATCGCTGGCTTCCGAGCCAACTGTTTCATGTTGCAAAGGATCAAATATTTGCCCGATAGTTACAAGACGTTCAAGTTGGTGATTACGCAACACATTCAACAAATAATCGTAAATATGCTTAATCCCTTTCACCCAGCCTTGATCTTGTTGATCCGCCGGAACAGCGGCCAAAGCGCTGTTAAAATAATCAACCAACGGACAAAGTTCCAACAGCAAATCTTCGGTGGCAAACTTACCGACTGCGGCTATTTTTTGTTCAGTTTCACGTTGCAGGTTGCGGTAATCGGCGGTAGCGCGCTTGGCCGCGTTTTTATATTCTTCCAGTTGTTGTAAAAGAACGACCTCTGAGGTTGGCTGCTCTGATTGAACCGGCGCTTCAGCGGGTTGATCGGTGGCTGCGTGATTAGTGAATGGTGAATCAGTCATGGTTTAGATGTTAGTTGTCTGCAATAACTGCCGCACTTGCCGCAGTAATTGATAATTATGTTGATAATTCATACGCAGCGGACCCAAAATTGCCATTACTCCAGTGACGGGCGCCAGATAATCATAATGTATCACCATCGTAGCGCAAGCGGAACTCACCGGATTATCCGCTCCCAAGAACAAAGCGATGTCATCAATCTCTCGTTTATGCAGTTGCGTCATCACTTCGTCTAAATGGTCAATCAATTCTGAAAGAACAATCACTTCGGCACTAGCTTGAAATTCCGGCTTGCGAAAAAGATTTGTAATGCCGGTGTAATAAAATGACTGATCTGCCAAAGTAAGCAGTACCGCGTCTTGAGCCAAGGCTGCCACTTGCTTGGCAATTCGTTTGAGTGGCATTTCGCTGGTTTCGGCAGTCTGCTGACGATTAGCCTCTCTCAAGCGAGCTTGTTCCGACACCGTTAATTGTTCTTCGGCGTCAAGAAAGTGCTCGGTATAATAAATATAACCCGCCTCAGTTGGAACTCTTCCGGCAGAGGTATGAGGATGAGTAATGTATCCTTGCGCCTCAAGCTCATGCATTTCATTGCGAATAGTGGCGGACGAAACGGTTAAACTCAACTTATCCACAAGGGATATAGAACTAACCGGCCGCGCCGTTTCGATATATTCGTCAATAATTCCCCTTAAAAGAGCCTGTTTTCTGCTGGAAAGAAGTTCCATAGGGTAAAGATAAATTATTAGCACTCTCGTGTCAAGAGTGCTAATTCTTAGGTTATCAGCGCTTATTATTATTGGGTTGTGGTATAATTATTTTATGTTCTCACTTATCCCGTTTATTTTAGTGATGCGAGTGTTGATAGTTTCAGGCACCGACCTTACTCTTCCTAAAGTAAAAGGAGTAACGGTAGTTGAAGCAACTACTACCACCGTGACAGTGCGTTGGCAGGAACGAGCCAGCGCCACAAAATATAAAGTGCGCGTGCTTAAAGATGATGACAAAGTGGTGGCGGTAACTTCCACCAAAAAAACCAGACTAACCATGCTTGGTCTACAACCGGAAACTGCTTATCAGGCGCAAGTCAGGATGATAAAAAATAAACGCAGCGGCCCGTGGTCAAAAAAAGTAAATTTTACTACTAAAGCTGAGGAACAGGAAAATGATGACACCTCGCTTTATGATAAATACAAACTGGTGGCGGGCGACTACACCGGCCAATGGCAAAATTTGACTTTCGGATCAAACGGCGATACCAGCGTGACCATGACAGTTGAACCGGACGGCGCCGCCAGCTTTACCATTGACTTGGGTGGAATGGTGTTTGGTTTGCTTGATCCTGATTCCAAAACTTATTCCGGTACTTATAACGAAACCGGTGCGGTTTTTTCGGCGGTGGATGATGATTTATTTGGTGATCTGACCATTACGGTAGTGGCTAACGATAATGACACCGCCAATATTATTTTAGCTGGAGTGGATATTCCGGTAACGGATATTGATGGTATTTCGGCTACCGGGACGCTTTATACTGATTCGCTTGATTTGGAATATATTGTCACGTTTGAAGATCAGTCAACCGCGGATGGAGTAATGAATTTAACAAAGACTGAATAATATTCAGTCTGTTATACAAGGATTTACAATTTTTTTGACGTTGCAATTTTTTACAAACCAGCCGACCTTCCGCTCGGGGCACGCGGTTCGCCTGCTCCGGCGGCAGGCGACCGCTCCCTCTCGTCC
>CAYMXY010000065.1:3741-7051 GCA_964394525.1 uncultured Gammaproteobacteria bacterium | reverse complement strand
CTCCTGGCACCAGTCCAGCCATTGCCATCAATCCTGCTACCAACCAGCGCTACATCACCTTCCTGGGAGATAACGGCCGGATCCAGCTGTTCGCGGAGCTTTCAAACGGTAGCTGGGCGAGCTTAGAGCTGACCAGTCTGGCGGCTGCTCCTCTGGCGGACATGGCTGCTTCCCCTAGCATTTATCTGGATGCTGCGGGAATCGTCTACGTCGTCTTTAACGGCGACAACCGGAGGATCAACCGGTTTGCTGTGGATCCAGCTAGTTTGAGGGTAACCTCGGCTGACCTCACATCTGCCGCTGCGGTTGAATATGCTCAAGTAGGAACTGGCCCTACTGCTGCCTACAACTCCGTCACTGCTGAACATCTGGTCTACTTCCAGGGAATCAACCGCCGGATCCAGTGTTTGGTGGGGTATGGCAGCTCCTGGAGCAGCTTCGACCTCACCTCGGTAGTTGCTAGTGACTATCTGGATACCAGCAGCCACCCGTTCGTCTATGTGGATCCTGACAGTGGTTACGTCTACACCGTCATTAACGGGGAAAACGAACGGATCGACGAGATCATCGACTACAACAACGGCTCGTTCGCAAGCTACGAGCTCACTTCACTGGTAGCTGTGCCGTTGTCTGACCGTGGCACTTCGCCGGTCGGCTACATCAACCCGGTCACTGGACATTCGGTCGTCACCTTCCTGGGGGATGACCTGCGGGTGAACCAGTTCGAGAGTGATCCGTTGAGCAGTCTGGACCTCACCAGTCAGACGCCGGTTGAGTACGCTGCTCGTGGGACTTCGGTGACTACGGCAGTAGATCTGTTCTACGGCGTGCAGTACTCCGTGTTCAACGGAAGCAACGGGAGGATCCAGTACATCCGGTGGGGGCCGTAGGCTGGCGCAGAACTAACGGACGGCGCTGCCCCCCAAAAAACAACAATCGCTCATTGAAAAATAGTGTGCCTGTCGCTAGTCGTGAAGCCTAAACCTTAAAACCGTTTGGTCTTGACGCAAGGTGATAAGTGCACCAATCAAAAACCCCTCGTGATCCTTGGTTGAACGCTGCGGCGTTTAGCTCTGGATTACGAGGGGTTGATTTTTATTTTACGCCCAATCGTTTTTTCAATATATCAACCATCTCAAGCGGCAAAACCATCGTCTTCTGGATAAAACGTTCAGCTCCTAAGTCCAACCCCTTTTGTTCGTAATCTTTTTGATAAGCATTACTGAACATGATCACCGGAATATCTTTGGTAGCCGGATCCGATTTTAATTTTTTTAATACTTCTAATCCGTCAATATCTCGCAGTTTCATATCCAACAAAATCATATCAATTTCAGAATGATGTTCAGCCGCCACTTTCAGACCTTCGGTTCCATTTTCTGCTCCTAGCATTTTAAATACTCCCGACATTGTAAACGCCTGACGATACATATCCAAAATATCAGGTTCATCTTCAACAAATAAAATTGTTTTTTGATCGGCCATAATATTAATGTATCAAAATTATTAAACTTTACCTTATAATATAATAGCAAATTTCCGCCAAACTGACAAATAGGCTATAATAGCCAACATGCCCCACGCCTTGATTATTTTAGATGGATATGGTCTGGCGCCAACGCAACCCGGCAATGCCGTGGCGGCGGCGCATACCCCAAATTTAACCGCCTTGATGAATGAATATTCTTGGACGCAATTAACGGCGCATGGTCGCGCTGTTGGTTTACCCGATGGTCAAGACGGCAACTCCGAGGCCGGTCACATGAACATCGGCGCTGGCCGGATTGTGCCGCAGGAAACATTGATGATCAATTATACCATCTCGTCTGGCGTTTTTTTTAAGAACGCCGCTTTTATGGAGGCGATTCATCACGCGCGACGGTTTGACGGTAAGCTGCACCTGATGGGTTTGCTATCCAATCATAATAGCGCTCACGCTTATCCGGATCACCTTGAAGCTTTGCTGTTGTTATGTCATAAGCAGGGTATCACGCCGTATTTGCATTTGTTCACCGATGGTCGCGACGCGCCGCCGCACGAGGCTATTAATTTGCTCAAGCGTTTGCAGGATCACTTTTTGAATAGCGAAATCATCGCCACCATCATGGGGCGTTATTATGCCATGGAGCGCAACAAACGTTGGGAAATAACGGCGCAGGCTTATCATTGTTTGGTGGAAGGTGAAGGAGAAAGCGCGGCCACAGCCGAAGCCGCCATCACCCGTTCCTACAACCGCGGCGAAACTGATGAATTTATCCGGCCGCACGTGCTTGACCGCGCTGGTTTGATCAGCGACAACGACGCCATTATTTTTTTTAATTTGCGATCCGATCGCGCGCGCCAAATTACCAAATGTTTTGTCCAGCCAAATTTTAATGAACACAATCTCGGCGCTTTCCAGCGCAGCCGCGTTTTACAAAACATCAAATTTGTCAGCATGACAGATTTTGGTCCGGATTTAGATGATATTATTTCTGCTTTTCCAGCCGCCGATGTGCCGGAAACGTTGCCTTGGGCATTGAAATCATTAAAACAATTTTACATTGCCGAGAGTGAGAAATATGCTCACGTTACTTATTTTTTTAACGGTGGCAGCGATCATCCTATCAACGGGGAAATTTGGAAGAAAATTGCTTCACCGGATAACCCAAATTACGCTACCACGCCAAACATGAGCGCACCGGCCATCACCACTGAAGTGCTGCAGCAAATTAACCAGCGCAGTTATGAATTTTACATAATCAATTTTGCCAACGCTGACATGCTAGGGCATACCGGCAATTTGGCAGCAACGCAACAAGGAATAGAAATAATTGACCAGCAAATTGGCAAATTATGGGAAGCGCTTAAACAAGTGGATTCAAAAAGCCTTTTATTTATTACCGCTGATCACGGCAATGCCGAAGAAATGATCAATCTCACCACGCACGAAACTGACACTGAACATTCCACCAATCCTGTGCCGTTTATTATTACCCAACGCGGTTTGAATTTGCGCGCTGGCGGTTGCTTAGCTAACATCGCGCCGACTATTCTTAAATTATTGCATCTGCCGCAGCCGGATGTTATGACTGCCGACCCCTTATGTTAGGATCAGGCTGGCCAGTAGTTTTATTGATTTTTGACGGTTTCGGCGTGGCGCCGCCATCGCGCGGCAATGCCATTACTTTAGCCAACTTGCCAAATTATAATCAGTTCGTTCATCTTTATCCGGCGATTACCTTGCAGGCTTCTGGCGAAGTAGTTGGTTTGCCGTGGGGGGAGATGGGAAATTCAGAAGTCGGGCATCTAAATATCGGCGGGGGAAAAA
>CAYMXY010000065.1:3467-3709 GCA_964394525.1 uncultured Gammaproteobacteria bacterium | reverse complement strand
GTTTGCCGTTCATTAACAAATGCATTTACGACGGCAGTTTTTATACCAACCAGCCATTTTTGGACGCGTTGAAACATGTGCAAGATAATCAATCACAACTGCATCTGATTGGCCTGGTCAGTGATGGCGGAATTCACAGTTCACAAAATCATCTTTATGCGCTGCTTGAGCTTTGTCAAAAAAAACAAGTGAAGAACGTTTTTATTCACGCTTTTTTGGACGGCCGCGATACGCCGCATAAC
>CAYMXY010000065.1:3023-3452 GCA_964394525.1 uncultured Gammaproteobacteria bacterium | reverse complement strand
GTTTTGGGCGATGGATCGGGATAATCATTGGGAGCGAATCGAAGCGGCTTATCGGGCAATGGCTGAAGGTGTCGGCAAAGCTACGGCGCTGGATCCGGCGCAGGCGATTGAATCATCGTATCAGCGCGCCGTGTTTGACGAGGAGTTTGAGCCAACGGTTATTACTACGCCAGATGGTAAGCCATTAACTACCGTGCGCGACAACGATGCCGCCATCTTTTTTAATTTTCGCGCCGATCGCGCGCGGCAATTGACCAAAGCCTTTGTGTTGCCGGCGTTCAATCGTTTTCAGCGCAGTCATTATTTACAAAATTTTCCGTTTGTGACGATGATGGAGTATGAAAAAAATTTGCCGGTGAAAATTGCGTTTGTGCCGGATCAAATTACTCATCCGATTGCGCGGCTGATAGCCGAGGCTGGCATGAACCA
>CAYMXY010000065.1:886-2990 GCA_964394525.1 uncultured Gammaproteobacteria bacterium | reverse complement strand
GGGTTTCGAGTTATGCCGAAGTGCCAGCCATGAGCGCGGCCGGCGTGCGCGATGCCGTGATTACGGGAATGCAGAGCGGTAAATATCATTTTATTGTTGCCAACTTTGCCAATGCCGACATGGTTGGGCATACCGGCAATTTGGCTGCCGCTAAACAAGCGGTTGAGTTTTTGGATAAAGTTTTGGGTGAGATTGTGGCAGCGGCGTTGCAACTAGATAGTACTGTGGTGTTAACGGCCGATCATGGCAATGTGGAATCAATGTACGATTTGCAAACCGGTGAAATTGATAAAGAACACAGCACCAGTCCGGTACCGTTTTTGATTATCGGTCAGCGTTGGGCCGAAGTAAAACCGTTATGGCCGCGCGTGCCGATGAATGATCTGGCGCAGTTGCAGCCAATGGGCGTGTTGAGCGATGTAGCGCCGACCATGTTACGCTTACTTGGTTTAGCCGTGCCGCCCGAAATGACGGCGCGGAGTTTAATTCAATAATTTATTTTATGACACGTTATCACGTTATTACCATCGGCAGCGCCGTACAAGACATCACCTTCAGTACGCCGTTAGCTAAAACTATTCGCAATCCACAGCCGGATCCGATTGTAGAAAAACTAATGACCTTTGAAACCGGCGCAAAAATTCGCAGCGATGAAGTGCGGTTCTTGTTTGGCGGCGGGGCGGCTAATACGGCTGTGACATTGGCGCGTCTTGGTTTGCGTGTGGCGACGGTGTTGTGCGTTGGTCAAGATGGAGTAGGTGAGGCGATTGTGCGGCGCTTGCGAGCAGAAAAAATTGATACACAATTTATTCAGCGCGACCGCCGGCTGGCCACTGGCTTTTCATTTGTGTTGATTGAAAAGCGTCACAATGAACATCTGGCTTTTGCGTATTACGGGGCGAATAATGCTTTGCGCTTAACCGCTAAAACATTGTCCAAAATATCTGCTCAATGGTTTTATATTTCATCGCTCAGTATGCCGGATTGGTTGCCAGCGGTGGCCGCAGTCCAACAAGCAAGTACACGGCGGGGCAGCGCTTTAGCGTGGAATCCCGGCGCTACTCAACTGGCGGCGCCGATAAGTAAGTTGCGCCCGCTGCTAAAACACACCAACTTGCTTATTCTCAATCGTGACGAAGCCACTGAACTGGCGCTGCGCCTAAAGTTGCTGCCAAAGCTAAACCATTATTCTTGTCCGTTTTTGGCGCGCGCCTTGGCCAGTTGCGGCCCGCAACTAATAGTAGTGACCGATGGAATAAAAGGGGCATACGTTTATAACGTGTCAACGCAGCGACTTTATTTCGAAAAACCCAAACAGACTAAGCCAACAGATACTACCGGCGCTGGTGACGCCTTTGGCGCAACGTTAGTGGCTGGATTATGTCGTTGGCCAAATGATCTGGCCAAGGCTTTACACTTAGCCACCATCAATGCGACCGCTCAAGTGACTGTGATCGGCGCGCAAGAAGGATTACTAACATGGACGCAAATACAAAAACGACTGCGGCGAAGCTAGCGCAAACCGCGCTGGCGTCAACGCCGACCCATGAATTTTTTATGCAACGTGCCATTGCTTTGGCGCGGCGCGGTGCCGGTTTTGTGGAAAGCAATCCAATGGTTGGAGCGGTGCTGGTGCATCGTGGCCGAATCATTGCCGAGAGTTATCATCAACGGTTCGGCGGACCGCATGCGGAAAGGAGATTATTACAAACCGCGGTTCGTTGGCCGCAAAAAATATTGCGCCAGTCAATTCTTTATGTGACCCTTGAACCATGTAGTCATTTTGGTAAGACGCCGCCGTGTTTGGAATTGCTCCGCCAGAGCGGAGTGCACCAGTTGGTGATTGGTTGTCCGGATCCTAATCCGCAGGGACGCGGTCGTTCAATTCTCGCCTTGCGCCGAGCCGGCTTTAAGGTAATTGACGGAATCTGTAAAAATGACTGTACCTATTTAATTCGCACTTTTAGTAAATGGATTCAAACGCGCCAGCCTTATTTATTAGCGAAAGTCGGCATGAGCGCTGACGGTAAAATTACTCCGCTAAAAACGCGAAGCTATATTACCAACTCCGCCTCGCTGCGCCGCGTGCACGAACTGCGGCAGG
>CAYMXY010000065.1:0-876 GCA_964394525.1 uncultured Gammaproteobacteria bacterium | reverse complement strand
CCATCATCAAAGATAATCCACGCCTTGACACTCGTTTAGCGCGGCGCCGTTTGCATCATCCTCTTAAAATAATTCTTGATAGCCGTTTACGCATTCCACTCAACAGCCGTTGTCTGGACAAGCGCACGTTGATTGCCTGCTTGCCGACTGCTTCAGATCGGCGCAAACATCTTCTTACCAAAACTGGCGCGGAAATTATTGAAGTACCACCCAATCAATCAAAAAACAAACAACTGTTCGATCAAATCGACACCAAAGCATTATTAACAGTGCTTGGTCAACGCGGTATCAGCAGTGTTTTGTTAGAGGGTGGGTCATTGCTTTTTACTACGTTTATCAACAGTCGGGCGACTGATGAATTTTACATTTTCATTGCGCCGGAATTGTATGGCGCCACGCACTTGCCATTTACCTACGCCCTTCAGTATACTGTCACCTTACAACAGCCCCAGTTTGAGCGGTTCGATGATAATATTTTAATCCGTGGTTATGCCTCATACAGCACCATTCCAAACTATTCCAAACATTTTGCGTGAATTGAAACGCGGTCGACCGGTGATTGTAGTGGATGATGCCAAACGCGAAAACGAAGGTGATTTGCAAATACCGGCCGTAAAAATTTCTCCGACTGGCGTGAATTTTATGATTACTCATGGACGCGGTTTGATTTGTGTGGCTTTACCGGATGAACGGTTGCAGGCTTTGCACTTACAGCCGATGGTCGCAGATAATGCCGACCCATACGGTACCGATTTTGCCGTGTCGGTTAACGCTCGGTTTGGTGTGAGCACCGGTATTTCCGCTTATGATCGCGCTCACACAATAAAAACTTTGATTGATCCAGCTACCAAACCAACCGACTTGGTGCGTCCCGGA
>CAYMXY010000064.1:4882-7147 GCA_964394525.1 uncultured Gammaproteobacteria bacterium | reverse complement strand
TTGTAATTACGCCACTTCCAATCAGCCGTTGGATATTGCGCTAAAATTCCGCCAAGTTCGACCGAGTTGTCACAGGTAGGAATGGGCCAGTAGACCAAATACACGGCGCCGGCATTATCGGCTGTTTGACCGTAACCAGTGGCACCGATTAACGCTTCGGAGCGGCCGTCATTATTTATATCGCCGTTGCCTGCTAAATCGTTGCCAAACCGGTCGTTGGCACGTTCCCCAGTGAGTTGATCAAAGGCAGTTAGTGTGTCCACGGTTGGCGGGGTGGCAGCGCCGGTGACAATAAACACTTTTCCGGCCATAGTATCGTTGCTGGATGGAGCGCCCGCTACCACATCTGGATAACCGTCGGCAGTTAAATCTCCGCTGGCAGCTAGCGCCCAACCGGCCCGGTCATCTTCAGTATTATTGGTCAAACGATAAGCGCTAGATACATCAAGATCGCTGGTCAAACTGGCAGCGCCATACAATATATAAATCGCTCCGGCGTCTACGGCGGCCGTGTCATTATAAGCAGCGCCAATTATAATATCGGCGAACGTGTCTATATTCAGATCAGTTAAAGCCAGCGCCTGGCCAAGTCGTTCAGATTTTGTTAAGCCGCTGATGGTAGAAAAATTCTCCAAACTTTGCGCCGCGATTGGTGCGGCTTGACCATAGCCAATATAAATAATTCCACTATCACGAACATCTCTACTATTATGTTTAGGAGCGCTCACGATAATATCACTAAAACCATCAGCGTTAATATCAGCACCGCCGGCTAAGGCGTAACCGGCATAATCGTTATCGTTGTCACCAGACAATAACACAAAACTACTCATACTCCCGCCGGTAAATTTGTCCGACTGCCCATATACCAAATAAACTCCACCATAACGGCTATGACGGTACGGCGCGCCAATCGCAAAATCATCATAACCGTCGGCGTTAAGATCACCAGCTGGCACTATCACACTGCCTGATTTATCTGACTCATCTTCACCTAAATAGGTAGGTAAATTAGATACCGACTGACTGCTGAACCGTTCTGCCTGACCGTATACCAAATAAACTGTACCCGAATTATTATCGGCCGAATCATGGTAAGGAGAATACATGGCAAAGTCGGCATAACCATCGTTGTTGATATCTCCTATTCCTGCCACTGTTTGACCCAAAGCATCACCTTCATCTTCGCCGTTAAATTGAATTGCCTCATGTAAATCAACCGCATCCACTTTACCGGCCGCGCCATAAACAAGGTAAACAGCGCCTTGTCCGGCGCTACCACGGGCTGGCGCTCCAATTAGCAAATCGTCGTAACCATCACCATCAACATCGCCGGCGTAAGCTACGCCAGTGCCGGCTTCTTCTTCACCCTCTGAACCATAAAAAACGGCCAGTTCTTCGGCGCTGGTGCTGGTGGCAGCCAACGCGCTAATCGGACTAACTGCCGCTGTCATGGCGAAACCAAATATTACCGCGAAACAAGTTCTTATTATTAGTCGAGCGTTCATCATTATTATGTAATTAGCGTTTTAGAATTGCTAAGAAGGCTTCTTTCGGTATATCCACCTTGCCAATTGATTTCATGCGCGCTTTGCCCTTTTTTTGTTTCTCTAATAATTTACGTTTACGTGTGACATCGCCGCCGTATAATTTGGCGGTGACATCTTTGCGCATGGCCGGAATCCGCTCCGACGCAATTATTTTACCACCAAGAGCGGCTTGGAGTCGAACTTCAAACAATTGGCGCGGTAAAATGGTTTTTAACGCCTGTACCACTGTGCGACCAGCATCATATGCTTCGTCTTTATAAACTATCGAAGCCAAAGCTTCGATCGGCTCCCCTGCCACCAAAATATCAAGTCGAATAACTTCGCAAGGTTGATAGCCTTTGAATTCATAATTGAGCGAGGCGTAGCCGGATGAAACATTTTTCAATCGGTCATAAAAATCAACAATAATGCCGGATAAAGGCACTTGATAATGCATCACCACCCGTTGCGGGTCTAGATATTCCAGCGCGCTGCTAGTGGGTTGACCACGGCGTTCCTGCAACAAGGCAATAATACCGCCAATGTATTGACTGGGCGTTACGACGTCAACTTGCATAATCGGCTCTTCCAATAAACGAATGGTGGTTTGGTCTGGTAAATCAAGCGGCGACGAAATAGTGGTAACGGTGCCGTCAGTGCCAGTGGCGCGGTAAGCCACCGCTGGAACGGTGACAATTAATTCCAAATCGTATTCTCGATGAAGACGTTCCTGCAC
>CAYMXY010000064.1:4240-4872 GCA_964394525.1 uncultured Gammaproteobacteria bacterium | reverse complement strand
AGATGCAACAAGCCAAGAAAGCCGCAGCGAAAACCAAAACCCAGGGCTTTGGAATTTTCTGGCTCAAACGTTAAAGCAGCGTCATTCAGTTTTAATTTACCCAGCGCCTCACGCAATTTTGGGAAGTCATCGCCTTCTTTGCAAAAAATGCTGGCAAATACCATTGGCTTAACGAGATTATAACCGGGTAGCGGACGCGCGGCTGGCTGTTCGGTCAAGGTAATTGTATCCCCCACCTGACAATCAGCCACATCTTTGAAACCGGTAATAACATAACCAATCTCACCGGTCGTTAATTCGGCTTGAGGAGTATGGCGCGGTAAAAAATATCCAACTTCAAACGTTTCTGATTGCGCCCGATTGGCCATAAAAGTGAGTCGGCTATGTTTGGCGATCCGACCTTGCATCACTCGCACGTAAGCAATCACTCCACGATAGTCATCAAAGATGGAATCAAAGATTAGCGCTTTGGTGGCCGTGGCCTCTAACGATGCCGCTGGCGGCGGCGGAATGCGATCAATAATAGCCTGCAACAACGCCGGCACATTGGCGCCGGTTTTGGCTGACACAGCAATAATTTCTTCGCTGTTGGTGCCAAGTAAATTTCGCAACTCCTCTTGCACCTTGGGTAC
>CAYMXY010000064.1:0-4230 GCA_964394525.1 uncultured Gammaproteobacteria bacterium | reverse complement strand
GATCAATTTTATTTATCACCGGAATAATTTCCAAATTCTGCTCCAACGCCAAATAAAGATTCGCTAAAGTTTGCGCCTCAATTCCTTGCGTGGCATCAACCACCAACAAGGCGCCTTCACAACAAGCTAATGACCGCGATACTTCATAACTAAAATCGACATGACCGGGCGTGTCGATTAAATTTAAGACATATCCCTGATATTGCATGCGCACCGGTTGCAGTTTAATGGTAATGCCACGTTCACGCTCCAGCGCCATGGTGTCTAGCACTTGATCACGCATTTCGCGTTTGGAAATAGTGCCGGTTATTTCCAACAACCGGTCGGCCAGAGTACTTTTGCCGTGGTCAATATGAGCGATGATGCAAAAATTGCGTAATTGTGAAAGGGGGGTCATAACTGACGTTTAATATTATAGCCCAACCACTGCCATGACTCATTCATTTCGCCAAAATAATAGTAAACCGGCAGCGGCGCCAAACGACGGCGGGCAATAACCAGGCCGGTGGGAGTAAATTCATTCGGCAACTGCTGCGCCGCCAAAATAACATACCGCGTGTCCGGCGGAAGAATAACAGCGCGGTCATAAGTTGTGCTGGTGGTTGATTGATAGGCTGTTAAATAGTAATCGCGATCCGCTCCCAACTCGATGATGCGATATTGCGGCAGTAAAGCACTTAATTCTCGAAATAATTCGTCGTTGAGCACGCTGAGACCATTAATTGAAGAAGTGTAGTATAAGCCGCGCGCTGTCACAATTACGGTTTGCGCCGGATCGTACGTTTTAATCATTGCCTGATAAGCTAGATGTTTAGCATCTGCCTCAGCGATCATCCACCGATTCATTTTGAATAGATTTGGCCAAAGACGCGCCCAATATTGCCGAGTAACTTCTTGGTCGGTGATGGGTCTGAATTCAGGATGAGCGTAAGCCGGCCGCAACCAGATAAACACTAAACTATGCGCCAACAAAACCACCGGCAATATTAACCACCATGGCAGCAGCCGCCGCAACCATAACCACGCCGGCCCAGCCGCCAAATAACCAAGTGGTAAAAAAATTAAAATATAACCAAGCTGGCCAAGATGCACCAAACTGTAAAGCAATGCTGCCGGCAAAAACCAAGCGCTAAGCCAAATTACATACCAGCCGATTGATCGACGCGCGGTTGCTGAATAACTTTTGCGCCACCAAGCAATTAAACCAATCACCAAACTGACAAACATAAAAATTATCATCACATTCCATGATTCTAGCAGAGTAATAAAAAGCAATTTGATTTGGGATAGGATATTAGCTATTGGCGCGGCGGCAAAAATGGATGTTTGTTGCGAAACGCTGCCGTAAAGTTTGGCTGAATCAATTTGATATTGTTGCCATCCACCACTAATTATTATCAGCGGTACAAACCAAACTAATACTAGCGCTGTCGCCAAAGAAATAGCTTGTAAAACTAACCGCCATTGCCGCCGGTGTATCCATAATTGCACCAGCCACAGCGACGCCAATAAAATAATTAACGAGGGGCGAAATCCTCCAGCTATAGCCAAAGTCGCGGCTCCGCCTAATACATAACTAGGTTTATGATACCGCTTCGTACAAACAACGCACCAAGCCATCGCCAACATTGCCGCTGCGTCAACCGTATAAGTCAAAGCTACTTCTCGATAAAGCCAAAATAAAGGGTTCACCAACCAGAGACTAGCTAAACTAAAAGCTAAACAGCGTTGTCCCGGCCATAATTCTAATGCCAACAGATACAAAAAAAATACCGCCACCGCCCCAAAACTGGCGCTAATAATAACCAAAGCCGTATTCGGCTCCAACCAGTCGCCCAAAGTTAACACTTTCCCCAAAGCGATGAATAACGGGTAACCGGGCGGATGCGGCTGGTGCATGTGCACGGAAAATTGTTCCACTCCCAAAACAAATTGTGCTGCATCCCAATTAAACGGAGTGCGCGATGCGAATGGAATAGTGGTAGCAAGATATACCACAACCAAACAAACTAACCACCAACCATTACGCCGCCAGCGGTGTTTAACTTGAACCCGGAATAGTTGGCCGGTTACGGCTTCACGTTTCATAACAAGGCTCGCAGTTTACGCCAATAGCTGCGCAGTAAATCAACTTCCGGAAAACGACCCGCGACAGCAATAAAAAAATAAACAAATCCACCAGCCGCCAAACTAGCTACAGTTTGCAAAAAAATACCAATGAAAGTTCGGGTATTCAACCATGGAGCGCTAAAATATTTCATCCCCTGAATTACCAAACCCATGGCTAAAGCGGCGGCCACAATTCTCCAAATTGACCGGACAATGCGCTGATCATCCAGATCGCCGAATTTCAAACGCAACGCCAGCAGTAAACTAATCATGGTGATTACGCTGCTGATAGCGTAAGCCATGGCCAAACCATAAAGCGCAAAATAACGAGCCAGACCCACAGCCAAAATAACGTTCAAACCGACACTGCCAGCGCTCACCAATACCGGTGTCAAAGTATTTTGATGGGCAAAAAACGACCGCGCCAGCAATGGAATGGTCGCTTGAGCAAATAATGACACGGCAAAAATTCCCAAAACCTGAGCCGTTAAAATAGTGGCCGACCAATCGAACTGTCCTCCACCAAATGATCCTAAAATTAACCGCACCAACTGAGCGCGCAGTAATAAAATGGCGATGCTGGTGGGAATGATTAAAAAAAGTATCCGCCGAAAATTTTGGGAAAAGATAACGCGAAATTTTGACAAATCATTCTCGGCAAAGGCCTGCGAAAAAACCGGAAACGATGAAATCGCCAACGACACGCCAAAAACGTTGATCGGCACATGTTGCAAATTATCAGCCCAAGTCCAAATGGTTAAACTTCCCTCGGTCAAACGCAAGGCCAAGGCGGCAATAATTAAAGCGTTAAGTTGCACCAAGCCTAAGGCCAGTGCTCGGCCCGGCATGTGTTTAAGTAACGACCGCACGCCGGGATCACGGTAACGCCAATTCCAGCGATAACGATAACCCAATCGCCAAATCGCCGGTAATTGAATTAAACAATGCGTCGCCGCTCCCAATAACACACTCTGGATAGAACACCAAAATGCCGATAATGATTCCGACGTTATATAAAATTGGCGCTAGCGCATAAGTTAAATAGCGACGATACGAATGCAGCACGCCGGAGGCAATGTTACTAATTCCAAAAAAAATAATACTAATAAGCATCAAACGCATTAACTGACTAGTGGCCAGTTGTTGATCTAACGGGCGCTCAGCCATCAACCAGCGCGCGATCGTTGGGGAAATAACAGCGCCAATCACCACAAAAATCAACAATGTTCCAACCATTAAATTCATCACCGTGTTGGCCATGGCAAACGCATCCGCTTCCCCGGAGCGTTGGCGACGCGCAATAAAAATGGGAATAAATGAAGCTGATAGCGCTCCTAACACCAAGATATTGAACAAAAAATCCGGCACCTTAAATGCGGCGTTATAAATATCCAAGGTGGCCGAAGCGCCAAAATATTTAGCTAACAAGTTATCACGCACCAACCCAACCAAACGTGAAATAATTGATGCCGCGCCAATAATTAAGGCACCGCCGAAGACCGATGATTGCAGCTTCTGAAATAATCGTTGCACCATCACTACCGTTTTTCTAAAACCAACGCGCTAAACAAGTCGCGGGTTAAAGTTTGATGTAAGCCGCCGTCTGTTTCCGGATACGACCAGCGCGCCCGCTGTTTTGTGGGATAGGATATTTTAGTAATCAGCAACGGGTCAAAGCTGCCCGGTTGTTTTTGCACCAATAAACTATAAACGGCTGTTGGTTGCAGCAAATTTCCCGGCTTTACGGTCAACGGCAACTGATATTGAATAATCGCCCGACTGGTTTCGCCCGGTTGCGTTTGTAACCAATTACCAAAAACCGTTTTGCCAAATTCTTGATACATCCGGGTTTGCGTTTGCTCATCTATCAGTACCTCGCCAGAAATGGCTGCTAAATCTTCATCTTGACTATAGCCTTCGCCCACCGGCAAAAACAGCTCACTGGCCGGTTGAGTAAATCCTTCGGCTTTCAATAATTTGCTGCCGGCCGGCACATAAACACGAACGTAATCAACATTCATCACATCCTCAAATTGATCGTCAGATTTACCGATATGAGTGCGGGTAATGGTTACAGTATCAAGCACCGTACCATCGGTTTGAATGGACGCTTCGTGTTCA
>CAYMXY010000063.1:1442-7378 GCA_964394525.1 uncultured Gammaproteobacteria bacterium | reverse complement strand
GTACAGTGAAGATGACTACCATAAATTACGCGCTCGGCTGCAAGAAAATATGAAAAAAACCGGGGAGTATGGTGAATTTTTTCCGGTCACAGCGGCGCCGTTTGCTTACAATGAAACCGTGGCGGCGGATTACTATCCAATGAAAAAAACCGAGGCGATGGCGCGCGGTTGGCGTTGGCAAGATGAAACTACTGCTGAAGCACGTTACAATACCTTCAAAATTCCAGACGCGATTGCCACCGTTAAAGACACCGTGCTGCAGCAAACTATTTTTTGCGAACGTTGCCATAAAGGTTACAAAATTCTTAAAACCGAACTGGAATTTTATCGCCAGCAACATTTACCTCTGCCGCGCCAGTGTTTCAACTGTCGGCACTTGCGGCGTTTATCAAATCGCAATCCGCGCGCGCTATGGCACCGCCAATGCATGTGTACACAACTTAATCATGGCCATCACGGCACCTGCCCCACCGAATTTGAAACATCATATTCTGCCGATAATCCCGCGTTGGTGTATTGCGAGGAGTGCTATACTAAGGAGATGAATTGAAGACTATTGACAGATGGTAGGGCAGCATGATATATATCCTTTTGTATGAGATATTTAGTGAATAATAATAATAACAATAATAAACCACCTCTCGGCGGGATGTAATTGTTATTATCAAAATTCATTGATGATAGTACACCCGCTAACGAGCGGGATTTTTTATTTCCGGGGTAGTTGAGTTGGTACAACGCCGTGCTGTTAACACGGATATCGCAGGTTCAAGCCCTGCCCCCGGAGCCAAGAAACTATGTTAGTACTCAACGCATTTATCATCGGTTTTACTGCTGCGGCATTGCCCGGCGCAGTACAAACCACTGTACTGCAAACGGCCATAACCGGTAAATGGAAACAGGGTTTGCGTTTTTCAGCCGGTGCTGCATTGATGGACGGTTCTTTATTACTGCTGGCGTTTGCTGGAATCATTCAATTCATTATGAGTATTTTTTGGATTAAGATAAGCATAGGAATTTTAGGTGTAGTATATATGTTAATACTAGGCGTTGTCGGCTTATTAAAAAGTATTGGTAAAATTAGTCAAACAGAGACTGTCATCAATAAACAAACATTTTGGAATGGTGCATTATTAGTCATTTTACATCCCCCAACCATTTTGTACTTTATTGGTGTTGCGGCCACGCTGTTTTCTGTAAATACTTTATCGTGGTCACCCGTTGTCTTAGCTTCTGGGTTTCTATTTTTTGGCGCCTTTGTTTGCTTCATCCTAGTTGCGTTGTTGGGGTGGGGCATTCACAAATTACACAATAACTTTCTCCTCACATTATTCCATGTTAGTACGTCATTGATTTTGATATTTTTTGCTGTCAAATTATTATATTCTTTGATAAGTGGCAATGGATCATAATTAATTCTACATGCCCATTTTTCCTTCACCTCATTAAATTTAATTTGTTAGTCCAAAAAATTATTCAGTGTTGTATAATTTAAGTTGACATTTTAAAATTTTGTGATAGGCTAAATTTAGCTTCAATTTTAGTTTTTACTTATCAAAAATATAAACACGTTTGACCACGTTAACTCTTCATAGTACGTTATGATCACAAGCAAAATTAAGAAAGATCTTTCACAACTCGGATTAAGCGAGAATGAGATTAAGTTCTATGTGGCGGGGTTGGAATTGGGTTTAGCCACCGTGCCGCAGATTGCCGGACGCGCCGGTCTTTCACGGATGAGCGGATATAATCTTTTCAAAACACTCAACCAAAAAGGCTTGGCGGAAATGGATCTGCGCAGTTACGGTCAAAAATGCAAAGTGGCCAAACCGGCCAAGTTGCTTACGTTGTTTGAAGAGCACAGCAAACAACTGGACAAATTAGCCACCAATTTGCCGAATTTAATCGGCGAACTGAACGTGCTTTACGCCAGCGTGCCGGAGGATTTGGAGATACATTATTATCGCCGCAAAGAAGCGGTGACGAAAATTTGGGAAGAGGCGTTGACCAATACCAAAAAGGGAGATGATATTCTCACCATCTCGGCGGTTGATTTCGCGCACACCTTGCAAGAGCATTACGTTGAATACTTGGAAGAGTTCGCGCAACGTTGTGCCGAGAAAGGGATTCATCACAAAATGATTTTGGAAAAAAGCGGCAGTTACACTTTGCCCAGTCAACAATTACAAAAAATTTTTCCGGAGTCAATTCAGTTGCAGCTTGGCGCCACTTGCGAGCAAATGGTTTACGCCGATTACGTCGCTTATATTTTTCCCGGTAAAGAACTATTCGCCATTACCATTCATTGCAAGGAATTGGCGAACCATCATTCTCGGATGTTCTATTCCATTTGGAATAAAAGAACGTAACCCGAAAACGGCAATTTTGTTCGTTTTCGGATCACGTTAAAGAAACCGCATCCTCAACAGTAGTTGGTTCAAATTATGCAAAAACAATGTACCCAATGCAGCAAAACTTTTCAGATCACCGATCAAGATTTTGAATTTTACAAAAAAATTACTGTGCCGGAACCTTCGCGCTGTCCGCAGTGTCGTTTAATTCGTCGTTTGTTAGAACGCAACGCCCGCGTGCTTTATAAACGCCGCTGTGATTTTTCCGGCCAAGAAATTATTTCCCAATTTCACAAGCAAACGCCGTTTCCGGTGTACGATCAAAAAATTTGGTGGAGCGACGCTTGGGACGCGCTTAGTTACGGCCGCAATTTTGATTTTAACCGTCTGTTTTTTGAGCAATTCAAGGAACTGGTAAACACTGTGCCGCACATGTCGGTATATGTTATCGGCGGCACGTTGGAAAACAGTGATTACACCAACTGCGCCGGTTATTTGAAAAATTGTTATCTGGTGTCCGAGGCTGATTACAATGAAGATTGTTATTATTCGAATCGTTTGTTTATGAATAACAAGGATCTGGTGGATTGTTCCGATTGTTATCACAATGAACTTTGTTACGAATGCATTAACTGCGCCGATTGTTACCAAACGTTTTATGCGCAGGAATGTAACAGTTGTTTGAATAGTTATTTCTTGTATGATTGCCGCGATTGTAAAGACTGCATCGGTTGCATCAATCAGCGCCATCAGCAGTACATGATTTTCAACAAACAATACACGGCGCAAGAGTACGCCAAACGCAAACAGGAATTTCATCTCGATACCATCGGTGGAGTGGAGCAATTACGCAGCCGCTGCCAAACATTTTTTAGTACCCAAATTCATAAACACTTGCAGATGGAAAATAATCAAGCCAGTTTCGGCGATCATTTATATCATTCCAGCAACGCCACTTATTGTTTCGACTGCACCGAAATGGAAAACTGCAAATACTGCGTCAAAATGTTGAAGGCCAAGGAGTGTATGGATCACACGGCGTGGGGTTTTAACGCCGAACTCACTTATGAGTGCGCCGCCTGCGGCGACAATATTTATGATATGAAATTTTGCAGCACTTGTACCACGCAATTGAGTCATTGCGAGTATTCCTATTTATGTTCCGCGTCGTCGCATTTATTCGGCTGCGCCGGTTTAAAAAAACAGCAGTATTGCATATTAAATAAACGCTACGCGCCGGATGAATATGAACGTTTAGTCAAACGCATTAAAGAACATATGCGTAAAACAGAGGAGTATGGCGAGTTTTTCCCGCTGGATTTGAGTCCGTTCGCGTACAACGAAACTGTCGCCATGGATTATTTTCCACTAACTAAGAAAGAAGCATTACAGCAAGGTTATCGCTGGTACGAGGAGGAGCGAACGTTCAGCCCAGCAACTTATCAAGTGCCGGAGGTAATTACCGATGTGCGTGATGATATTTTGCAAGCGGTCTTAGTTTGTCGCGATTGCGGAAAAAATTATCACTTGATTAAACAGGAATTGGATTTTTATAAACGTTTGCAAATTCCAATTCCTACGCGCTGCTACACTTGCCGGCATCTAGCCCGCGTCCGTCGGCGCAATCCAATCGAACTTTGGCACCGGCAATGTATGTGCCTGCCTAGCCGCCTGCCTGCCGGTAGGCAAGGGCAGGCAGGCACCCAAGTGGATCATGGGCATAAAGGCCGTTGCGCCACAGAATTTGAAACCAACTTTTTGCCAGACAGAAAAGAAATAGTTTATTGCGAACTATGTTATCAGAAGGAGATTTATTGATATGACCAAACAATGCGTCAAATGCAGCAGAACTTTCAACATCGAGCCAAGCGATTTTGAATTTTATAAAAAAATGGATGTGCCGTCGCCAACCTTGTGCCCCGATTGCCGACAGCAGCGGCGATTAGCTTGGCGCAATGAACGCAAACTCTATCACGATACATGCGATTTGTGTAAGCGTTCAATTATTTCGCTTTATAACGAAACATCGCCATATATTGTGTATTGTCAAGATTGTTGGTGGAGCGACCGGTGGGATCCACTGCGTTTCGGCCGGCCGTATGATTTCTCCAAATCGTTTTTTGAACAATTCCAGGCATTGCAGTTAATGGTGCCTAGGCTGGCGTTATTTAATTTAGACAGCGTGAATAGCGAATATACCAACCATTCAGTGCGCAATAAAAATTGTTACATGGGTGTAGCGGTGGGGGAATGCGAAGACTGTCTTTATGGTCATTGGGTATTAAAGTCAAAAAACTGTGTTGACAATTTATACTGCGAACAGTGCGAGCTTTGTTATGAATGTTCGTATTGTGCGAAGTGTTATGCAACCTTCTGGTCGCAGTACTGCCAAAATGCGAACGACTGTTTATTCTGTTTTGAATGTCGTGATGTTCAAAATTGCCTTGGCGGTGTGCAATTGCATCACAAACAATACTATATTCTGAACAAACCAGTTACTCCTGAACAATTTGCGGCTACCAAACAGGCCTTGTTGACCGATATCAAAACCCGACAAGAATTTATTCAACAATGGGAAGCGTTAAAGTTAAAGGCTCCCCGGCGATTTAATTTACAGGAGCACTGTGAAAGCTCAACGGGCAATGATTTATATCATTGCCGCAATGCCAAATTTTGTTTTAATTGTCGTAATTTGGAGAATGCGAAATACATGTTTGATCTGGGCGACAATAAAGACAGTATGGATGCCTATGAGCATGGCTGGTTAGTGCCTAGCGAATTGATTTATGAAGCTCATGCCGGCATGACCGGATATAATTTTAAGTTCACAAATATTTGTGCCCAGAGCAAGAACTTAACTTATTGTGATTTATGCCAGCAAGGCTGCAGCGATTTATTTGGTTGCGTTGGTTTACGCCGGAAACAGTTTTGTATTTTAAACCAAGTTTACCGTGAAGAAGAATATCATCAACTCGTTAAAAAAATTACCGCTCAAATGAAACAAGCCGGCGAGTATGGTGAATTTTTTCCAATGGCGATGTCTACTTTCGCCTATAACGAAACGGCGGCGCAAGAATATTTTCCATTGAGATCAAAAGAAGTAGCGCAATTTGGCGGTCGTTGGTATGAATCATCCGTCATCGACCAAACCAATAGTGACCCATTCGCTTTACAGTGTGCACAATGCCATAAATTATATCGCATCACTACCGCAGAGCTAAGTTTTTATCAACAGACCAGCCTTCCCACGCCGCAATGTTGTCCGGATTGTCGTCATTTAGCGCGCATGGCGTTGCGTAATCCACGACAATTGTGGCAGCGACAGTGCATGTGTACTCAACCGACACACGATCATAAAAACCAACGCTGTGCGCGTGAGTTCGAAACTACTTATTCGCCAGAACGCAGAGAATTAGTGTATTGTGAAGAGTGTTATCAGAAGGAAATTTATTGATATGACCAAACAATGTGTACAATGCAGCAAAACTTTTCCGATTGATTCATCAGATCAAGCTTTTTACGCGCGAATAAAAGTGCCGTCACCGACGTTGTGTCCAGATTGCCGACAGCAGCGGCGGTTAGCGT
>CAYMXY010000063.1:0-1432 GCA_964394525.1 uncultured Gammaproteobacteria bacterium | reverse complement strand
TGGCGGAATGATCGTATGTTTTATAAACGTACATGTGATTTAACAGGTGAACAGTTTATTTCAACTTATTCGCCTTCAGTCGCTTTTCCGGTATATAAACCTTCGGCTTGGTATGGAGATGGGTGGGATCCGCTTTCATTTGGCCGCGAGTTTGATTTTAAGCGATCATTTTTTGAACAGTGGTACGAATTATTTAAACAAGTGCCGCGGCTTGGTATTGATATTGTCAACTGTGAAAATAGTGATTATTGCAATTATTGCGGTGATGACAAAAATTGTTACCTTGATATTGCGGGTGAAGCTAATGAAGATTGTTATTACAATTTATTCACCAAGTATTCAAAAAATTGTGCTGATTGCACCTTTGTTTATCATTCCGAATTAACTTATGAATCTATTGGTTGTTATCAATGTCACAATGTGCGGTATAGTATGTATTTGGAGAATTGTTTTGATTGCTTTTTTTGTTATGATCTAAAAGGTTGTAATAATTGTTTATGGTCGAGTAATTTACGCAACAAGCAATATTATATTTTTAATAAACCTTATTCAGAAAAAGATTATCGGCAAAAACTTCAACAATTTCAATTTGATTCTTATCAACAAAATCAAATTTATTTACGTGATTGGCGCACAATTCTAGTTAAAGCGATTCACCGTTTTGCTCAAATTACAGCGTCGGAACAATGTACCGGCGATATGATTAACCACTCTAATCGCAGCGCTTTTATTTTTAACGCCACCAACTGCGAAAATTCAAAATTTTTGTATGATGTCCTTGATGCCAAGGATTGTTATGATTTGAATTACTCGTTGTATGATCCAGAAGGATCGTATGAATTGATCAGCACATTACAAATGCGCTATTGCGCTTTTAGTATGGCCAGCCATTATTGTCGTAATTGTTTTTATGTTGACCAGTGCAACAATTCGGCCGATTTGTTCGGTTGCATTGGCCTCAACAAAAAACAATTTTGCATTCTAAATAAACAATATAGTGAAAAAGAATATCATGCATTACTGCCAAAAATTATTGAACAGCTAAAACGATCTAAAGAATTCGGTGAGTTTTTCTCGAGCAATCTTTCTCCATTTGCTTACAATGAGTCAGTGGCGCAAGAGTATTTTCCATTAACACAAACTAATTGTGAAAAGCGTGGTTGGCGCTGGAAGCAGAGCGATAATAAAGAATATCGACCGCAATCCTATCAATTACCAGATCATACCGCCGCCACCGGTGATGATTGTCTACGGGCGATTTTATCTTGCCAAACCTGTGGGCACAATTACAAAATTATTGCAGCGGAACTGGCCTTGTACCGGCAACTATCTGTTCCGATCCCACGGTTATGTTCCGAATGTCGACATCGGCAGCGAGTGCAATTACTTAATCCACGACAATTGTGGCACCGGCAGTGCATGTGTACCCAGC
>CAYMXY010000062.1:0-7408 GCA_964394525.1 uncultured Gammaproteobacteria bacterium | reverse complement strand
CCGACTTCTTGGTGGATCTCACCTTCACCAACCCGCTCGTCGACCCGACCACCTTCCACTACTCCTCGCTGGATCTCACCAGTCAGGCGGCGGTGGACTACCTCGACCCCTACGTCAACGTAATGGGTTACGTCCACCCCATCACCGGCGATTACCGCGTTACCTTCACCGGCAACGACGGCAACATCTACACCGAAACCAGCTCCAACGATGGTGAAGCCTGGACTTGGCAGTCCAGCCGGATTTCGGACTACTGGGTGCCCTACGTGCGAGATGGCATCAGCCAGTACCCGTTCGTGGATCCGATCAGTGGTGATGAAATTACCGTGTTCACTGGCGATGACTGCAACATCTGGTGGATGAGGATCGACGGTGTCACCGGTGGCATCACTTCCTCCAATCTGGGCAGCTACGTCTGGATTCCCTGTGCCGGCTACGACACCGACCCAATGGGCTACGTGGATCCGAACACTCAAGACAAGCACGTGGTCTATGTGGACAGTAGCCAGCATGTGGAGTTGCTGCTGCAGGAAGCTCGTAGTGGTAGTTGGAGCCGTCAAGACCTGTCTGCTACCAATGGTCTGACCGTCTACCCCAACACCAACGTCCAAGCTTTCATGGATCCATTGATCGACGACCACTACGTCCTGTTCACTGGCTCGGATCGTCGGGTGAAACTGATGATCTCCAGTGATCTACAAAGCTGGACGACGTACGACCTGACCTCCCTGGCGCCGGTGGATTACACCGTCTCCACGCCCATGGGCTTCGTGCACCCGACCACGGAACAGTTCTATGTCTACCTGATGGGGCAGAACAACCGGGTGTACGAGATCCATTACGATCAGACCCAGTGGCACGGCACGGACATCACTGCTTTGGCGGCTGTTCCCTACGGCTACCCGGGCACTGGTGTCAGTGCGCTCGTCAATCCACTGACCAACGACATCCTGGTCACTTTCCTGGGTGACAACCTGCGGGTGAACCAGTTCCGCTACCGCAATGGCCAGTGGACGGCGGCAGAGCTGACCTCCCTGATCGCGGTGGAATACACCCAGCCGAACACTACCCCCACCACCTTCGTCGACCCGTTCAGTGGTGCTGAACTGACGGTCTTCCCGGGAGTGAACCGGCGGGTGCAGTACATCCGGTATGGGCCGTAGGAAGGAAAGACGCGGCGCAAAGGCTGGCTCGGGTGTAGGCGCTACCCCAAAAAACAACAATCGCTCATTGAAAAAGAGTGCGCCTGTCGCTAGTCGTGAAGCCTAAACCTTAAAACCGTTTGGTCTTGACGCAAGGTGATAGTGCGCTAATCTAAAAACCCCTCGTGATCCTTGGTTGAACGCTTCGGCGTTTAGCTCTGGATTACGAGGGGTTGATTTTTTTATTTTATGATAATGATAAATACTCTCATCATTATTTATTTAGTGCTGGAACTATTTTTAACTGATTTTTCTGGCGGCTGAATTATGATTTGGTGCAATAGCCGCGGCGCTGTGCCAAGCCAACGCGGACCACGGGCAGTTACTTCGACCATATCCTCTATTCGAATACCGCCCCAGCCGAGTTCATAAACTCCCGGCTCGTTGGTAACCACTTCGCCAACGCGCAACTGCCGCCGACCCTTTGGTTTCGGTGTTAAAAACGGCGGCTGATGAATTGCGCGGCCAACACCGTGTCCTAAACCATGAATAAAATATTTTCCTAGACCGCGCCGGTGAAGATAAACGCGCGCAATTTTATCTATGGCTTTGCCGCTGACACCGGCGCGAATCTGCCGGAAGGCTAACTGCTGCGCACGGTAAACCGCTAAATAACGACGGCAAAACTTTTGCGGCGGCCGCGGCCGGCCAAAAAAACAAGTTCGAGTAACATCGCCGCGGTGCTGTCGCCAAACGGCGCCGGCATCCACTTTAATGATATCGCCACTGCGCAATCGCCGACTATTCGGTACATGATGTGGCTGCGCCGATTGTTCGCCAAAAGCGGCAATCACCGGAAAGGCGCGTTTGGTTGAACCAAATTTTTCCAATAATCGTCCCATCCTCCAAGCCAATTGCCGTTCGGTCATGCCCAGTTGAAAATATTTAGGCGGTGCGCGCAACGCCGCATAGGTAATGTTGGCAGCGCGCCGGCTGGCCGTTAGCTTAGCTTTTTCGCCAATTACCATACTGTCTCACTAACAATTTCTCCGCTAATTCCGGTTGCGCCAATGTCGCAGCCACCACTTTTTCTAACCGAGCCACCTGCGATCCCTTTACCAATAATAAATCATGGGGTTGTAATTGTTGAACCAGTGCTTGGCCGGCGGCGGCCACGTCGGTAAACTGTTGCACCGCTTCTTCCGGTAAACCATGTTTAATTGCCGCCGCGGCAATCAATTTACCAGCCGCCCCAACTACCACTAACCGATCTATTTCCGTCTTCGCCACTTGCTCGCCTATCATTCTATGCGCCGCTGATGCCTGTTCTCCTAATTCCGCCATCTCTCCCAAACAAACAATCTTGCGGCCGGTCGTCGGCAATTCCTTAATGGTCTGCAAAGCCGCCTGCACCGCCGCCGGCGCGGCATTGTAAGTATCGTCAATAATGACGCTTTGATTCTTTCCCGCTAGTACTTTCATCCGTCCTGCTGGCGCTTGATAACTACGCAACGCCGTCGTTATGTCAATTAAATTTATGTCATACAATATGCCCACCGCTGCCGCGAATAACGCACTATAAATTATCGGCCGGCCGATCACACCGGGAATAAAACAAGGCACCACATTCCCTTGATAATGAAACTTAAAACGCATACCAATTTTATCAACAGGCAAATCATCGCCAAACACGCAGTTTATTTCTGCGGCCATTAATTCCGCGGGGTGTTCAATACCTACCGTGAACGCTTGAAATTTCGCCTGCTCCGGCACAGTCTGTAATTCCGGTTCATCCATATTCACAATTCCGCGCGCCAATTTAGGTAAATTTTTATACATCGTCAGTTTTTCTTTAACAACCGCATCAACCGTCTTGAAATTTTGTAAATGTGTGGGTTGGGCGGTGATAGCCGTAACCAATCCCACGTCGGGCGGCGCTAATCGCAACAAATAGCGCAGGTCACCGGGTTTGTCCGCTGCCATCTCCAGGACGAGCATCGCTGGATATGACAACGGCCAACCCGGCCATAAACCCGTGGCAACCGCCCGCAGCACAACCATCAGCCACCGTACCGGATTGCGCCCGCCACCGCTGGCGCCAATAATTGTCAATGGTAGGCCGATTTCATTATTATAATTGGCCGGGCTGGCACGGACCTGATATTTTTTTTGCAACACTAAAGCAATCGCCTCTTTAGCCGAAGTTTTTCCAACAGTTCCAGTAACAGCAATAATTGTTGGGTCGCGCCGCAACAAAATAAATTGCGCCAGATAGAATAAAATTTTTTCAAGTATTTTTTCATACCAATGGTTTATCGCTCAAATATATTATGAACGATCCGGCGGAATTTGATAATAATTAAGCAAGTACTGTGCAATCTCCCCCCATAACGGCACTACCGAACCTTCGGCGTACTGCACTCCCTGCGGTTCATTCATTTTGGCCAACATCACAAACGCAGGGTCAGATACCGGACCAAATCCCACAAAAGTATCGTTATGCCGCGACTGGTCGTAGCCACTGGCAGTAGACACCAAAGCTGTACCAGTTTTGCCGGCCAAAAAGTATCCGTCAACAGCGGCGCGTTTGGCGTGACCATAATCAATCACGTTAACCAACATGGCGGAAAGAGTGCGAGTGGTCTGTGGACTTAAAACGGTACGAACCGCGGTTGACGCCGTTACTTTTTCTTCACCGGCCGACGCAATTTGTTTTTCCACTACATACGGTTTCAACAACGTGCCGCCATTGGCGATCGCAGCATAAGCCGTAATCAATTGAATCGGCGTGACGGTAATACCATGACCGAATGAAGCAGTGTAACCGTAAATGTCTTTCATTTCTTCCAACTGAGCGATATCGCCATCATATTCCCCGGTTAATTCAATTCCGGTTACTTCGCCAAAACCAAAATTTCTCACATATTGATAAAACGCTTCGTTACCGAGTTGCTGTTCAACAAACACTGCGCCAAGGTTCAAAGAATTTTCAAGCACTTCGGTCATGTTGCGCCGGCCGTAAGCGCGACCGTCAAAATTAGAAATCTTATATCCGGCCACCGTTAGACTGCCGGTATCCTCATAAGTAGTGGTTGGTGTAACTACGCCTCGATCCAAACCGGCGGCCATGGTTATACTCTTAAACACCGAGCCCGGTTCATATTCGTCGCTCACCGCTGAATTGATAAACACATCCACCGACTCAACTTGATTGTAGTTATTCGGATCAAAACTAGGGTAATTACACAGCGCAATAATCGCGCCGGTTTTAGGTTCCATAATTATTATTGTCCCCTTTTTGGCGCTTAACCGATCCACCGCCGCCTTCAGTTTATCGCAGGCAAAAAATTGCACGTTCTTATCGATCGTCAACAATAAATCATCTCCGTCCACCGCCGGCTGAATAAAATTATCGCCGATCGTCAACCATCGGCCAAAGGCATCTTTTTCACCAGCTAGGTAGCCAACCGTCCCTTGCAACTCATCGTTAAAATACCCTTCCAAACCATACTGACCGACGCGATCGTTATTAGCATAACCAAAATAACCAGTCAGATGCGCCGTATATTCACCTTCCGGATAATAGCGCCATTGTTCGGGACGAAATTTTATACCGATCAATTTCAAATCGTTAATGGCCTTGACCACTTCCTCGGGAACGCGTCGCTTCAAAATTTCATCGGGGTCACCCGGTTTATCTAATTTTTTTAGCAAATCAGCGGCTGGAATATTTAACAACGGCGCTAAAGCTTCGGCCGTGGCTGCCGGATCGCTAATTCGCACCGGTTCGGCATGAAGTTCGGATAAATTTTTATTGGTGGCAATGGGCACGGTACCTAAAGTTGAAAATTTATCTTTAACTAAAATTTCTCCGCGTTCCGGAATCAATTCTTGATACAGTTCGTGACTGTCAAAGGCCAAGGCTTCGTAATAACCGTGCTGCACCACTTGGACAATAAACAAACGCAACACAGTAATAGCTCCCAACACTACAAAACCAAACCGCAACATATCAATCCGGTCGCGGGGGACGCGCGCCTGACCACCGGCTGATCGCCGACCAGTCGGCCGAGCGCCGTTTAATCTGGCTCCATTCCCTGGCGCCAGTTTAGCTCTAGTCCGATAACGCCACCGCTGACGGAGCATTGAGGTACTGCACATTGGTAGCCGTCACTAAATCATATTTACGGCTCATCTCATTAACATGGGATAAAGACAAGGCCTCCGAAATATCTAATTCTAAATGTTGATTGGCGGTGCGTGTGGTTTGAATGCGTTTAGTTAAATCATAAACTTGAAAATTATCGGCCGCCGTTGAATTGACAATCGCCAAATAAAGCAAACCACAAATCAATAACAACGCCAATAACAAAGCGTTAATCACGGTGATATTTTGTAACCACGGAATAAGCATAACTTTCGGACTAGCCGCTTGTTTGCGTTGCAGCAAGTGTAGATTTGTGAGGCGGGTAAGTTGGGTCATTTTTTTTGGTGATGTTTATTATTTGATTTTATAGTTTGACGATGGCGCGCAATTTAGCGCTGCGAGCGCGCGGGTTGTTAGCACATTCTTCAGTCGTCGGTCGCAGCGGTTTGGGTGTGAGCGATCGCGCTACCGGTTTAGTTTGACAGACGCAAAGCGGCATTTCCGGCGGACATTGGCAATGTGTTTGTGTCAAAGCTCTAAACTGATGCTTTACTATCCTGTCTTCTAGCGAATGAAAGGTTATGACGACAATCCGTCCACCAGCAGACAAGACATTAAAGGCATCAGGCAGAGTACTAGTGAGTTCTTCGAGCTCGTGATTGACGGCCAGTCGGACGGCTTGCCAAATCGGCGCTAACCGGTGACTGGTAAAACGTGGCACAGCGCGACGCACAGCATTTTTAAGATCAGCGACAGTTAGCAGCGGCTGCTGTTGACGGTAAGAAACAATCGCCGCGGCCAAGCGCTTAGCATTCGGCAGCTCGCCATAATTTCGGAAATACTCTGTCAGCTTCGTTACTGAAACGGTTTGAAGTAAACCGGCGGCATCCGGCTGAAGACGAACGTCGAAGCGTAAGTCTAAAGGTTCGGCATCAGCTTGGAAAGAAAAACCGCGCCCGCTTTTTTCCAGTTGATCGGAAGAGAAGCCGAGGTCAAAAACAATGCCATTAACGCGACCGGTCAGTTGCTGCTGATCACAATAACGTTTGAGCTCGGAGAATGATGAATGATTGACAAAGAACTGATCTGGACGGTAGTGACTGAACCGTTCGCGCACAGTGGCAACAGCCGCGGCATCGCGATCGAAGCCGATCAGTCGCCCGCCCGGCATGATTCGTTCAAGGAGCGCGGCCGCGTGCCCTCCCCCGCCGATGGTGGCATCAATGATGATGTCGCCGGGCTGAGGTTGAAGCAAGGTGACGACCGCATCTCTAAGTACCGGTGCGTGAACGGTGGTCATAAAGGTTTCAAGGTCCACATCGCCGAACGTTGTCGCCAACGTTTGGCCAGGTTGATCTTCAAACGCCTAAAGAACCTAAGGCTTCAGCAATGGCAGTGCTTTCTCGTTCAGTTTCACTTTTATATTTATTCCAAGAGGCTTCATCCCAAATTTCTAAACGGTTATACAATCCAGCTACCACCACCGCTTTACGAATACCGGCGTATTGGCGCAGATATTCCGGCACCAACACGCGACCTTGTTTATCTGGTGTGGCGTCCATCGCTCCGGCCAACATTAACCGGGCAAAAGCACGGGTTTTGGCTTGGGCAATCGGCAAAGTGACTAATTTATCCGCCAATTTTTTCCACTCAACTGCCGGATAAACGAATAAACATTTATCCAAACCGCGAGTAACCACCGCACCTTTAGCCAAAGTCTGACGAAACTTCATTGGAATCGCTAATCTGGCTTTGTCGTCTAATTGATGTTGATATTCACCGATGAACATATCCACATGTTTAATGACTTATCCACAAACTTATCCCCACTTTTTACCACTTTAATATTATTTTCTACCATTATACTCCACTAGTCTATTCCCGTAAACCCCTCCCTACCCTGCCTGTGTATAACTTGCCAGACCATAATCAAACCCTTTTGACAATGAGTTTATTGTAAGTCGATTAGGATATGGGGCTATGCTACAATAGTTCAATGATTTACGAACGGCGCGGCAGTTTATTGGTGTTAAGCAGCGCGGTCACCGGCAGTCTGTTTCCGATTTTGGCAAAATTGGCGACCGCCGACGTTTTGCCTTTGCAGTTCGCTGCTCTTAGT
>CAYMXY010000061.1:0-7694 GCA_964394525.1 uncultured Gammaproteobacteria bacterium | reverse complement strand
ATTCGCTTGCTAGCCGACGAGGTGATTTGTTTAATGACCCCTGATTTGTTTAATGCCGTCGGGCAATGGTACCAAATTTTTGATCAAACTAGTGATGAAGAAGTAATCCGATTATTGTCAATAACCTTTTAATTAGATATGATTACGTCTATGAAACAAATAAATTATATTATCTTGGCGTTAGCTTTGGCGCCGGTAGCGGCCAGTGCCGCTGACTATCAAACCGATACTTTTCTTAGTCAAGACGATTACGGCAACAACGTGGCGGCCGACAGTGCTTATTTAGATGAGCCGCGCGGTTTCGACACCGATAAGGATAATATTTATGTGGTTGATACAATCAATAATCGTGTTGAAAAAATAGATGCAGCTGGAACACTAACGCGCGTAGCTGGCTCAGGTGAATATGGTTATAAAAATGACGTAGCGGCTTTTGCCCAATTTGCCCAACCTCAAGACGTAGCCGTGTTTGGTGAAAATGGAGAACAAATTTTTATTGCCGATACTAATAATAACGCGGTGCGCAAGTTAGAAAATGGAGTAGTTAGTACATTGGTTAATGGATTGTCGGCACCGGCAGGTGTAGCCATCGCCGACGACACATTATTTATCAGCGATACCGGAAACAACCGTATTCTGGGAATTTATCGCGGCGGCGGCACACCGGTAGAATTTGGTAAAAATCTTAATCAACCGACTAAATTACTTTACTGGCCCGAAGCACGCAGTATTATTTTTGTAAATTTTGGTGAAGGTACGGTGCGCGCCATTAACGTCAACACCGGCAAATTGTCGGAACCGTTGATTAAAGATTTAGAAGACATCGGCGGCATCTTCTTACAAAAACGTAATTTGTTTGTGGCTTCAAGTTATTCCATCGGCGTATTTAATGAAATCTGGAAAGTGCGATTATCACCGCCAAACCCAAGCGGTTTGGTAACAGCCGTGCGAACGACCCGCCTAGAGCATGATCGTGAGACTGAACATCTTAATTGGCCATCAGATATCCTTATTAAAAATGATACCCTCAGTTGGGAGGAATATTATTCTTGGGAACCCAATTTACTTTACACGGTGGCAGCACCCAAACCGAAATCACAGCCAACTTGCGACTTAAAAATAAGGGCACCGGGGCAATCTTTATGGCGTGATCGCTGGAATATCACTCTCAATTCAAAAGAAAAATTGTATCGGCAGAATTACATTTTGCGTTCCGCTTATCAGGGAGATCAAGTTTATTTCCAGGTGCGCACCCAGTACCATAATGCAAAATTATCTAAAGCAAAACTCACTAAACAGCATCAGCTTAATCAAAGCTCTTCCAATAAAAGCCAGATTTTTGCCGTTACGCCGGAAACTTCTCAACCGCAAGTCGGCGCAACTATTACTCGTTTGCGCTCTAGTCATCGTTTAGCCCGAGCCGCTACGTTACATTGGAATAGCGTAACCGGCGCCAGTTCCTACCGCGTTCAGTTATGGCAAAACGACGAGCGCTTAAAAACTTTTACGGTCACCACCGGACACAGCCAACGCGTTCCAAAAAAATATCTGCAACCGAACACCGCTTTCCAGTTTCGGGTAAGCGCCTGTACCGCCAGCGGTTGTAGCGATTGGTCTGCTGGTAAAACTTTTCGCACCAAACCAGCCAAGGTAAAAAGAATAGCTAAAATTGTGCCGGTGCGAGCCGTACGGATGAGACCACTTGCCAGTGGAAATTTTTTAGCCACTTTGCAATTCCGACTACACCAACCATCAAAACATCTACGAGCGCAAGTTGAACTTTGCGCTAAAGATCAAACTCACGCTACTACGGTTAGTAGTAATCGTATTTATGTGCTCTACAAGGGTGGTTCGGCCATATTAGCGTGGCGCAACGATGCTACTCTGCCGCAGCGATTTGCCGGTGAACATCGTTTTCAAGATCGGCTGGGTGATCGGGCAGAAGCGTTGCTTGGCCGACCGAAAGATCTTGTCTTCAATCACGATCAAACAAAATTGTACATGATTGTTAATAATAAGTTGGTGGTTTACAGCTTTGTTAGCGGTCGTTTAGAAGAACTAGCCGGTCATGTGATGGATAGTTATACCGAAGGAATTGGCGACGCTGCGCGTTTTTCCGATCCTACGGCTTTGGCTATTTCGCCGGATGATGTGTGGTTATACGTGGTTGATCGCAATAACCACCGAATTAGAAAAGTGAATACGGAAACGGGTGAAACTGTTTATATTACCGGCGCCGGCGACAGTAATTTTGCGTTTCTATCGGAAGAGTCTAATGGTTATCAAGAGGGTGGCCCGTGTTTAGATGAGTTTGATCGCGGGGTTGCTGGTTGCGCTTATTTTAATCGGCCAACCGGACTTGCAATATCAACAGACGGTAAAACGCTCTATGTGGCTGAAGGAAGTAATCAGCGAATCAGAGCTGTTAATGTGGATAACGGTCAAACCAGTTTAATCGCCGGCAGCGGTGAGGCCGGTTTCAAAAATGGCATTGGTTCTGCGGCACAATTTAACGGCCCATATACTTTAGACATCAGCGCCGATGGTGGCACTTTATACACGGCTGATAAATATAACCATGCTATTCGAGCGATCAATTTAACAACCAAAGCTGTTACTACTGTTGTTGGTCAAGGCACTCAAGGATTCCGCAACGGTTATAAAAGTACAGCCGCGCTGGCAATTCCGGAATATGTTGAAGAAGAAAATGGCGTTATCTATTGGACTGAAGCCGGCACCCATACGGTGCGCGCACTTTTTCTGGCGAGCGGCCAAGTTATTACCATATCCGGCAACGGTCAACGCGGCTATGTGAATGGGCCCGGCAGCAGTGCCGAGTGGCAAAATCCAAAAGGGTTCGCTTTCCGCGCCGGCAAAATGTATGTGGCCGACTCTACTAACGACGTTATCCGGACAATTACGTTTTAATTTGTTTGCCCGCCAACTGACCTTTCACTCCGTATTTATTTGTTTAGCTTTGTGGTAATAATTTATACCACCGCCACGCGCGCTTCGGAGACAAAGTATCTTTTAGCAATCCAAAATACGCCTCGTACGGTTCAAGATAAGTGCGGTCACGGATGGTATAAAGCAATATCGGCCGTAAACGATATTTTGCGCCCAGCAGGTTTTGATTAGCTAATAAAAATTTGGTAACTTGTTGGAAATAACGTTTGACGGTTTTTTGATTGATGTCAGTTAAGCCGGTTGAACATCCCAGTTCCGTAACCCAAATGGCTTCATTCGAACGAAATGGCTGAATGGTGGCCAGCAGCTCTGTCCAATCTTCCTCCAGACGAGTTAACTGCCAACCGTCATCCCGCCACTCATCACAATAATAAAGATGCACGTTCAATTCGTCAAAATAACGCTGCCCATTACTATATAACTGCCGCAACCAACGGCGTTGAGTGATATCGGCAACGGCGCCGTTAAGCACGATCGCTTCTGGATCGTATTCACGCACCATGGTTGATCCGATTTTCAACAACGGCCGATAATTTTGCCAAGTATTGGGTTGTAAATAATCGTCGCTGTCAGGTTCATTCCAAATCTCCCACGCATCAACGGTATTGCGGTAACGTTTAACTACTAAACGAACAAATCGCTTCCAATCGCCCGAGTTGGGCGCGGCCAATTCATCTTCAGCCGTACCATAGGCCAACATTCCCACCACGCGCACTCCCATTGTCTGATAGCGTAACATTATTTGATCGTAACGTTTGAGCCAAGCATCGCTATCATCTCCCATCAACAACTTGTAACTAAAATGTTCGCGCGCCCAAATTGTTTTACTGTCGTTCAGCCGCTGCTCATATAAGTTGTCTAGTGTACTATCACTGCCTAGTGCCCACTGTACGTTTAGGCCGATAGTTTGTTTTGATCGCTGCTTTGGTCTTGCCGTATTATTCAAAAAACGTTGCGGTTTAGCGCGTTGATAAGTTGATTGATAAGGATTGTAAATGGTAACAACAGTAGTAGTGACCAGCACTGGCAGATTGTCTAACGCAATTACCATTGGCCAATCGGCCTGCTCTTCGTCAATGGTAGAGGCGTCAATCGTAAAGCCGATATTCATTCCGGTGCTATTGCCAGCGACGCTGTTGGCGGTTAACGGCCCTAAAGTAATAGTAACATCCTCATCCAACAAAAAATCCAAATTGTCACCATAAGCGGCAATGGTGGTTTGGTATGGCGAAGCTGAAGTTACGGAAATAAAATTGGTTGAAAAACTGGAGATGGTCGGCAGTAATTCGGTGGTTTGATCTACTGTTTGCGCCCTGGCGGCATGAAGCCAGAAAAAAATGGATAATATCCACGCGCTAAGCAGCAACCAACGAAAACTAATAGCTATAATATTAAGTCGCCAGTTGATATCGCCGATTGATGGAAAATTGTTTAATAATTTTTCCTTGGCCATTTCTTAGTTTAATTAAGCGAGGCTTAACACCGGTACGATCAGGTGCCACTGTTTGGCCACGCCAGCTCAAAGCCGATCGCAGCTTGAGCGTTCCGGCTGTGGGGTTAACCGTTACCATCACCAACCTAATATTTTGATTCTGTTTCAACGTTACCACTGCCTCCATTGTACCATTATCAAGCAGATCAAAAAAACGTAACCCCTGCTGCAGATAACTTTGTTTGGCCAAACTCGTTCGTGCGACAATAGAACCATCTAATAAATTAAACAAAATAAGCCGTTTACCTTGCGGATGAAGCGCTACAGCGTATAGACTGTTTTCATAAAGATACACCGGCGTGCGTTTTTGACTTGTAACATCAAAAACAGAAAAAAGATAAACAGAATGATCAGCGTAAGTTACTTTAATTGCGCCGGCGGCTGTGCCAGTGACATGTTCGATGCTGTTATTACGCGTAACTGAATTAGCGTCAAGCGCGCCAAAATATGGGTGACTACCGACGTTTATTTCATCAATTTCTCCATTACCATTATTGTCAACACGGTCATCATCTATTTCAACGCCATAATTTGGAATAGTATCATCGGTATCGCTGTCATTCGCCACATAACCAGTTGTCGAAGTAAGACTGCAAATCGAAACTGTCTTTAATGGATTGCCTAAGGTATCGGCGTCATCGTCGGCGTAATAAGTTTGATTAACAGCAATAAGGGCATCGGCATCATTGCAGTCGGCCGTCGCCGCCACCGAATCATTGTCAAAATCATTATCATTTTGATCCAGTGTATTGGCGGCATAACCAGATGGTGCGGTCAGACTGCAGAACAAACCACTACTGGTTGGATCACCTAGTCCATCGGCATCCGTATCGACAAAATAGGTTTGATTGACGGCAATAGCAGCATCCCGATCGTTACAATCGGCGCTGGTACTAACGCCGTCATTATCATAATCGCTATCATTGATGTCGGTGTTGTTCGACACATAATTAGTCGGCGGAGCGCAGGTTAACAATGAGGTCGCTGTCGAACCAAAACCATCGCCATCACTGTCAATATAATAAGTAACCGGCGAGGTTAAGATTGCGCCGATAACAACACAATCGCTCCAAATTACGGCGCCGGCAGCATCGGCCAGACCACTGCCGTAATCCGCCGACAAGCCAATATTAACCGCCGAAAGCTGTAAAGCATTAGTTACCTGTGACACGGTTAAAGTTGATTGCTGGCTTAACATCAAACTGACAATTCCGGTAATCATTGGTGTAGCCATGGAAGTGCCGCTTAAGGTGCCATAATCTGAAGTGAGACCATGGCTGGAGTCATTGGTGTAAAAGGTGGAATAAATTGAACTGCCGGGCGCGGACAAGTCAACGCAATTAGAACCATAATTGGTGAAGGATGATGCCTGTCTTTGATTATCAGTTGAAGCTACGCCGATCACATTATTGTAACAAATTGGATAAAATGGGCTAGAATTAATATTAGTTGTGTCATTACCAGCGGCTGCTACCACTACAACACCATGATTAATGGCATACTGAATAGCTTCATTCTGGCTAGTACTGTAACCAATACCGCCTAAACTTAAATTGATCACGTCGGCGCCGTTATCCACGGCATAATAAATTCCGCTGCTGATATAGCTGTCGCTGCAACTACCGCTATCAGTACAAACCCGCACCGCCATTATTTTCGCTCGCCAATTAATGCCGCTAACACCAGTAGTATTGTTGGTTACGGCCGCGGCGATGCCGGCTACATGCGTACCATGCACTACCACGCTGCTGCTGTAAGAACCTTCTGGAGTTGGGTTTGGGTCGGTGTCACTACCAACAAAATCATAACCAACCGTGTCATCTACGTAGCCATTGGCGTCGTCGTCAATACCGTTGTTGGCGATTTCGGCGCTGTTCGTCCAAAGGTTTGCGGCTAGATCCGGATGATCGGTATCCACACCGGTGTCAATCACGGCAATCACTATTTGGCTAGAACCTGTTTGGCGATCCCAAGCGGCTTCGCTGTTAATTCCATTAGTCGCGGTATGATGCCACTGACTCGCAAAATCGCTATCATTCGGCGTTACCGTCAAGCGTCGTATTAGACTGCGTTCAATTTGCTTAACGCGCGGGTTTTGTTGCAAAATATTGATTAGCGCCGCTGCTGGTGTGGAATTTGTAGCCTGTACGCGCCAACGCCGACTGGCGGCATTATCAAGAGCTGTTCGACTGAGCTGTTTTGAAGATAACGGCCTCAACCTTTGCGCCATTAAACCGCTGATTATAGGAAAATCACCGTCATCCGTAAGCTGAACAATATAATCATTGTCGGCATATTCAATTTTATTTTCAGTAAGCCTGTCTGGTTCGGTCGGCTCATTTGCCCATAACGGCATAAACGGCATCGACCAAAAAATAATAGTAGCACCCAATAACCAATAATTTTTCGGCATAAGAAACATCATCTTAACCATTTTTGACCAATCGTCAAGACTGGCATTTAGTACAACGCCGCTGATATCTTGCTTGTGACCAACTCCAACGTTATTCTACAATATCCTTAAGCAAAACCTCTGATATTTGAATTAGTTCAGTCGCTGCCGGTGAAAGATCAGTATCGCCTAATGGCGAAAAAATACTGACATCAATCATAAACCGCCCGCGCGCGGCCTGTAGTTCAACATAATTCCCTTGTTTGGCGGCCACTGCCGGTGCCTCGATTGTTTCTGGAATATCGATTACATCACTAGCAGGACCAGATAGAATTGAAGATTGAAAACCTTTAATGTAATTGTCGGCTTGATCTGATTCGGTCATTTCTAGAATTGTCACCTCAACCACTTCGTCCGGGCGGGAACTTAAACTAAAGCGGGCTAAGCCTCCGGACTGAAAGCCGGTTAATATTTCTTCACCGTCTGCTGACTCAGTAAAGTCGCCGATGATGGTTAACCATTCCAATGCTGTTACCGGCGCCTTGCCAATATAAGTTGCGCCCGACACGGTAGCGGGTAATCGCTGCATGGCTGTATTATCTGTCGGCATCGGCCAGTCGTTGGCGATGGCGCTATCAATTTTATCAGCTTGAAGTTGTGCCAAGGCTGAAGCCCAATCTGCCAATTCCGCTGTGCCATTGTCATCAGCCGAAGTACTGACTTCGTCGTTGTCCCAAATTTGTACTTTGGCACTATAGCGATCCGTAGCAAAACGATAGGTAACGCTGGCTGGTTCATCATCTGTGGCTGGGGTAAAATAAACCACTGTGGTTTCGCCTATTG
>CAYMXY010000060.1:6375-7736 GCA_964394525.1 uncultured Gammaproteobacteria bacterium | reverse complement strand
GGAAATTTCCTTCCAATACTTGATTAGCGCCCGCGGAAAAATATGGATCAGTATAGGTTGGCAAATCAGGCAAGGGGTCGGTGTTGGCCAACACTGGTTCAATATCGCTTTCAGTTATTTCAGTATCTACCTCCGCCGCGTTTGTATCTGTTTCTGTATCTGCTGAAGTATTAGTGGTGTCAGCGTTTGGCGGCGTGTTAATATCATCCACCAGTAAAGCTGCATCAGCTCTGGTTAATGAAAAAAAAGCTGCTCCGAAAACCAAAATTACCCCACAACTAGCCAATAATGGCAATATTTCCTTCCATTTTTGATAACGCATGACCTCTACTATAGAGGATAAGAGGAAGTTTGGCAATTAAAGGATCGGCTGGTGTGTTTTATGGTGTTTGGCGTCTCCAATAGGCAACAACTTGTTCCAAGTTATCACCCCGCATCTGGAAAAACCCAGCGCCTTCCAGATTATTTAAGCGCGCTTCCACACCACCCAGCCCTAATCTCAAAGTTAAATTGCCTAATTTTATTCCATCAGGATTTTCCATTAATGCTTGACGGAAAGCTTTTCTAGCCACGCGCCATTCAGGTTTTGAAAGTGGCTCGGCGCTGACGCGGCTCAATTCTTGTTGATAGAGGCTTTTTTCATCAATTGCTCTCAATTCAGTTAGTGGTTTATCACTATCGATCCAAGTAGTGCGAGGATTGCGGCGTTCAGCAGGATAGCGCGGTTGCAACCGCACCAACACCTTGTTGGTGCGCTTAGAAGCATCAATACCTAAAGCCTCGGTAACTTTAGCGTTTGCTTCTTGGATAGCGCGTTGCGCTGACGTTAACATAGTTTTTTCACGATCAGATAAAGTAATTGGTGTTTTGTCGCCTAACCATCTAAGCTCACCAGTAGTTGAAAAATGTAACTCATCAATATCTGCCGCAGTTTTTTTATGACTTTCGGCGATATAAGTAAGTAAGTTATCCATGCCATCTTGCGCGGCATTTACACTATCCCACGCTTTATCCAAAGCAGATGGCGCAGCGGGAGCACTTTCAACTGCGGCGGCAGCGGCTGCAACAGGAGGCCGTTCAGCGGCGGTGCCAGAAACTGTGCCGGCAGCAGGTTCAACAGCCGGTGCGGGTGCCGCGGCAACTGCTCGTTCAGCTTTAGGGGTGGCAGCGGATGAATAAACACGCCCAGTATCTGCTAACTGCTGCAACGTGGTTGGCTGGCCGTCAACAAAATATTTCAAATTGCCGGTATTTTCATCATAATCAACACTTAATGGATGATCTTTATCGTAGCCGATTTGAAAATCAATTACGCCGGCATCACTTAAAATATTCGCTAATGCTTCGTTAGTGGCGTGCGG
>CAYMXY010000060.1:1178-6365 GCA_964394525.1 uncultured Gammaproteobacteria bacterium | reverse complement strand
CTTTAAGCGCATGCCAAAAACCTTGGCCGGGTTTAATGGTTACTTTGGTGTCTGGTTCAGAAGTAGGCGTTGCTGGTGCGGCTTCAACTGCTGGTGAAGGCGTCGGCGCTGGCGCTTGGTCCACAGCTTGCATTATCAGTTCGGCTCGGCGTGAAGGCAGCGGCTCTGGTTCAGAGTATTTTTTGATAGCAAAAAGACCAGTACCAATGGCAATTGCTGCAATGCCAGCGGACAACGCTCTCATATTCCTACGAAACCAGCCTGCACGTTCTCGCGATACTCCCGAATTGCTTAATGTACTATCAAGTCGTTGGCCAGTGGCTGCATCAGCGGCCCTAAGCGCTTGGTCGGCGGTTGCTTCTTGGCTGGTTTGATCAAGTTGTTCAGCAGCTCTGCGCGCGGCTTCTTCTGCTACCCGGGCTTCTTCTTCCAATGCTCCGGCACTTTTTGGAACTCCTTTACTAAAAAAATCATCTTCTGCTTGCGTAAATGGTTCAGCTGGCTGTGGCTCAGCAGGCATTCGTCTTCCTACGAGAATATCTGTAGGTCCTTCACCAGCCATACCAATCCGCACTGGCTCTGGTCGTGTTGGTGGCGCAAGTTCAGCAGTTGGTATGTCCTCGGGTGGTACAACCTTTAATGTAGGCTGTTCCGTCGCAACATTACTTGCTGTAATTTCCGGAGCAGCTGCAGCAGCGCGAGCCAAAGCACCAACTTCTTGTACTTGAGGTTCATCAGGTTCAATAATAAATGTATTAGCTTCAGGGCTAACTGGACCTTCAATAACGGTATGTGGAGCATCAGGTGCTATCACCATTTCTTCACCAGCAGGCATTACCCCAGTTCGCTCAGGTTCTACAAGACCAGTTGGTTCTTCAACTGTACCTGCTTGCTGTTGTGTTTCAACGTCCATACCTATAGAAACCGGAACACCTTTTTCCGCCGCATCAAGCGATCGCGAAAATCCAGTATCTTCAAAATCTGGAGCCGTAGCCTTAGATAGTTCCAGTGGCACTTCATCAACACTCCCTGATGGTGCTGTTGGTTGTTCAACAGCGGCTACTGTAGGCGCTTCATTAGTTGTTTGTTCTGGAACTGCTGCTTGACCTGATTCACCAGCAGCAACAGTACCAGCTTCCGGCCGAATTTCAGTTCTACCCTCATCATCTACCACTAGCGTTCTTAGTTTGCGTTCTCCATTAGGTTCTTTCATATATTTATTTCTTCACTGCTTGTAAATATTCTTGACTAAACTTTTGCAATTCTCGGTCAATAACTGGTTGCAGTTGGGGCAAATGACGCACTAAAAATTGTTGCGATTCAGTCGTTTGAGTTTTATTAGTCTCAACAAATTCACTAATATATTGAGCGCGATCGTCGTTTGAAAGTTGTTCCAGAACTACCACACCCAAACGTGCGTTGATCGCATCAGTTAGTTGTTGAAGATGCTGTTCTTGTTTGGCTTTTGTTAAACCATCAAAACCGGCTTGGCGCATTAACTGGCTAACAAAATTATTTAATCCGGATGTAACTATGGCTGCGCTGCTGGTAGTATTCATTAAAAAAATGATATCATAGATTTATGAAAAAGTCAAGCCTTGGATTTTCTAAAATAAATTTAATAATCAAGCACCAATATACTTTAATTTGTTCCGCAGTGAATCGTTCAGGGCAAACGGTAATTATAAAAACACCGCGACGTGAACATTGCGCGACGCGTTGGGTAATTACCGCGTTAAGGGGGTGCCGCGGTTAGAACAATTTTTTTGGTTGAAAGAAAAAGTTGACGCGCGCGAACGGCGGCCGGTGTTGGTGATGGAAAAAATTAACGGAATAACGTTGCAGGAATTGCGCAAGACAAAGCCAAAATTTCTTTTACCATTGGGTGAGGCGATAACATTATTGCGCGCTATCACCGTCACTTTATCTGCCGTGCATCAGCGCGGCATTATTCACGGAGATTTGAAACTAGGAAATATCGTGGTACAGCCGAACGGCGCTGTGGCGTTGCTAGATTGGGGAACCGCGGTGGTGTTGGAAAAACAACCGCCAGCGCGCGGGCCAGTTATTGGCACTATGCAATTTATTTCTTATGAGCAACTCACTAAACAAACCTTAGATGCCCGTGCCGACATTTACGCCTTAGGCATGATTATGGGTTTGTTGGTTTATGGAGACGGGTTAACGCCTCGCTATTATTATGATGAGAAAGGAAAAATGATTGAACGTAATTCGGAGGCTACGGCCGACGCCGTGGAACAAAAAGAAACGCTGAAATATGATCGTTTGCCGCCGCCGCAGTCGCCGACAGAAGAACGCTGGCAACAGTTGTTGTGCCAAATGACCCAATGGGATCGTAGCCGCCGACCGAAAAATTTAACAGCAGTTATTGCCGCAATCCGTTAGAACGTGAACGTTACAAATCAATGGTTATTTCGTTAGAGTAGACGTCGCAACCCGAACCGGTATATTCGCACACTCGCACATAATAGGTTCCAGCGCCAAAGGAATCGTCAATTTCTCCGCTGGTGGTGTCCCCGGAAGAGTAATATTTATAATCATCATTTTCATCCGGCGGATAGGTAGGTTCTGGCTCCAGCGACCACACCAGTTTATAGCCTTTCGCGGCGTAACCTTCTGTTGACCATTCCACCTCTTCTCCTTCGGTTTGCTCTAAAGTAATTGAAACTACTTCCTGTTCTTCAAGCTCCACCGTTACTTCATTGGAATATACTCCGCATTTCCCACTCCCCAGATATTGACATACCCGTACGTAATACGTTCCTGATCCGTCAAACGCATTTAAAGTTAAAGAGGTTTGTGTTTGATCGCTGATATATTGATAAGTATCTGTCTCTCTGGTGGGATAAGTTGGTTCAGCAGTTTTTGACCACACTACTTTCACGCCATTGGTCGTTTCCCCGTCAATCGTCCAAGTTACCGTTGCTCCATCGGCTGTTAAGGTGATTGCTCCCACCGGTTTTGTGATAACGTCAATCGGTTCGGAATAATCGCCCATTTGATTTTCGGATATTGTCCGCACACGCATGGTATAGGTGTGATTCGGTTTTAGTTCACGCACCGTTGCTTTATTATCGTTGGCCCGCACTTTGGTGACCAATTTTTTATTTGGATTGACTACGCGAACTTGGTATTGTTCGGTGTTAGCGACCTCGTCCCAAGTTAATTTAACTCGGTGGGCGTATCTTGATTGGACGGCCACGTTTTCCACGGCTGAATACACACCCGTAGTTTCGTCCATGGCAGCTACCGGAGCCATAAACATTATTGAAAAAAGAGCTCCAATCAGTGTTAATGTTTTTTTCATAAAATTATGGTTAACATTTATCTGCCGTTAGTGTAGTCAATTTTCATTTTTTTGGCAATTGTTATGATATTCCGGTCGGTGATAGTTTGTTTGATTATTGTCCAACCAGCGCGTGGCAGTAAAGTTTTTAATTCCGCTTCAATGAAACCATGATAATAACGCTGTGCCAATATTTCACCTTGATCGTTTTTCCACGGAATAATAAAGTCATCGGCATCATAGCCGTCTTTTGGCGAAACGCGATATTGCAGAAATTTATCCTGTTGTAAATTCCAGTTCGTCATAAATAATATACCGTCTGGTTTGGCGACATGCGCTAATTCTTGCAGCGCTTGCAGACGAAATTGTTCCGAAGGAATGTGTTGTAAACTGGCGATCGCGGTAACAACATCAAATTCCTCATCTTCCACAGGCAGGCGCAGCATCGAACCATAGATAAATTGTAATTCTGGATAGCGTTGCTTGGCATGGTTTAAAAGTTTTTTTGAAAAATCAATACCAACGTAAGCGCACTTGATTTTAACGGCAATTTCGGCTAGTCTGCCATTGCCGCAGCCGATATCTAAAATGCGCTGGCTTGGCTTTAGCAGCGCAGTTAACTGTTGCAATTCAGGCCAGAGTTTGGCACGAGTATGAGAAAATTGATCGGCGATGCGATCGTAATCATGCTCGGTTTGTTTAATTATTTTTTTAGCAAATGACTGAAGCATTACGCGATATTATTATTACAGTCTTAGAACGTGGCGTTAATGACGAGCAGTCTTTGCGCGCCATCAAAGCTGACGCGGCTAAACGGCATCGGATTGCCATGCCCACCAATGCTAGCATATTGGCGGAATATAAAAAGATGGTGCAAAACAATTTATTAGAGCAAACGGCAGCCGCGGATCACACTTCATTTTTACGTATATTACAAGTGCGCAGTATCAGGACTTTGTCTGGCATCGCGCCGATCACGGTTTTAACTAAACCATATCCTTGTCCGGGGCGATGTTTATATTGTCCGTCTGAAGTGAACATGCCCAAAAGTTACATTGATACCGAACCCGGCGCCATGCGCGCGCTGGCGTTAAAGTTTGATCCGTTTTTGCAGGTAACAAAACGGCTGGAGGCTTTGGAACGCAATGGGCACATTCCAGAAAAATGTGAACTGATTGTGTTAGGTGGAACGTGGACCGCGTACCCGAACGATTATCAAGAATGGTTTATTAAACGTTGTTACGATGGATTTAATCAAGATCAACGGCCAGAGGGCGCGACCACGCTGGCTGAAGCTAAACGTTTGAATGAAACCGCTCAATACCGCGTGATCGGTTGTACTTTGGAAACGCGGCCGGATCATATTACTATGGACGAAGTAAAGCGGATGCGCTATTTCGGCGCCACGCGCGTGCAACTTGGCGTGCAGACATTAAATAAACATGTGCTGGCGGTGAATTTGCGTGATCAAACTAATGAACAGGTGCAAGCGGCTACTCAATTATTACGCGAGGCCGGCTTAAAAATTACCTATCACCTGATGCAAAATTTGCCGGGCGCAGTGCCGGAAACGGATTTGCAGGATATCAAAACTATTTTTTCGCACGCGGGGTATCAGCCGGATCACATTAAAATTTATCCATGTGTGGTGGTAAAGTCGGCGCCGTTGTATCGGCAGTGGCAAGCTGGGCATTATAAAAGTTATTCGACTGAAGTTTTGACGGAATTATTGGCGGACATTAAAGCTCAAGTGCCGCGTTATGTGAGGATTGAACGGCTGGTGCGCGATATTCCTTCTAATTCGATTGTGGCCGGTAATACCGTTACCAATTTACGGCAGGAAATGCAGCGTCGTGGCGTGCAATGCGTGTGTATTCGTT
>CAYMXY010000060.1:0-1168 GCA_964394525.1 uncultured Gammaproteobacteria bacterium | reverse complement strand
GATGGTTATTGATAAGTATGAGGCGGCGGACGGTAATGAATATTTTATTTCACTTGAAGATGCGGCGCGTGCGAAAATTTTTGGGTTTGTGCGATTGCGGTTGCAGCAACGGCCGCAGCATTGGTATGGAGAGGAGTTGCAAGACGCCGCCATTATTCGTGAGTTGCATGTTTACGGACAGTTAGTGCCTGTCGCCGAAGAAGGGGAGGCCGTGCAACATCGTGGTTTTGGTCGCGCGTTAATGGAACGCGCCGAACAAATTGCCCGCGAACAAGGTTTTAAAAAAATCGCCGTCATCGCCGGCGTCGGCGTGCGAAAATATTATGAAAAGTTGGGTTATGGCTTACTGGGGGAGTATATGGTAAAATTATTGCATTAACCTTATGTCCCAATCACAACCATTAGAACCTAGAAGCAGTTTTTCAAGGGAATTACGCAGGAAAATTGGAAGCCAACGAACAATGAAAGCTGGTGTTCATGAACAGGATATAACTTTAACAGGGAGATCCGGTAGTATTCTAGAAAAAATCCAACAAGATGTTGCAGCCAGAGCAGAGCAGCTTATTAGAGAAAATCAAGCTTGGATTGATGAAAAGTTTTCTTCATTACGAGAGTATTTAACAGAACTTGGAGAAGATAAAGTCCGGGAAGTATTTTTAGATGGTTTGCGCACTTGCATCAGGGCTCATTATCGCCTCTTACGAAGAGAAAATAAAGGCGACGTCACCTCTTTTTTTACCCAAGACTTAATTCAAGACATTATCACTGCTTACACCGCAGAATTCATTCTTTCTTTAAGAATCTCTCATCACCAAGAAATAACCCCAACTGTCGCTTTAGACATTGCTCGACTTTCCTATCACCATAATCCCGATACTATTATTACTCTTCAAAAACAATTCCCAGACATGGAACCTAGTGTTATTCGCCAGGCCGCGGTTTATAATCCCTCAAACCCCGCTACTTTCCTTGAAAAAGTTAGAGCCGCTATCCCAGCTCTCCAAGCACAATTCCCAGACATGGAACCTAGTGTTATTCGCCAGGCCGCGGTTTATAATCCCTCAAACCCCACTACCTCTCTAGAAAGAGTTCAGGCTGCCATTCTAGATCTCCAAGCACAATTCCCAGACATAGAACCTAGTGTTATTCGCAATACTGTTGTTCATAA
>CAYMXY010000059.1:2436-7780 GCA_964394525.1 uncultured Gammaproteobacteria bacterium | reverse complement strand
GGTAAAGTTGAAGGTACGAATTTTTGGCGGATACTCAATCGCCGCACTGCCATTGAACAGGCCGTTAGGTTAGCTAAAGCTGGCGACGTAGTGCTTTTAACCGCCAAAGGAGCCGACCAAAAAATTTGCCGCGCTCACGGCAAAAAAGAGCCATGGGATGAGCGAACAGTCGCGCAGCAGGTATTATTGAAGGTTTGGGGAAAACCTGTGGATAACTAACTACTTGACAACTATTACTAGCTGTTGACAGCTTTATAGCACTTAGGTACAGTACACCAGATTTCACTCGCATTTGTGTAGCCGGCAAATTTACTCCCATAATTCGGTTTGTTTCAAAATAGTTCTATAGTGCCATTTTCTATAGCATAACTTAAGCCGACCGACATCAAAACTGCCGCTAGGGCAGGGTGTCTTTTTTTGCTCTGCCTATGATAAAAACCAGCGATATCCCATCTTCACGCCGCCTATTTGGCCCGATTCAGGACGCGGCTAACTTGCCTAATTTAATTGAAGTGCAACTGACCTCGTATCGGTGGTTTATGGAGGATGGGTTGAAAGAATTATTTGAGGAGATTTCCCCAATTGAAGATTTTACCGGTCGCGATTTGGAGTTACACTTTGATGATTATTATCTTGATGAACCGCGGTTTGGTGAATTGCAAGCCAAAGCAAAAAATATTACTTATGAAGCGGCGTTACGCGTAAACACGCGATTGCTTAATAAGCGAACCAAAGAAATAAAAGAGCAAGAAGTTTATTTGGGCGACTTCCCGCTAATGACCGAACGCGGCACATTCATTGTTAATGGGATTGAGCGGGTGGTGGTATCGCAGCTCATTCGGTCGGCCGGAGTTTTTTTCACATTTGAAAATTGGCGCGGACGTAATTATTATGGCGCTAAAATTATTCCTAATCGAGGCGCCTGGTTAGAATTTGAGACTGATGTTAATAATGTCATTACCGTTAAAATTGATCGAAAACGTAAGGTAACAATAACAGCCTTACTGCGCGCGTTTGGTTATTCCAGCGACGCCGAAATTATTGATTTATTTAAGGATGTTGAGATTGATCCGGAAAACAAATACATCGAAGCTACTTTAGCAAAAGATATTTCTCATTCCGAAGGAGAAGGTCTGAAAGAAGTTTATAAACGGATTCGGCCGGGCGATTTGGCCACCGTGGATAACGCCCGCGGTTTGATCCATGCCATGTTTTTCAATTTTAATCGTTATGATTTCGGCCGGGTCGGACGTTATAAAATCAATAAACGGTTTCAGTTCAATCAGCCAATTGAACCAAAAACTCGTGTGCTGATGCGGGAAGATGTTATTGCCGTTATTCGTGAAATTATTCGTCTTAACATCTCTCAAGAAGAAGCAGATGACATTGATCATTTGGGAAACCGTCGCGTTCGGGCGGTAGGCGAATTGGTGCAGAATAAATTCCGCATCGGTTTGGCGCGTATGGAACGCATCATCAAGGATCGGATGAGCACCAAAGATGTGATGACACTTACTCCCGGCCAACTGATTAATGCTCGTCCGGTGATTGGTTCGATCCGCGAGTTTTTCATGAGTTCGCAGTTATCTCAGTTTATGGATCAAACTAACCCATTGGCAGAACTGGAACACAAACGCCGTTTGTCAGCCATGGGGCCGGGTGGGTTATCACGCGAGCGAGCTGGGTTTGAAGTGCGCGACGTTCATCGCACGCACTATGGCCGTATTTGTCCAATTGCTACTCCAGAAGGTCCGAATATCGGCTTAGTTGGCCATTTAGCTTCTTACGCGCGCATTAATAGTTTTGGTTTTATTGAGACACCTTATCGCAAAATTGAAAAAAATCCCACCGACCAACGCGCACGGGTAACTGATGAAGTGGTTTATTTGGATGCCTTTGAAGAAGAGCGGTCAATTTGCACTGCCGCCACGGCTGAGTTAGATGAGCAAGGCTATTTTATTAATGAAAAAATTGAGGTGCGCAAATACGGCCAGCCAGGTATTGATCACGTTTGGAACGTTGATTATATGGACGTTTCGCCGAAACAAATTATTTCAGTGGCGACGGCGCTTATTCCATTCGTTGAACACAATGACGCCGTGCGCGCTTTGATGGGTACTAATATGCAACGGCAGGCGGTATCTTGCGTTCGTCCGGAAGCGCCTATCATTGGCACTGGCATGGAATATCGCGCCGCGGTGGATTCACAGCAAGCCTTGGTTGCCAAACATGACGGCACCGTGACGGAAGTAAGCGCCAATTTGGTTGTCGTCAAATCAAAACAGGGCAACGATCGCTACGAATTGGGGAAATTCCGCCGTTCCAACGCCTCTACCTGTATGAATCAGAAACCGATTGTAGAACCGGGCATGAAAATAAAAGCCGGCGACACCATTTGCGATGGCGCCTCCACCCAAAATGGCGAGCTGGCGCTTGGTCAAAATATGTTGGTAGCTTATATGCCTTGGGAAGGCGGTAATTATGAAGATGCTATTTTACTGTCAGAGCGAATTGTTCAAGACGATAAATATACTTCTATTCATATTGAAGAATATACAGTGGATGTGCGTGATACCAAATTAGGGCCAGAAGTGGTGACGCGTGATATTCCGAACGTGTCGGAGGAAAAATTAAAAGACTTGGATGAAAATGGAATCATTCGAATCGGCGCTCAAGTGAAATCTGGAGATATATTGGTTGGCAAAATTACTCCCAAAGGAGAAACTGAATTATCAGCCGAAGAAAAATTACTGCGCGCCATTTTTGGTGAAAAATCTAAAGACGTTAAAGACTCTTCACTTTATTTGGAACATGGTGAACACGGCAAGGTAGTTGACATTAAAATTTTCTCCAAAGAAGGCGGCGATAAATTACCGTCCGGCGTAATTAAAACAATTCAGATAGCGGTTGCTCAATTGCGCAAAATTCAGGTGGGCGACAAAATGGCTGGCCGTCACGGTAATAAAGGGGTAATATCGCGCATTGTGCCGGTGGAAGATATGCCGTACATGGCAGATGGCCGACCGGTTGATATATTATTGAATCCGCTGGGTATCGTTTCGCGTATGAATTTGGGACAGGTGCTTGAAACTCATCTTGGCTTGGCGGCTTTGGCGTTAGGTTACAAAGTGGCCACTCTGCCATTTATTGGTGTATCCGAAAGTTTGATCAAAGAGGAATTAACCAAAGCTGGTTTTCCGGAAGATGGAAAAATTGACCTGTATGATGGCCGCACCGGCGATCGTTTCATCCACAAAGTCACCTGCGGCATTGCCTACATGTTAAAATTGAATCACATGGTGGATGATAAAATTCATCAGCGGTCGATTGGGCCATATTCATTGGTAACGCAACAGCCGTTGGGCGGAAAGGCGCAATTCGGCGGCCAGCGTTTTGGTGAAATGGAAGTTTGGGCGCTTGAAGCCTATGGCGCTGCGCACATGTTGCAGGAAATTTTAACGATTAAATCTGATGATGTCCCCGGTCGTTCTAAAGCCTATGAAGCGGTCATTAAAGGTGAGGCGATTAGAAAAGTGAACGTTCCGGAATCATTTAACGTGTTGGTGCGTGAACTTAAAGGTCTTGGTTTGTCGGTTGAACTGTTTTCAAAAGATGGTCGCGTGGTTGGCAGTGAAGTGGATACAATGGTCGCATCACCAACTGTTCCAGCCGAATCAGCCGCCGTCGCTGCTACTATTGCTGCTGAAACGGAAGCTGCCCCCACAACAGCCGAACAACCAACAAAAGATAAACTAACCGCCTAATCTTATGCCGGAATATCAAGTTACCCGTACCCACGATTTTGACGCCATCCGCTTAAGAATCGCTTCTCCCGATGAAATTCATGAGTGGTCACATGGCGAAGTAATTCGTCCTGAAACTATCAACTATCGTACTCAAAAACCAGAAAAGGACGGCTTATTTTGTGAAAAAATTTTTGGACCGTCGAAAGACTGGGAATGTTATTGCGGTAAATATAAAAAAATTCGGTATAAAGGAATTATCTGCGATAAGTGCGGCGTTGAAGTGACGCGGTCAATTGTGCGGCGCGAACGATTTGGTCATATAGATTTATCTACGCCAGTATCGCACATTTGGTTTTTACGCGGCGTGCCATCGAAAATTGGGTTGATTTTGGATCTGTCGGTGCAGTCGCTTGAAAAAGTTATCTATTTCGCCAATTTCATTATCACCGATGTTAATGAAGAGTTAAAAGCGCAAGTGATTGAACAGATTGAAAATGAAGCGTCTCAAAAACGCAAAGCGATCAAATCTGAAAATATTCAGTTGGTGGGTAAGCTCAAACAGGAACATGATCAGGCAATGGCTAAAGAAACAGGTGAGAAGAAGCGTCAAAAATTGGCCAATCAATTGGAAAGCGAATTGATTAACGCAGCCATTATCCGTGATGAAAAATTTAAGGACTTAGATGAAGCGGTAGATTTGGCGAAGCGAGAATTGCGTGAGTTGAAACCAATGCAGATTATTTCAGAAACGAAATATCAGGATTTGTCGTTGAAATACGGACACGTGTTCGAGGCCAGTATTGGCGCCGAAGCCGTTTTAGAATTGTTAAAGCGCGTGGACTTGGATAAAATGATTACCATTTTAGAAGAGGAGATCAAAGAAGTCAGCAAGAATCAACAGCAAAGAATTATTCGCCGACTGAAGTTAGCAAAAAATCTCAAGCACAATAAAATTAAGCCGAGTTGGATGATTATGACTGCAGTGCCGGTGATTCCGCCTGATCTGCGCCCGATGGTGCAGTTGGATGGTGGCCGATTTGCCGCTTCAGATTTGAATGATCTTTATCGTCGGGTGATTAACCGTAATAACCGCTTGAAACGTTTGAAAGAATTAAATGCGCCGGAAGTGATTCAACGCAATGAAAAGCGGATGCTGCAAGAAGCGGTGGATGCCTTAATTGATAATGGCGCGCGTCACGGTAAAACTGTCACCGCCTCAACCGGTCAAAAACGGATGCTTAAATCTTTGGCCGACATGCTTAAAGGCAAACAAGGCCGGTTCCGTCAAAATTTACTCGGCAAACGCGTAGACTATTCCGGCCGATCCGTTATTGTGGTTGGGCCGCATCTACGCTTACACCAATGTGGTTTACCAAAACGAATGGCCTTGGAATTGTTTAAGCCCTTTGTTATTTCTAAACTAATCGAACGTGAATTGGTTTATAATGTGCGCAGTGCTAATCGGTTTATTGAATCGGGTCGCGCTGAAGTTTGGGATATTCTTGAAGAAATTACCAAAAACGCTTATGTCTTACTGAATCGTGCTCCGACTTTACATCGTCTAGGTATTCAGGCTTTTCAGCCGGTGTTGATTGAGG
>CAYMXY010000059.1:790-2426 GCA_964394525.1 uncultured Gammaproteobacteria bacterium | reverse complement strand
GGGTAAAGCTATTCAAATTCATCCATTGGTCTGCACGGCTTTTAACGCTGACTTTGACGGCGATCAAATGGCGGTGCATGTGCCGTTAACCAACGAAGCCAAAGATGAAGCCAAACGGTTGATGCTATCGAGCAGTAATTTGTTAAAACCGGCCACTGGCGAACCGGTAGTAACACCGTCGCAGGACATTGTTTTGGGTTGTTATTTCATGACCTTGTTGCGCGACACCACCACTAACAAAAAATTATACTTTGCCGATTTTCCTGAGGTGCTGCTAGCCTATCAAACTGGCCGGATTATGCTGCAAAGCCGAATCTATGTGAAGTATCTAGATAAATTGATTGAAACCTCGGCTGGCCGTATTATTTTTAATAGCTTGTTGCCAACTGAACTTGGATATATGAACGTGTTGGTGGATAAGAAAGAATTGAAGAGTATTATTGCCCGCGTGTTTGCGTTAAATGGTAGCGAGCGCACGGTTCAGTTGATCGATGATATCAAAGATCAGGCGATTGAATATGTCACCAAATCCGGAATGAGTTGGGGAATGGATGACACGCCCGTCTTAAAACAAAAGAAAGAAATCATGGAGCGCGCTCAGCATCAAGTAGATGAGGTGCAGTCGCAATATGAGAAATGAAATTACCGGTTTATGTCAAAATGCGTTGGACGAAACAACGTCAGCTTTTGCCATGATTGATTCTGGCGCACGCGGTTCGTGGGGGCAACTGACACAGATGATGGGAATGAAAGGCTTAGTGATCAACTCGACTGGTGACACCATTGAACTGCCGATCAAAACTTCTTTTAAGGAAGGGTTTGATGTGTTGGAATACTTTATTTCCACTCACGGCGCGCGGAAAGGGTTGACTGATACGGCTTTACGTACGGCCAATGCCGGTTATTTAACACGTCGGTTGATTGATGTGGCTCAAGACGTAATTACTTGTGAGCAAGACTGTGGCACGAAAGCTGGTCGCGTTTTGACTAACGCCGATAGTGAAGAAATGGGCTATCCTTTACCCAGCCGGTTGTTTGGTCGCGTGGTGGCGGAAGACGTCAAAGACGGCAATACCGTAATTTTGAAAAGAAACACAGTAGTTACTGAACAGCATTTGCCGCTGTTGGAACGGGCTAAATTAACACAGGTGAAAGTGCGATCGGTATTAACTTGTGAAACGCAACGGGGGATTTGTTGTTTGTGTTATGGCTACGATCTGGGACACAACCGGATGGTAGATCTGGGTACCGCTTGCGGTATTATTGCCGCGCAATCAATTGGTGAACCCGGCACACAGCTAACTATGCGCACTTTTCATACTGGCGGTGTGGCTGGCGGTGATATTACTCAAGGTTTGCCGCGAGTTGAAGAATTATTTGAGGCTAGACCAATCAAGCGTAAATCCGTATTAAGTGATGTTGACGGCAAAGTAGAAGAAATCATTGAAACTGGCAAGCAAAAGTTAATCAAAGTGGCAGCGATCCGAAATACCAAAGAAACGTACCGACTCACCAAAACAATGAAGGTATTGGTAACAGATGGCAGCCAAGTAGAAGCTGGCGCCGTATTGGCGACCAAGGCCGGTAAACAAGTTGTTGCCAAAACCAACGGCCGCGTTACTTTGACTGAAAAGGA
>CAYMXY010000059.1:0-780 GCA_964394525.1 uncultured Gammaproteobacteria bacterium | reverse complement strand
AAATTTTCAGCGAGCAGGAGCAGGCGTCAGAACTGCCGGTGCCGATTGGCTATAGTGTTTGGGTGAAGCCGGGCGATTTGGTAACACGCGGTCAACAGTTATGTGAAGGTAATTTGGATTTGCAGGATGTGTTTGCTATCCGTGGGCGAGAAGCGGTAGAGCAGTATATCATTAAAGAAATTCAGTATATCTATTCATCGCAAGGACAAAAGTTAAACGATAAACATGTGGAAATAATTATTCGGTCCATGTTTTCACGTTATCGCATTGTTGATCCGGGCGACAGTGATTTGGTAACTGGTGATGTGTTGACGCGTGATGCTTTGCTAGATTTAATTACCGAGGCCAAAAAAAATAAAACTCAACCGCCAGTGGTTGATAATATCTTACTTGGCATTACCAAAGCGTCGCTCTCCACTGATAGTTTTTTATCGGCTGCTTCCTTTCAAGAAACGGCGCGGGTGCTGATTGATGCAGCGGTCACTGGTAAAGTGGATTATCTGCGTGGTTTGAAAGAAAACGTAATTATTGGCAAATTAATCCCAGTAGGAACCGGTTATGGTGTTGATCATGCGGCCATGGCGGCGCAATTTGAGGCTGAAGAGAAACGGTTTAAGGAATTGCGATCTGCGCAAGCGCGTGCTAACCGTGAAGTGCTGAACCCATAAATGGCCAGCTGTTATGCTGCCCGTCCCTCCGGCAAAGCCGGATGTTCCGGACAGCATAACCCTTCGGGCTCGTTGTTCGCCGCAGCCGCTCTCTCACCGTAGCTCCACTACG
>CAYMXY010000058.1:4891-7870 GCA_964394525.1 uncultured Gammaproteobacteria bacterium | reverse complement strand
ATCTTTGTGTGATTGGCGATCCTGATCAAAGTATTTATGGTTTTCGCGGCGCCAGCCCTCAAGTACTGCTAAATTTTCAAGAACAGTATCCACAGGCGCAGAGTTATTTTTTTGAGAAAAATTATCGATCGCCGGCTGATATCGTCAGTGCCGCCGCGGCATTGATTCAAAATAATACAGAAAGATTTGAACAGCAAATTGTGCCACTGCAAGACAGGAGTAGCGGGATAATTGTTTTGACCGCGCCGACAGCTGTAAGTGAGGCTAACGCGGTTGTGGCAGCGATTCAACAATTGGTTGGAGCATCAGATCATTTAGCACTGGCGCAAGGTAGAAACAAAGGCGAGGGTGAGAGTACGGCTTATAGTTTTGGTGATATCGCGGTGATTTGCCGGTTGCACGCGGCTGGTAATATCTGCGCAAAAAAATTACAAGCAGCCGGTTTACCAACTCACCGGATCGGTGAACAAGGTGTATTTGAAGCCGCTGCCGTACGTGATTTTATGGAACAGTTACCGCGGTTTGAATTAATAAATTCATTGACTCTTTCACAGCAACTGCCTAAAAAATTACAAGCTGATCAGTATAGCGATTTCCGCACGGTGGTTGAATCATTTGATGACATGTCGGCCGAGGCGGCTAGGCAGGCGCTCTTAAATCATCAGGAAACGGCTCGACCGGAAGATGACTGGCAGCCGCAACCAAATACCATAACTTTGCTAACTGCTCACGCCGCCAAGGGATTAGAATTTCCAATCGTTTTTATTGTTGGTGCCGATGATGGTATTTTTCCATATTTGGCTAAAGCTAGTGGTAACTTGGAAGAAGAACGGCGGTTGTTTTATGTAGCTATGACGCGTGCGCAACACACGTTAATTATTTCAGGCGCTAGCCAGCGAACATTATTTGGCAAGCAACAGCAGCCGCCGCGATCACGTTTTATTGAAGAATTACCAAAGGAATTGTTATCGCACCAGCAGGCGACTGAGCGATTTAGCCGGCGGCCGCATCAAACAAAATTATTTTAAAGCAGCCGTTCTTGTTTAGTGATAGTAGTTTTATCAGCCGCAGTCAAAACATGAATTTTGCCGTATTCGCCGTCGTAGCCGGCCGCGATTTGCACTTCACCAAGACGCATTCGTCGAATCGCTTCCAATAATGGCGGCGCGGCTATAGTGGCAATTGTGGCAAGCGGCGCCTCCAGTAAAATATTAAATTCATTGCCTAAGGCATTTATTAGCGGCCAATATTGTTTCTCTACTGCCTGACAATTCACTCCTTTATTTAAAGTTTCAGCAATCAACTCCGGCAGCGGAATAATATTTTTATACGGCCGGCGGTCAGGCAAGCGCCGCGCCAACGGCCGATCAGCCAAATCATCAACTCGGTGCAACACGCCCACCGTTACCGTCTTACCACATTTCGGGCATAATCCATTAAGCCGTTTGGTTTCGGTCGGATCCAACCGCATGCCGCACAAACGATGACCGTCAACATGATATTTCCCCTCTTCCGGAAAAAATTCGATGGTGTAGGCAAAAGCGCGTCGGTCATTTTGGCGGATAGCCGCAGCCATAGCCGGATAAGATAATTCAGTGGTAAACACATTAGCCTCGCGTCCTAATTTTTGCGGCGAATGAGCGTCGGAATTAGAAATCAGGGTAATGTTATCTAATTGCCGTAACCGCCAATTCATCGGCGGATCAGAAGATAAACCAGTTTCAATCGCGAAAACCTGCGGCGTTAATTCGTCGAAAGCCTCGCTTAAATTGTCAAAACCGGAAGCGGAACCAAATACCGAAAAATGCGGCGTCCAAGCATGAGCCGGAATGAACAAACAATCCGGCGAAGCGGATAACACAATCTTAAGCAACTCTTTGGCATCTAACCCAAGAATTGGTCGGCCGTCGGATTTAAGATTGCCAATTGCCTGCAGCCGCGTGACAATTTTTTTTACCACAGTAAAAGAGGGAGCGATAATCAAGCAATGCATTTTGCGCACTCGACCATTTTTTTTATAAATGCAGCTAACTTCAACCGTTAAAACAAAACGTTGTTGCAGTTGACAGGATGGCGGCACTTGCGGCTGAAGAGCGGCGGCAACGTTTGTCCGTAAGGCATATAAACCATTTTCCGCCGGCTCAAGGTTTTCTTCCAATTCCTGCCGCCACTGTGGATGAGTGAAATCGCCAGTGCCCATCACTTGAATGCCTTTGATTTGCCCCCAGCGCGCCAACTGGACAATGTTCATGTTGTTGGACGTGGCGCGCGAGTAGTGCGAATGAATATGAAAGTCGGCAATGAAACGCATAATCAAAGTATAGCGGCGAGCGCATTAGATTGCTAGTAGCCGGCCGCAGCCTGACGACTTAGCATTTTGCGCATTTCCCGATTCAAGTGATATAATTTTGATAATAATAGTTTAACTATCAAAATTATGCGCTACCCATTATTTATAATCGTTTTAGCGAGCGCGTCTTGGTTAATGCCGCAATTGGTTTCGGCGGAACAAATTGTTTTGGATATAGATCAACTGGTTGCCTTTAGCAGTGCCACCGCAACCGATCAAACCGGTGCCAGTGTTCAAGCACTAGGAGATATCGATGCCGACGGCTGGCAAGATATAGCGATTGGTGCGCCCGATACCAGTACTGGATCAATTTATATAATATATGGACAAGAGGATCTTTATTCATCCAGCGCTGTTGACGCTTTACCGGTGATTACCGGCGAGGCCAGCGGTGATCAAGCTGGTTATGCGATAGCCGGGGCCGGCGATGTCAACAACGATGGTTACGGCGACATTATAATTGGCGCGCCCTTGCGTGCCGGTGGCACTGGGTCGGCGTATCTTATTTTAGGAAGCGCTTCCCGACTGACCACTTTGTCGTTGAGCGACAGCAGTGTAATTGAAATTACCGGTGAAAATTCCGGTGACAGTGCCGGCATCGCCGTGGCTGGTGTCGGCGATGTTAATGG
>CAYMXY010000058.1:0-4881 GCA_964394525.1 uncultured Gammaproteobacteria bacterium | reverse complement strand
GTTTTGATGATCTGTTGATCGGCGCGACTGATAATGATGATGCAGATAATCACGCCGGCGCGGCTTATTTGGTGTATGGTAGCGCTACGCCGGTAGCCAGTTCTTTGGCCGTCGCGGTTCAGTTCAGCGGAGCGGACGACAGTAATTACGCCGGTAACGCGGTGTTCGCCGCGGGTGATATAAATAATGATGGCTACACCGATTTAGGCGTGGCCGCCAGCCGCAACGGGCAGGGTGGCAATAACGCCGGCGCAGTTTATGTTATTTTTGGCGCCGCTAGCTTACTGGTTTCAGAAAATTTGTCAGCGGCTGATTTAATTTTAGTGGGCGAGACGACTGATGATCGCGCGGGCACGACCGTGGTGGGTAACGTTGATATTAATGGCGACAGTTACGTTGATTTGTTGATTGGAGCCAGCAAAGCCGACGCCAACAATATATCCAATTCAGGCATTGTTTATTTGCTATACGGCGGCGCGGGTGTTGATGCTTTAAGTGGAACAATAGATTTAAGCGCGGCAGACACGAAATTTAGCGGGGTTGAAAGCGGCGACTTTTTAGGAAGAGCCATAGCCGCTGGTGACATAAATAATGATGGATTTGATGACATTCTAATTGGTTCAGAGGGGCAAAGTGGCGTTGGTGCCGTGCATATTGTGTTTGGCGAGGACGCGGTGTTATCTTCTGCCAGCTTAGCCTCGTCTGACGCGGCTATTACCGGTAATGGTGGAGATAGCCTAGGTAACGCGGTGAGCGTGGCCGACAGTAACGGTGATAATTTTGCGGATATAATTGTGGGTGCCGCCGCCGCGGCTAAGGCTTATTTAGGTTATGTTTATGTTGATAATGATGGCGATGGTTCAGCCGGCGATGGTGGTTTGTTACCCGGCATTGACGAAGATGATGGTATTGTTGAAATTGACGGCGATGGGATTGATAACGATGGCGACGGCGAAATTGATGAGATGAATACAGTGGCGGAAAACGGCGTTCATCCAACTTTCGGTAGCAGCGATCCGCTGACAGCCAGCGATTACACTTCAGCCATCGCCAGTATTTCATCCACGACTCAAGGCGGCATGGTCGTTCGGTTTACCGATGATGTCGTTTATTATTATCAAATTTTTCCTCATTATACTAAAGAAAAATTAACTGTGGTGCAGCGTTATAAAAGTACAGGTTATGCTATTGTGCTGCATCCCAAAGGTAAGCGCTTGGCATTGGTAAATGTATACACCGGGGAAAAAGTTGTTACGCAATCATTAAGTAAAAAATTATCGTTTCGGTATAATTATTTGAAACAAGTTGATTTAAGGCGAGATGGTTCAACTGAAGTTTTGGTGGTAAGCAAAACCAGCACTAATGTAATCAAAACAACTATATTACGTGTGAAACAAAAAATTCCAACTATTCAACTTAAGGACAGCGTCAAAACCCGCAGCAAAGCTATTGCGCTAGACGAAACCACCACCAAGAAAAAATATGTTTATCTAAAAACCAGCGCTGGTAAAATTAAGCGCACTTATCTGGTTACAAAACAATACCAACTAGTGCTGCAGTAATATAATTATAGCAACTAAAATATCTAATATACTTTTATGAAAAAACTCGTTTATATTATTGGAATAATTGGTATTTTTATTGTTTTAAGACAACCGGCGGCAGCCGCTACCATTGCTGGAACCGTCACCACTCCAGACAGCGGCGCCTTACCTAGCACCATGGTTGGTCTTTACTCGGGTGATGATGATCCTGTCGTAGATCCTTCTCAAACCACCGCTGCCGCCGCTAACGGCACTTACTCATTCACTACCGCCAGCGGTTCGTGGTATGTCATTGCTATGCCTGACCCAACGTCGAATTACGCCTACAATGTTGTTACCGATGTAACCACCGTTGACAGTGATGACGCGGTTACAGTTAACATAGTGCTGGCCGCTACTCAAGTCCGCGGCATACTTTATCGGCCAGATGAGGCAACGCCCCTAGAGGATTGGATTGTTGAAGCTCATACCGGCGACGGATCGGTTTATCAAGGAATGGTCACTAACAGCAGCGGCCAGTGGAACATCGGCGGCTTAACGGTTGGCCGAGATTACGGTATTGAAACACGCATGGCTACTGCAGAAAGTCCAAATTATGATCCGCCACAAGGTGTTAATTTTACGCTGGCTGAAGGCGATGCCATTCGTGAATATGAACTGGTTACTTTAAGCGCGCCAAAAGAGGTAAATGTCACGGTGCAGTATCCTAACGGCGATGCCGTGTCTGGCGCCAATGTGGGAATTTATCCGGTGGGCGGATTAATTCGGCATGCCAGCAGTTGTTACACCGTACTTGATGGCACTTGCAGTGAAACCGTATCTGGTGGTGACTGGTTAGTTGATGTTAATCCGGATTATTCTGGGCAAGATAATGTTGACTGGGCTTATTTTAATCCAGCGGAAAAAGTAACATTTGCTTTGGATGAGAGCGAGGAATCCATCGACATAATATTTACCGTGGCTAAAACCAATGCTTCCGTGACAGGAAAAGTTTTAAATATCGACGGCTCGGTACCGCAAGGGGCGGATGTTCATGTGGTAAACAAGGATGGTGAAGGTATTTGGGGCAAGGTTGATTATGGTACTGGTGAATTTACTTTTCCGGTGATTGCCGGAATTTTGAAAGTGCGTGTTTTTCCTATGAACAGTACCGATGATGCCTTTGGCACAGAGGAAATTGTGGTGTTGCCCGACGAAGACTACGACATCGGAACAATTACCGGTTTAATTTATGATGCCACCATTTCTGGAAGCGTGGTAGACGCCGATGGCAATCCGGTAACAGCCGCGTTAGTGATGGCTTGGGATTTCACCAATGATTATCACCAAACCACTAATACAGACAATGATGGTAAGTTTACTTTTAACACTTATGCTTCCACCTGGACTTTAACTTTACCGGCAACTGATCAATATGAAACAACCAATAGCTTGACAATCGAGGTTGGTAAAAATAAAACTTCTTCCGGCAATAATATCACAGTCAAACTTAGAACACAAAATATCGGCGGATCGCTGGTAAATACCACCGGGGCTGCCGTTGAGGCGGATAATTTTATTCCTTATGCCGTTGATAGCGATAATCGCACTTATACCGGTGAACTGCAAAGCGGCACAACTTATTCGTTGAATGTACCTGCTAATGATAGTTACAAAGTATATCTCTTTTTCGATCAAGATTCCCAATATTTCATCAAAGATAATTTAACAGCGAAAGTTGAACAGGCAGATGTAGCCGGCAAAGATTTCATACTTTTAGAAACCACCGGACAAGTGTCCGGCGTTCTTCAAAATGAAGACGGCAATACGGTAAAAAATCTTGAAGCGCGAGTAATTGCTTCGAATCATTTTGGCACGCGCACCACTGAAGTGAACACTGACAACGGTTCATATTCTTTGGAACTGTCGCCGGGTGACTGGCAAATGACCTATGAATTGTTAGAAGATAGTAATCAATACATGTCACGCGGCGAAGAAAGTTTATCGGTAGAACTGGAGAAAAATGAAGAGGAGGCCGCCTCGTTTATTTTGACTAGCACACCAAACACAGTGAGCGGTCAAGTAATGGAACGTGATGGTGACCCGCTGCCGTATGTAGAGGTGTACCTTTCCAATCACGACACTAAAACGACAGATGAACCGGTGCGACAATTTTTTGCCACAGCCGATGACGACGGTAAATTTGAACTGCACGTTCCAGATGGAAATTATGAATTGGGAGCGGGAAATCATCCACAAACCAATAATATTGCGCCGGCGGCCGTAGTGGTTGATGTAAATAAAGACGTTACCAAACAAGAGTTGGTTTTTGAAAAAGCAACGGCCACCATTTCCGGCACAGTGGATCAGGCGGAAGGGTTTGTGCGCGCTTATTCCGACACCGGCCATTTTTATTCAGGCTATATCCGCGACGGAGAATATGAGCTAGACGTGATTGATGATGAAACCGTGACGGTTGAAGCAGTTAGTTTGGCTGGTGAAAAATTATTCCGCAATATTCCGCAAACCGTAGCGGTTGATGGCGACAGTGAACGCGGTTTGCAAACTTGGTGGGATCCGGCCGTGGCGGTGCCGTCTTCTAAAGCGATGTCGTTTCAGGCGGATGAACCGCAGATATTTGCCTTGGGTGGAGATGTGCAAGTTGAATTGCCTAGTTATAGTTTGGGGAACGATTCCAGTGGAGAGGTAACCTTGATCGCCGAACCTTCACTCGAAGTACAGAGTTTTGAGTACGGTTTACCAATTAACCTGTCTTATGATTTTTCTGCCAAAGATACCAGTGGGGATATTGTCACTAAACTTAATCAGCCGGTGTTTTTACAGATGAGCTGGGATGAACAGGAATTAGAGGCTTTGGGCATTGAAGAAAAAGCCGTATTCGTTACTGATCATTTCAGTAAATTCACTTTGGCTTCGTCGCAACAAATTAAATATTCAGTGGCTCAAGTTACAGATGTAAACGTATCCAAAAAAAGAACCAGCAGTTTAACATTAAACTGGCAAGGCGTGTTCGCGGCGAAAAAATATAAAGTTCGTTATCGACCAGCCTCAACAAATAAATGGAAAAAAGTAACGGCTAATAAAACTCGCAAACAGCTTAAAAGCAAATACTCGTTATGTAATTCAAGTGCGAGCGCTGCGCGGCGATAAACACGGTCCGTGGTCAAAAAAAATAAGCCGGCGGACGAAATAGGCCATCCTTAAGTGGACAGAACAAAACAGGACATTTAAAGTGGTAAATTATCTAGTGGGTCGGGCGGCCTGAGTTATTTATTTTTAAGCCACCAGTTTTTAACTAGCGGCACGGACATGGTTGAAAGCAAAAACGCCGCTGATG
>CAYMXY010000057.1:0-7897 GCA_964394525.1 uncultured Gammaproteobacteria bacterium | reverse complement strand
ATATAACTGGGAAGCCGAACCTGATCCAGATAGCACTTTCACGTTTGTCATTCCAGCAGGTTATCCAGGGTTTGATAATTTGAATGAGACCCGCATCGAAGTTAAAAACGGAGTGGTTGATACCGTCGTCACCTATAAAAATTTTGACAACGTGCCGGTGAAAGGCAAGTACGATTCCAAAACGGGAAAACTCAATTGCTCCATCACCATCGCGCCCCAGCTAGACACGGCGAATTTGTGGATTGCAATTGATGGAACTCTGACAGCAGATATTTCCAAGGAAAAAACCGCTGGCTTTATCACCATCAGCGGCAATATGTATCAGTGGACAGAAGACGACGGAACCTGGCAGGAAGGGGATGACAAGGGGCCAGCCGGGGATTTTGAAAACCGCGTGTACTTCACGGTTGAATATCCGGAAGGTGAGGAGCTGGAAGAATCTGAAGAAAAAGAACCTGCCGCGGAGCCGGTGGATTCTGGCCTGCGTTTTTTTCAAACATCATTTGGCCCATACGGCGGCTTCAAAGGCTTTATCAAGCGCGTCGGTTCAAATGAGCTGGAAGAAATAACGGCAAAAACCAAAATTAATGTTGGCGATACCATCGTCAATCCGCCGGGTGAGACAGACCTTATTCTGTATCCAGGGGAAGGCGACGAAGGTGGTTTCATTGATGAAGGGTTTGTCTTAAAGGGGGGCACTAACTTTACGATTTTCGACAAAACCAATATTTTGGGCATTGGCGAGTTTTTGTACAAGGCAAAAGCCAAGCCAGAAAAGTCTGGACTTGGTGTAGAATACGATACGTTTGAGGCGCAACTTGCTAAGCTGGGCGTTAAATTGAAGGGAACGACCGTGGTATATTATGAAGACGGTGAAACCAGCAGTGTCAAAGTGCTTGAAGGTATTGCCGAAGTGACTGAATATAAAACTGGTAAAAAGGTAGAGATTGGCTCGGGTCAAATGATTGCCGCAACTAATAATGGTGTGGGCGAGGCGCAAGCGGTTGATGTTGAGGCAGAGAAGGACAATTGGAAGGATTTTTTTCAAGCCATAGAAGAGCCGGTATTGGCAGAACTAAAATCAGCGGAAGAAGTATCATCAACTGTCGCTGAAGAACCCGGTAAGAAAAATATTTTTATCCTGTTGACTGTGGCCGGCGGTATATTATTGTTAATAGTTGTTGTGGTAGCAGTTATCATCTTGAAACGTAAAAAATAAATCGCTGACACGTCCGTACCCCATGTCAGCGATTTTCTCCCCCGCATGACCACGGGCCATGCTTTGATCATCCGCTCTGCTTCGAAGCGGTCAGTGAACGCAAGTCTTTAAAAATAGACCGCGCCATCCACCAGTTGCCGAAGCTCCAACTAATCAGCCAGGCCACCAACCAACCAAAGTAGTTGCGGCCGACCATAAAAATAAGCAGCGGCAAGAGGCCGATGAAGATTACATTACTACCCAGCCATGCGGCCATTGCCAGACGCACTTGATAAAGCGCCCAGCGGGTACAAACACTGTATTCAGGCGGCTGCTCGTTTTCCATGTTCCGCGGGCTGATACAGTCGCTCCGGCGCCACTGACACGGCGGCACATTGCGCCGCGTCCGCGAACCGTAGAAGACTACGCTGATGATAGCTCGCACGAACCAAGCTACGCTAATCCCAATGGCCAGCAAACCCACCAGCATATCCTTGCGGCAGATTGCGTGCCCGAAGCGGGTAGGATTCAGGCTGAAGTAAACGTAGGCCACAATGCCCAGTACAACAAACGGCCGCCACAATTCGCGCAGCCACTGGCGCGCCAACGGGACGCCGTTGTTGTTCTTGATGAACGGATTGCTCGGGGTCATGCGTTCTCCTTTCAAAGAGCAATTTTTAAACCCCGGTACATAGGAGTTTCTACCACTAATTGAAACACGTTGGAAAAATTATTGTCAAACAGCTATACTATTTCTATGCGCCAACCCCAACGCCGACTATATAATAAATAATAATATGCAACCAAAATTTTACGCCAAAATAATTTATATAATGAGCCTGTTTTGGTTGGTCGCAGTAATTAGCCCAAAATCGGCGACAGCGGAAGTGTATAGCACCGAACTAATTACCAATGGTGATTTTTTTGCCGGTCTTACCGGTTGGACAGGAAGTAACATTGATGCCGCCAACAACTTGGAAGATCAATATCCTATTTCCGGATTGTTTTTAACGCTCGGTCAAATTGCCGAAACAGAAAGCGCCAGCCAAACTGTTACTGTTCCAGCCGGTGCCGGTGCTGCCTCCCTTACCTTTTATTATCGGTTTTACGGCAGCACCGATACTTCAGATTATTTTCGAATCAGTGTGAACGACACAATTATCACAATGATGGCCAATACCGATGCTGTTACCGCGTGGGCGGAATATACCTTGGATCTTTCAGCTTATCGCGGTCAAGAGATTGCCGTTAAATTTTTAGTCTACAACAATGCTGATAAATTATCGTTTGCCGATGTCGATTTGGTTAGTTTGATGGCAGAATCCTATCCAGAGCTGACGGGCATTGTCAAAAACCGCAAAGGACAGCGTTTGCGTAATGCCATTGTTACCATCCGCACCGCCAAAACGAACAAAAAAGTGTGGACCGGCACAACCAACAAAAAAGGAAAATTCTTGGTTGATGAATTAGCCGGCGGGAAGACTTATAAAGTGCTAATCAAAAAAGATGATTTAAAAACCAGTACTACCGTGCAGTTGGTTTGGGCCAAAGCCAAGAAAAAAACATTTATTGTGAAATAAAACGAGAGTGGTCAAAGAAACGTAATGGTATTGCGCAAGTTTTTGTAGTGGGTTGGCAATTTTTCGTCAGGTATATTACAATAGCCACGCTTTTGTCGCAGAGCCATTACTACAATTTGCCTCCGTCGTTCAATGGATAGGACGCGAGCTTCCGGAGCTTGAAATTGAGGTTCGATTCCTCATGGGGGCACATAATATCAGAAGGGGAAACCCATAAAGCCCATAGGGTTTTCCCTTCTGACGGTCGCTACGCTCCCTGTTTTCCCTTTCCAAGGTGCCTCACAGCCCGACTTGAAGTCGAGGCGGCTCGGCCAGTTATACGGAATCGAGTAGGCCGATTCCTCATGGGGGCACATATCTACTACACTTGATAGTATTTAGGGAAGGTGTATACTAAAAAACACTAATAAAATAATACTCTAAATTATTATTTTAAGTATGAAAAATTCAACCAAATCTACTTTTTTAGCCACTATTATTGGCTTAATTAGCGGCGGTTTTGCGGCCATTGTACTTTTCAGCGTGGCCGTCGCTGTGGTTTATTTTTCTCCAGCAGCAGCGCAAAAAATATTGCACTTATCACCCGAGGCCGTCTCTATTGAAAATGAAACAAACGGCGCCGAATCCGGTCCAAATTTGCCGCTTACTTCCGACGAACAACGAATCATTAAAGTGGTCGAACGAGTTCAACCGGCGGTAGTTTCTGTTATCGCCACGGCCGACGTGCCAGTGTATGAACAATATTACGAAGAGGCTAATCCGTTTGATCCGTTCGGGTTTTCTTTCCCGCAATACCGGCAAAAAGGGACTGAAGAAAAAGAGATCAGTAGCGGTAGCGGTTTTTTGGTATCGGCCGACGGTTATGTTGTAACGAATAAACACGTGGTATCTGAACAAGGCGTGGATTATACTGTTATTTCAAGCGATGGCACGAAATATCCGGCCGCAGTGGTGGCCGTTGACCCAACTAACGATATCGCCGTGGTAAAAATTGAGGGCGCTGAATTTTCATATTTGGAATTTGGCAATTCCGACAAATTACAAGTGGGGCAAAGCGTTATTGCCATCGGCAATGCGTTGGGTGAATTCAGTAATTCCGTTTCCGTGGGCGTGGTTTCCGGTTTAGCGCGGTCAATCCAGGCTGGTGACGGTTATGGTCGGTCGGAACAACTGCAAGGCGTTATTCAAACCGATGCCGCCATTAACTTTGGAAATTCCGGCGGCCCGTTGTTGAATTTATATGGTCAAGTTATTGGAATGAACGTAGCCATGGCCGCCGCCGAAAATATTGGCTTCGCGCTGCCCAGCAACAGCGTTCGCACAGTGGTTGAATCTGTTAAAACCACCGGCAAAATCAGCCGACCATTTTTGGGGGTGCGCTATTTGCCGATTGATGCTGCCATTCAGACGGCCAATGATTTGCCGGTAGATTACGGCGTGTTGGTGTTGCGTGGCGAGCAAGCCGGCGCATTGGCGGTTATTCCCGGTTCACCCGCGGACGTTGCTGGCATAGAAGAAAACGACATTATTTTAGAAATTGACGGCCAAAAATTGGATGCCGAGAATGATTTAGCTACTATTATAGTACAAAAAAAGGTAGGGGATGAAATTGAAATCAAACTGTTACATGATGGCGAAGAAAAGATTGTAACCGCCAAACTAACAGAGAAATAATAGAATATGGTATACTAATATTATCTAAGTAATTAATCTAATTATTTATGCAAGCAGTTTCCAAATCGCTACAACGGATAGTCATCTATCTTGGCGTCAGCGGTCTTTTGTTAATTGGTGCAATAAATTTTTGGCCAGTGCAGGTTACAGCCAATGACACTATGGACAGTGATAAAGATGGTATCGCCGATATGATAGATACCATGCCGAACGATCACGATAATGATCGGTTGGATGATAGTGTCGACGCGGACGATGATGGTGATACTTATATCGACTGCATTGAAAAAGGAAAATTCAAATTGGATATCGATAACGACGGCGACCGCGATAAACTTGATGATCAAGATGATAGCGCCGCGTTAAATACAACTGACAACGACGTCGATGGCATTCCGGATATTATTGAAAATGGATTGTTTACGCGTAATCATGACAATGACGGTAAAAAAGATGCGCCAGATTTAGATGATGATAATGACGGCGTCATGGATGGCACTGAAACCAAAATGAATAAATTGAATCATGATAATGACAAACTTGGAGATAAACGTGATGATGACGATGATAATGATGGAACAATTGATTATGATGAAGGCAGTTGTCATGCCAACTTTGATCATGACAATGATGGTACGATGGATAAGCATGATGACGACGACGATGACGACGGCATGATGGATGACGACGATGACATGCCGATGGATCATGATAATGACGGAATTGTAGATCGGCGAGATGATGATGACGATAACGATGGTATAGTGGATGACGACGATGGTGTAATGGACGATGACGACCTGCCGATGGATCATGATAATGACGGTAGCGATGACGCCGATGATAGCGATGATGATAATGATGGCATAGCTGACGAGGATGATGATATGCCAATGGATCATGACAATGATGGCAGCGATGATGCCGATGATAGTGATGATAGTGATGGTGTTAACGATGAAGAAGAAGCAGATGAAGAAGAAACCGAAACCATGGAGGTTGCTATTGATAATTATGAATTTTCGCCTGCTGACGTTACTGTCATGGTAGGTGATTCTGTGAGTTGGACAAATAATGACTTGTTTTCACACACCGCCACGGAAACAACTGGTGTTTTTAACACAGGAACTATTTCACCAGGCGAAACCGAAACGGTTACCTTAACTGAAGTGGGCACTTTCGACTATTATTGCGCCTTTCATCCTAGTATGCTGGGCACGGTTACAGTAATTAGCGAAGATTAGGAAGTTTTCCACAAGACCCTTTCAGAATCCTAAGGAATAGTGTATAGTGGAGCGAGCTAAAAAATGTTAATTAACTTAATTTAGTGCTATGGCAAAACCAATGACTAAATCACAGTTCATTGCCATGCTGGCGGAAAAGTCAGGCATGAGCAAAAAAGAGGTTGCGACCATGTGGGAAATGCTGGTCCAACTCATTTATAAGCATTCTAAGGATGATGGCGAAGTAACCTTGCCTGGTCTTGGAAAAATGCAAAAGAAACATCGGGCTGCCCGCACCGGTCGCAATCCAGCGACAGGCGCACAGATTCAAATTCCGGCCAAAACCGTGTTGAAATTCCGCGTTTCCAAACAAGCCAAGGACGCTATTCTTTAATAGCTGGCGTAGTCAGTTAAGTCGCCCGCAGCTAACCAGCTCCGGGCGACTTGTTTTTTAGAGCGGTTGTTTTATAATTATTTTATCAATAGTTAACAAGTAACGACTAAAAAATGAAAAAAATAAAATATTTCATGATGGCAATTGGTGCATTACTAGTATTGGGCGCAGGTTGTCAAATAAATACCGGTTCAAATAATAATAATGCCAACGCCGGCACAACCACCACCAATACTACAACCAATACCACCCCAACCACTGTTAACTCTAATTCTACCAACGCGATCACAACTACAACTACAGTCAAAGAATTTGACCTAGTCGCAAAACAATTTAACTTTGAACCAAATACCATCACGGTAAATCAGGGTGACACAGTTGTATTAAACATCACTGGTGCAGACGTACCACACGGGTTTTCTTTGCCGGACTTTAATATTAATGAAACTATCACGCCTAATCAAACCAAAACTATTGAATTCGTAGCGAATAAGGCCGGCACTTTTACCTTTAGTTGTTCAGTGGTTTGTGGAACTGGTCATGATTCGATGAAGGGTGAATTAGTGGTGACAGACTAGTTGCAAAGCGAATTATGAACATTAAACTAAAATCAAATGTCGTATTGGCTGGCGGCGTATTGTTGTTCATTGTTTTAGCCGGTGCCGGTTGCTTTGGACAGAAGCAATCCGTGCCGCCGCGACGTCAGTCTGCCAGCGCTGTAAATACCGACATTTCCGGTCAAGCGGCAGCCAAAGTTTATAATGTTGGCGAAGAAGCTGCGGCGGGTGACATTGTTCATAAAATACAAACGGTGGAAGTAATGAACATAATTCCGGCGTCCGCCACCTTGCCAAAATGGGAATTGATCGCCGAAGATTTGCCGGCGGCCGAGGACTGGCAATGGGTTTATATCACCGGCGAAGTTACAAATAACAGCAAAACCACCCAAACATTAGACTCTACTGCCGTGGTAGTTAAAGATGAAGCTGACAACGAATTTTCGGTGTCAACCGATACCACCATTTATGTAGACAGCAACAAATCGCCGATTTATCTTACCATTCAGCCTACTCAAACAATTTCTTGGGAAGGATATTGGCAAGTGCCGGCCGCGGCTTCAAAGTTGCAATTAAAAGCCACTGACTTGGATTTTTTTTCTGAGAAGTATGTGTTGATCGACCTCGGACTATAACCTCGTTGTGAAAATTTATTCCTCGGCCGAGGTAGTTTCATCTTCAGCGTCGGATGTTTCTTCGTTAGTATCCTCTTCCACTGCCCCAGCAATCACTTCGCCGGCGGTGCCTTTTGGTAGTTCAAACATGGCATTGGCAGTTTCAATTAGTTGCGCGTCCACGGTAGCCTGAGCGCAGTCATCCAATTCTGAATAAACTTCGTTAACTAGCAGGCGCGGTCCAGCCGACGTGTATTCCACGCGGCGCAAACGCAATCCAGCCGGAATGGCAGATGTATAATCACTTTCTTCCGCTGTTGGTCCGGCCATGTCCTCGAGAATTATTTGTCCATAAAAATCATCGGTTGGTTCTAGGTCGCGTTCTACCGGAAACACATCGCCGCAGTCTGAACTTGACTTAGGAAAATATAAAGTAACTTTTTTAGTGTCGGTGTCGGAGTCGGTTTCGGCCGCGTCGCTTTCGGTCGAGTCGCCGTCAGTGGTGTCATCTTCGGCATCAGGCTCGTCACCCGTAGCTGCATCAGCATCATCTTCAGTAGGCGGCTCCACCAAACCACCTTCCTCGTCGGCCACAGTTGATTGCTCGTTAGTAGCGACATTGGTATTGGTGGTATTCGTATTTGTCTCGGTCGCATT
>CAYMXY010000056.1:4058-7913 GCA_964394525.1 uncultured Gammaproteobacteria bacterium | reverse complement strand
CAGTTGATGACTCGTTAGTAGCGACATTGGTATTGGTGGTATTCGTATTTGTCTCGGTCGCATTGGTATTATTATTTGTGGTTTTCTTCTTTTTTTGTTTCGAATCATTAGAATCATTAGTTTGAGTAGTAGAATTTGTGGTCGTTTTTGTTGTTGTCTCTTCCTTAGATTCGCCGGCTGGTTTAATTAACAAATACACAAACCAACCAATTAATAAAATTAAGGCAATAATAATTGCCCAAAAAACGAAATAAAGTTTTGGTGATGTTTGTTTTTTAGTCATAGTATTAATAATATACACCCTCTGGCCGATCGCGCCTAGGGTTGATATACTAAAAAAATGCTGTCTGATAATTTTTACTCAAAACCTTGGCTTTTTACGGTGCTTGCCGTAGTGGTATTGGGCTTGGCTGGTTGCAGTTGGCAAGGTCCGTGGGCTAAACCAACTTCCAACTCACCTAAGTCGGGCCAGTCATGGCAAAAACAGTGGCAACAACAGCTTGATGAATTAACCTCGCAATTTACGCTGGAATCAGAGTTGCGCAGCTTGTTTAGCACGGCGGCGATCGAAACAAACGAACAGGCGATTGGCGTATATGTTTACCCGATGGCGAATTATACTACGCAACGTACTGCTAACATTTTTGGGCAATACCTTTCACCAGCCAGCGGTCAACGGTTCAGCGGTTATCATACCGGCGACGATATTGAAGTAGCGAACGTGGCAGCCGACCCGCCGGTGTTTGCGTTAACTAATGCCACCGTGGTGCGCAAAGAAACCGTTCCCGGTTTAGGCGGCGTGGTTATTTTGGAATTTAGCGAGGGTGGTGTTATTTATCACGCTCTTTACGGCAATTTGGATTTAGGATTAGAGTTTCCTGAAGTGGGGGAAGCTGTTACTGCAGGACAGTTGCTTGGTTATTTAGGAGATGATCGCCAACATCTTTTTTTTAGCATTTATCCATATACCGGCGCTGAATTATTTGCTAGTTACACCGAAGCAGACAGTGATTTAACATTATGGGAGAATCCGGCCGATTGGTTGCGAATCCATCAAGCAACTGAACCGTCACCAATAACACGTCACCAATAACTCTTGACGTCTTTCTGTGAAGTAGTCTATATTACTTATTACCTTTACAATTTAATTTAACAAAAAGGGGAAGTCCGGTGAGTTTTACCACTCTTTGGTGAAACAAGTCCGGCGCTGTGCCGCAACTGTAACCAACTATTTATTAATTAGTTGGAAGCCAGGTCACCTTTTATTCGTCAAGGCTGCTCTCGAGCAAGAGCAATGGCTGTCAAATCATTTAGTTGATATTGCACATGCTGTTGTTACCCTGCTCCCAGTGGAGCAGGTTTTTTTATGAAAAAAATTAAAATAATTTTACAAATTACCTTAGTGCTTGGAATAATGTTCAGCGCTGGCGTGTTGTTGTATCAAACTGAAGATATACGTTTAGCTGCTGTGGAATTTGTTGCTAATGAATCTAACACCGTTACTATACCAGCCGAGACCATAACGGAAATAACTGACCAACCAGAAACAACCAAGAAGATTCCGGAAATATCAACCGATGTAACAACTGAATCGTCAGAACCAGCAGAACCAACCAAGCTTGATTCGGCCATCGCCCCAACCACCACTTCCGCCTCAACTACCACCGAGCGCTCCACCGTCCGGGAAGATATTACTAACCGAATCGCGACAGTTGTTATTTACAGCCCAACTGAAACAATCACCTGTTCAGCACCGTTACTATCCGCTGCCACTGCTCATCAAGTAATGCGGCAGGCGAGTGAGCAGTGTCAATTCACTTATCAAGGAAAAAATTACGCTGGTCTTGGTTTTTTTGTTGAAAAACTCGGCGCAGTTGCTTCCAATAAAACCGCGGGCCAGTTCTGGATCTACTCTGTTAACGGCGCCAAAGCCACGCTTGGAGTTTCACAACAAATCGTTCAACCCGGAGATACTATCACTTGGACTTATGAAGCAGATTATAACAAATAAACAACTAATAATTTTTTATAACACTTATGTTACAACATAAACACGACCTTTCCTTTACTGCCACGATTTTCGCTTTGGCGTTAATCGGTGTGGTTGCCAGTTTAAGTTGGTTTGTTCCCAGTCGTAGTTTGGCGGCAGAAGGCGGAACAATTAATGTCAGGATACAAACAGAGAACACCACACTATTTGACGGACAAGTATATGTTACAGCCAGTGGCTGCACGGTTACCGATGATGCCGGACAAGAGCATGTTATCACCGGCGCCAAAGCCGTTTGTGCGCTCGACGCCGCCGCGCAATTAGGGCAATTCGATTATAACTTGGGATATTATGATAGTTTTGGACTTTTTTTGAACAGGGTCGCTTCCTTTGAGCCAACTGCTGACTATTCAAAATATTGGTCTTTGGTTGTGAATTATGAAATGGCCAGCGTTGGCTTAGCGGATTATACCGTGCAAGAAGGGGATGAAGTAGTGTTGGCTTTTGGCTCGGCGGCCAGCGCCGCGCTGCGTCTGAAAGTGGCAGACAACGAAGTATTAGAAGGAAAAAAATTGGTAGTGCGCGTGCAGCGTTTGGTTGATGCCAAAAAACAAACCTTCGCGCCGGTCGCTGGTGCCACGGTGATATTTAATGACAACATCAGCGTAGTAACCGATAATTTCGGTAAGGCCAGTTTCCGGCCGACACGAAACACTACCGCCGTGACTGTATATGCCACAGTGGCCGATGCCGTCAATTCAGCCACCGAAACTATTACGGTGATGCCGAAAAATACAACCAAACGTCCGGTTAGTATCAAACAGCAGCACCAATTAGCGGCAGAAGGAATTAAATTATTGAGTGGGATGATCGCGCCGGACGGCATGATTCTTAACAGCCAGTCGCTGACCGAATGGGCGGCCATGGCTTTTGCGGCCGGCGACGTCAAAATAGAAAAGCGTCTTTCTAAAGCGGTGGTTGCTTATACTCCCACCGCCGCCGACGGCACTACCGAACTGGCACGTCACATTTTGGCACTGACAGCCATTGGTTTTGATCCGCACTCTGTCCGCGGCCGAGATTACGTAGCACGTTTACAAGCAACCCGTCGCGGTCAGCAATACGGCAGCGCCGCTTTTGTCAACGATGATATTTTTGCCGGCTTGGCATTATTGGCAGCGGGCGAAGATGGCAATGCTCCGGCCGTGCGACGTGCTATTAAAGCTGCCAAAGCCGGATTGAAAAAAGATGGTGGTGTTTCATACGCTGTGGCCGGCTCGCAAAGTGATGTCGACACCACCACTTTCTTTTTACAGTTGGTGAACGCCGCTCCAGCCGCCGGTAATTCAACACCAATCGCTGCGGCTCGCCGTGCGGCTAATCACTGGTTAACGCAGCAACAAAATTTGGATGGAGGTTTTGGTTACGCTGCCTACACCAACTCAAATTCAGCATCTAGCGCCGTGGTATTACAAGCTCTTAATAGCCGTGAACACCCCACCGCTACTATCCTAATGCGTAATCGGCGCACCGTCCTTAATTATTTGGCGGCCGTGCAAAAACCGAACGGTTTATTTGCCTATTCAACCACCGTCAGTTCTAGCTACGACGCACTAAATACCGCCTACGCAGTAATTGGCTTGTATCAAAAATCGTTGCCTGCGCTTTAATCCGTGCTATAATGTGTTAATGACACATCAAACCAAAAATTTTACCCATCTAGTCGGTCATCTGCCCGGTATGACCGATCGCCAAGTGGAAACTCACCTTGGCTTATACGCCGGTTACGTCAAAAAGTTAAACGAGATTGAGGAAAAATTAAAAACGGTTAATCCAACCGAGAGCAATTATTCCTACGGCGCTTT
>CAYMXY010000056.1:910-4038 GCA_964394525.1 uncultured Gammaproteobacteria bacterium | reverse complement strand
CAGTGGCTTTCAATGGCACTTATCTTCACCAACATTATTTTGAAAATATGACCGCACAGCCGGCGGCGGTAATGGATAATTTTCGTCGCGCCGTCGAAGCCTCGTGGGGAAATTGGGAAAAATTTGTGGCGGATCTGAAAGGGTCGGCCGCTTCCACACCCGGCTGGGTAGTGCTTACCGCCAATGCGGCTGATAACCAGTTGCACACTTACATCATGTTTGAGCATCACGTTGGTTTACCGATTAAAAATAACGTGGTGATGGCATTAGATTGTTGGGAACACGCCTATGCCATTGACTACGGCACCGACAAAGCAAAATACATTGATAATTTTTTGAAAGTGGTTGATTGGGAAGTGGTCGCGCAACGGTACTTAGCCTTGTCAGGAAAATAAGAAACTATAATGTTATCTCGTCGTCAGAGCCGCCAAATAACTAAGCCGGGTTCAAGTCTGAAATTGCGGGAACGTGAACAGGAATTAAACCGGCTGCGCTCGGAATTTGTTTCGATTGTCTCGCATCAGTTGCGCACGCCGGCTTCGGCAGTGAAGTGGTATTTGGAGTTGCTAATTAATAACCGTCATGGCCTGCCGTTGAACGACTGGCAAAATGAAAAATTGCATCAAGCCTATCAAAGTAACGAGCGCATGATTGGTTTGATCAATGATCTGTTAAATGTGTCGCGCTTGGATTCTGGTAAATTTTTATTACATCGTCAGCCGGTAGCACCGTCACAACTGATAGATGAAATTGTGCTTGAATTAGTGCATTTTGCCCACGCCCATAACATTGAATTGGTTAAGCAGGTAACAACCACCTTACCAAAGATACAGGCTGATGCCGATAAATTGCGCGAGGTGTTAATGAATTTGTTAACCAATGCTATTAAATATAGTCGTCCGGGACGGCGTCGGGTAATTATCACGGTTCGCCCGCGCGGCCGAATGATTGAATTTTCTGTAGCCGATCAGGGCATCGGCATTCCCAAAAAGGATCGGTCTCATATTTTTGGAAAATTTTATCGGGCGGATAATGCCGTTGAAAGCCAAACTGAAGGTTCGGGTTTGGGGCTTTATATTGCTCGCGAAATTATCAGGCTGCATGGAGGGAAAATTCATTTGGTTAGTCAGGAAGGTCGCGGCACGACGGTTAGTTTTACTTTACCGATCAGCTTATGATATCTCCTTTCAAATCAATCGCGGTGTTAGTGGTGGAAGATGAAGTTTTTTTGAGCAAGGTGCTGGCGGAACGTTTGCAGGATGAAGGTTTTGGTCGAGTGGAAGTGGCGATAAATGGCGAAGAAGCACTGCAAAAAATGCGTCATCAACCACCGGACATTATTTTGTTAGACATGATTTTGCCGATTAAAAATGGTTTTACGGTGTTGCAGGAGATGCGGACTGATGATAAATTAAAACAAATTCCGGTAATGGTATTGTCAAACCTTAGTCAGGAACATGATGTGACGCGCGCTAAAAAATTGGGTGCAGCCGCTTATTTAGTGAAAAGTAATTTCACTTTACAGAAAGTGGTAGACACTTTAAGAAAAATATTAAATCCGTAAATCCATAAATTCAGGTAAAATTAACCTTGGACGAGAGATTAAATTCATGTTATAATTTTGTTCATGAAACGGCCACAAGGTTTTTCGATAGTCGAATTATTCATCATCGTTGCCGTGATTGCTATTATTATCGCCATTGCTTTAACAGTTATTAATCCGGCCAAGCAAATGCGGGAATCGAGAGACACTAAACGCGTGGAAGCGGTAAACACATTGCTAGACGCTTTTCTTCAAGCCACCGTGGCACAAAAAGGAAAATATCCTGCCGGGATTAAGGCTGACGGCTCAGTCCAAATGATTGCGCAAGACAACGGCACTTGCGCGGTGCGCGGCTGCCCGACCGCCGTCACGCAATGCGTTGATTTGGATGAATTGGTAACTGGTGACTATTTGACTGCCTTGCCAAAAGATCCATCTGGCACAAAAAATTATGGTGGAACCTTAGGTGGTACGGGTTATACCATCAGTGTCGCGACCAATGAGGTAGTTACAATAACAGCCTGCGGCGCCGAAACTTTTCCCATCGAAGCAGCGCGTTAACTAGCCGTGTGCCCCCGAGCGGAAGGTCGGTGTGTTGAGACGTGAACCCAAAAATTAGCAAAATGCTATTTTTGGGTTCACGTGTTGAGTTGTTGACATTAGTCAAAATACTAAATATTATTTGTGGTGCTAATTGATTAGGCCGATGTGGTGGAACAGGTAGACACGCAGGTCTCAAAAACCTGTGAGGGCAACCTCATGACGGTTCGATTCCGTCCATCGGCACAAAAATTATGGCGCGAGTAATTACCTTTGCCAATCAAAAAGGAGGAGTGGGGAAGACAACGACCGCTATTAACGTTAGTGCTTATTTAGCTATGAACGGCCAGAATGTTTTACTGATAGACGCAGACCCACAAGCCAATGCCACCACCGGTTTGGGAATAAACCCGCGCACTTTGCCGCGCGGTCTTTATGATGTGTTAATCGGACAACAGCAGTTGCGCGATGTGCTGTTTCAAACGCCGGTGGAAAAATTGCATCTGGCTCCGGCGACGGTAGCACTGGCTGGCGCTACAGTGGAACTAGTAAATGTGCCAGAGCGCGAATACGCTTTGCAGCATCAGCTTGCAAGCGTGCTGCCTTTTTACGATTATGTCGTGATTGACTGCCCGCCTTCACTGGATTTGCTCACCGTGAACGCGTTAGTTGGCGCCAGCGAAGTAATTGTGCCGGTGCAGTGTGAATATTATGCCTTGGAAGGGTTGAGCCAGTTGCTGCAAACCATCGCTTTAGTGCAGCAACATCTTCAGCCGCAGCTAAAAATTACCGGCGCGATAGTAACCATGCACGACAAACGCAACGCTTTGTCCGGTGAAGTGCTCAATGAAATGAAACAATATTTTCCGCACCACATTTTTGAGACGGTGATTCCGCGCAACGTTACTTTGGCCGAAGCGCCGTCTTATGGTTTGCCGATAGCGCTATATGATAATCGTTCTAAAGGCGGCCGGGCTTATGCCAAACTTGCCGAAGAAATTATGCTATACTCCTAATTATGGCATTAGGCAAAGGGTTAAGTTCA
>CAYMXY010000056.1:0-900 GCA_964394525.1 uncultured Gammaproteobacteria bacterium | reverse complement strand
CGGCTAATATCGCTAATCAGGCAAAAACTTCAGAATTGGCCGGCGGCGCGCAGTCAACTGTGTTGGAAGCGCCGTTAACGGCTATTCGCGAGAATCCGCACCAACCGCGCCGTCATTTCGCGCATGCCGAAATGGAAGCACTGATTCAGTCCATTAAGCAATACGGCATTTTGCAGCCGCTGTTGGTATCACGTGTTCCCGGCGCAGTAGAAGAAGTAGAAGAATATGAACTAATTGCCGGTGAACGGCGTTGGCGCGCCGCCCGTTTGGCCGGTTTGGCGACAGTGCCAGTGATTGTGCGATCGGTTGAAGAACTGGAAAAACTTGAACTGGCGTTGATTGAGAATATTCAGCGTTCAGACTTGAATCCGATTGAGCGCGCCGAGGGCTTTCGAAAATTGATTCAGGAATTTGGTTTGAATCATGAAGAGGCGGCGACCAAAGTTGGTCTGGCGCGGTCGGCGCTAAGTAACACATTGCGTTTGCTGGAACTGCCGGGTGAGATGCAAAAAGCCTTGGCCGAAGGAAAAATCACTGAAGGTCATGCCAAAATATTACTTGGGTTAACCAGTCCAGCGGAGCAACAACGCTACTTCAATGATATTATTGAACAGCGTTTGTCGGTGCGGAATCTCGCTGGCAAAGTCGCTGGTCAAACGAAGCAAACGCATCGTCGTTCGCCAACAGCTTTGCCGGCGCATGTGTCTGCTTGGCAAGAAGAGGTTCAACTTGCCCTTGGCACCAAAGTGACCATTACTCCAAAACAATTACAAATTGATTATTATTCACCTGAAGAGCTTGGTCAAATTGTGAGAAAAATTTGTAAAAATTAATTTATTTGCTTTATTACAATTCTCTGGGCAGCTCTCGTAAATGGGAGCTCTGCCTGTCTCCGCATTG
>CAYMXY010000055.1:5887-7967 GCA_964394525.1 uncultured Gammaproteobacteria bacterium | reverse complement strand
GGAATCGGCGCCGTCGCCATTCCAAGCCCAACCAGATAAAGCACTGGCCGAAGGATCAAACCGCACGCCAAATTCCGTGGTGGTTTCAGCTACCGTGCCGCGCAGTTGAATCCATCCCCAGTTGTCTTGCGACCCAAAAGCGCCATCTTCATAATCTGCCAATGTTAACCAACGCGCCCAGCCGTATAATTCTCCGGTTGATTCGTTCCAGTGAGCATCGAGTGTTTCATTTTCTGGTGTGCTGAGATCATCACCCACTGTAGTTGGCGGCGCATCAACCGCCGAAACAACCGGATCGAAATCAATAATACCTAAAGTAGTTGGTGCCGAATCTGCTACATCGTACGTTCCCACCCACGCGGTGCCGGAAACATCACAGTTTTCACTACAACCACTGTGTTCAAACGTAACATTATAATCATGGCGGGTCGTCCCACTGCCATCGCCACAAGGACTAGTGGCGCCGTAATAATTATCTAAATTGTGACAGTTAAAACTGATTAAACCACTGGCGCTGGCATCAGTCTCACCAATCCATCCCCAGCCCATCGCTTCATACGACACCGGAAATTCAACCGTCTGCCAGTCCTTTTCATTTCTGTCGCTGCTACCGGTTAAGTCGCCGCGCCAAAAAGAAGCTCGCAATGTAACAGCATCAATAATTGAATATAGCCAATGTTGCCGCGGATAAGCTGTTAACGTGCCTTGAGTTGTCAAAGTAATATAACTAAAAGCATGGTCAAAAGCAGCCAAAGGTGGATCAATAATTAGGTTTTGATCAAACCGTACTCCATCTGTAGAATTTGGATCTTCCAGTATCCTACCGGTCTGCACTTTAACGGTATCGCCCGGCCAAGTGATAACATAATAGCGCGCTCGATTGGTATAAGCCCCAACATTATACCGATTAACTCTCACCGCCGAAGCGCCGTTCAGTGCACAACCCACACTAGTTTGTTGCAAACCGTTGTTGGCGGCATCAAACGTGCAATATACCCAGCTAGATGTTGGATTAGCGATTGTCGCCAATGTATCAGTTACCGTACTAGCGCCACTCGGTAAGGTAATTTCGTTTGTTTGCACAGTAACATTTGAAGCAGCCGAAAATGTCACGACTTGATATTTCACTTCGGTCGAGAAGGCTGAAGTGAGAGCCCGCTGTGCTTTCACAGTGGTAGTGTCCTGCAAAGTCGCTGTCACTAAACCACTGGTCTCATCTATATTAGAATCTGTGGTCGAAGTGGTGGCAATAACAAACGATCGTCCCAGATCTTCAGCAGTTAAGGACGCGGCCAGCGTACTAGTATTAGAAGAATTGCCGGCGGCAATAGTGATAGTACCGACTTGAACGGTAAATTCATCGTTTGGACAATTGATAACGCTATAAGAAACATAAGCAGTACCTGTGGTGCCGGAGCGTTTCAATTCAATAGTGTTATTGCTTATTAAGCTGCTGCTAACCAAGTGGTCGCTAGCACGCGTTACGTCTGAAGCGCCGGTGGCGCTAGTCAAAATAAAAGTTTTACTAACGTCCGTAACTGGTGAAGTCAAAGTAACCACGGCTGTAGCTGCACCACTGACAATACTACTTTCACCTTGTTGCACCGAACAACTAGACCAACTAACCGCCTCAACCGGCGCCCGTGGAAACACTAATATTACCATTAACATTACCGCACCGCTGAAGCTGGTTATGCACCGATTCATAATCACTTCACACCACTAATTTATACAACTGGATAAAGTTGCCGAGGCCACAACGTTGCCAGCGACATTAACATAAACGCAACGAACATTGCCAACTTCATCATACATTAACAATCCCTTGGTCAAAGAAGGAGTATGATCATCATACCCGCGGCCAACGGCAATTTGATAAAGCCGTGGACCGATAGCGAGATCGGCCGTGGCCCAAAGATAAGTGCCGTCAAAGGCTAATTCAGTCACGTTAACGCTACTCATATCGTTCTGGACGTCAACGGCTTGTTTAGCGACATTGAAAGCGCCAATGCCGCTAGCATTAAAACCAATCCATACATTTACGCCGTCAAACACCAAGGCCTGCGGGCCGGTGCCAAGC
>CAYMXY010000055.1:4319-5877 GCA_964394525.1 uncultured Gammaproteobacteria bacterium | reverse complement strand
CCGAGACATCGTAAGAGGTGGTAGCGTTGTCCACAACGTTTAGTCGCGTTAATGAGTTAGCGTTATAATTAGCCACCCATATAAATTGGCCATCATATAATATGTCAGTCGGCCCATCGCCTACGGTTATATCAGTTCTGGTATAACTGCTGGGATTAATTTGATAGACTTTGTCGTTAGTATAATCCGTGGCCCAAATATAATTGTTGGCGTATACCAAAGCGCGAATGTCACCGGTGCCGGTGACGCGACTGGTTAAAGCCGATAAATTATCCCATTCGTAAATACCGTTATTCGTTCCGAACCAAATATTTTCACCATCGAATACTAAAGCGTTAATGGTGATGGCGGTCGTCAAGGCACCGGCAGTAACCACGCCGGTAAAACGATTGATTTTATCGTAAGAAGCGGTATCAGAAAAATGGTAAATGTTATCGTCCACTAAAGCCAATGTGCCGGTATCTTTCCAGGCAGTTGAAGCATTATAACTATCAAGAATAAAACCATCGCGCAGATAGTGATGCTGCACTGAAGAAGCAGCTACTGGATAGGTATATGAAATCCAGAGCGAGCTGCCATCGAATAATAAATCACGCGTGGTTTGGCCGGCCACTTTTCCGGACAGAATAGTTTTAACTATGCGAGGATGGTTATTGGCATATAATTCGTCAGACGCAGCGCCATTTGGGTAGAATTGACCGCCACGGTAAGCACCTGAACTGTGAATGAATCCTTCGCGAGCTTCCAAGGCTGTGCCAAAATCGTCTACGGTAACGTCTATGCCGGTTGCGCTGGTAGCGACGATATTTATTCCTTTGCTGCCGATGGCAGTCACTTCAATTCCATTACCGCCTCCGGTAACATTAACTACTACACCGCGACCACCGGCGCTGGAATTAAAGTAGCCGCCAATTCCCGTTGCATTGGTGGTTGATCCGCGCACGCCATAACCACCTGCACCCGAACTATTACCCCAAACGCCGCTATAATTGGCGGCTGAAGAATTGCCATAGATCGCATCTTTACCGGTGCTGACGGCTTGCACACCGTACGCTACCCCATTACCAAGTCCATATACACCGGCCGATGTTCCATAACCATATACACCGTAATTTCCACCATATCCAACTACTCCTGCGGATCCAGAACTACTTGAGAAAATACCATACTTAGTACCCGAAGCCGTGATACCAAAACTATTGACGCCGGAAGCAACAGCATAAATAGCTGAACCGGCTGTAGCTTTATTCGTAGCATTAATTGTTCTTTCTCCCCCAGAAGTTTCAGCTCTAATGCCATAAGCGCTTGAATTGGAACTAGTTGAACTGATGGTAATTCCATCATTACCGGTGGTGCCTGTAATATAAATGCTGATAGCGTTGGTATTGGTGGGTGAGATTGTTAATGTATTAGTCATCGTATCCCCAGTTGTATTCACCCAAATATCTTCCACAGCAGCAGCCGGCAACGTTCCATCAACTTCGGTCGTTTCTAAATCTACCGCTGTCGTAATTGAACCAACGCCAACAAATTCAGACGCCGTTAAACTGTCTGACAC
>CAYMXY010000055.1:320-4247 GCA_964394525.1 uncultured Gammaproteobacteria bacterium | reverse complement strand
GGTTAGCGTTGCTCCAATGGTTAACGAACCGGTTTTGGTTTGCGCCGTGCTGGAAACATTCAATGGCGCCGCCACATCACAGTCAGCCGGATTCACGCTCGGGTCACAATTTGGTTCCGTCCAAACCGCTCCTTGTGCCGGTTGCGCCATTCCAGTGATAAACAATATCAATAATAATATGAACATAAAGATATTATAATGATTTTTTATGGCGTTGACAAATGAGCATGAAAATAACTATAATTACGGTCAGATGAAACTTTCTTCCGCCACTTTCTTTATCTTAACAATTATCATTTCTGCCTGCACCTTCTTGCTAGGATATTTTGTTCGTGATATAACGTGGCGTGTTTCCAAACAACCAATCAAACAACCAACGGCCAGCGAGGTGACAAATAATGTAGAAGCGCAAGACGTAACAAACACCGCTACTCAACCGCTACCGGAAGATGTTGAACCAGCTTTGGAACCTTTGGAATTACCGACTGACCTCATTCCTGGGGTAGTGCGTTCAATCAGTGATCAAGCTATTGTTATTGATGTTGATGACCCCACTTTGACAGCCATTTGGTCTGATGGTGTGTCAATTAACTTAACTACCGATACAATCTATACCAACGCCGAGTTGTTCTTAGATGCCTACAATCTACCAGACACTAAGGAAACTGCCCTCTCTCGCGGCGACATTAAACCCGGCGATAAAGTGACAGCCTATACCGTTGAAAATCTCTTGGCTGCCGCGCCTTTCACCACCAATAAAATTCAACGAATTAATTTTTAATCAAGCTAAATTTATGAGTATGATCATTCTGGTAATTTTTATCGCCGCCGTGGTAGTGGTGGCGCTTTGGCTAGTCGCCATTTACAACGGCCTAATTAAACTGCGTAATCAAGTTGATGAAGGCTGGTCCGACATTGACGTACAATTAAAACGCCGCCACGACTTAATCCCCAATTTAGTGGAGAGCGTTAAAGGATACATGAAGCACGAACGTGAATTGTTGGAGAACATCACCAAAGCTCGATCAGCGGCGGTCTCGGCGCAAGCCAGCGGCAATCGGACTGGTTTAGCCAAAGCCGAAGGAGTGCTGGGTGGATTGCTTGGTAATTTACGCATCGCCTTTGAAGCCTATCCAGACTTGAAAGCTAATCAAAACATGGCACAACTAATTGATGAACTCACCGACACCGAAAATAAAATTCAGGCGGCGCGACGTTTCTATAATGGCGTGGTGCGTGATTTCAACACTAAAATGCAAGTATTCCCCTCGAATTTAGTGGCTGGAATGTTGGGCTTCACGGCGCGTGAGTTTTTTGAAATTGAAGATGCAGCCGAACGCAAAAACGTCGAGGTAAAATTCTAACAAAACAGCAGCCTTCATGACCGCCTATCAACAAATTTCCAGTAACAAACGGCGTAGCGGCCTGCTAGTGGCGCTGTTTTTTGGGTTAGTTTTAGTGTTGGCGGTATTGGTTAGTTATTTGTATGATGCCGGACCGGGCGGATTCATTATGGCCACACTTATTTCAGTCGGGATGGCGTTGTTCGGTTATTATGGCGGCGATAAAGTAGCTTTGCTCACCAGCGGCGCTCATGGTCCGATCGCTAAAAATGACAACCCTTATCTTTACCGGCTGGTTGAAAATGTAGCTATCACCGCCGGTCTACCGATGCCAAAAGTATACGTTATCTCTGATTCCGCGCCGAACGCCTTTGCCACCGGCCGAGATCCCAAACATGCTTCGGTAGCTTTTACTACCGGCATTATTGAATTAATGGCCAACGAAGAACTAGAAGGCGTTATTGCGCACGAACTGTCTCACGTTAAAAACTATGATACGCGGCTGATGACGGTAGTGATAGTTTGTGTTGGAATTGTTAGCTTAATGGCTAATATGTTTCTGCGGTTTGGAGGGTTAGGCGGCGGTCGGCGGCGCGGCCAAAATCAAGCTGGGCTGCTGTTCGCTTTGCTTGGTGTCGTGCTATTATTACTATCGCCGATCATTGCCAAACTAATTCAATTAGCCGTCTCGCGCAAACGAGAATTTCTAGCCGACGCCTCGGGCGCGCTGTTAACGCGCTATCCGGCCGGTCTGGCGAATGCGCTCACCAAATTAGATCAAGCGGCCACGCCGTTGTTACGCGCCAACAGCGCTACGGCGCACTTATATATTGCTAATCCATTTGGTCGTGAGCGGCACGCTTGGCGGAATTTATTTTCTACCCATCCGCCAATTGCCGATCGGGTGAAAGCTCTCCGCGCCATGGCTTAATAATTATTCGCTAGCAGTAACTCTTTATGATAAAACCAGATTCCTCACTTCATTCTTTCAGCGCCTTAGCGCAACGCTGTGCCTATTTTTTTGAACATTATTTCCCGCAAATTATTTTCGCCGTGGCTTTTCCGACTATTGTTTCATTAATAGTTTTTTGGACCGGTTTAGGGGTGACGCTGGCGCAACTCAATGCCGTTACATCGGTTGAAGAACTGGCCAGCTTATTTTCTTGGAGCAGTCCGACCACTTATATGATTCTGCTGATGGCGGTGGTATTGTTTTGTCTTAATATCATCGGTTTAATCGCCGGGCCGTTAGTTTTAATCGAACATAAAAAAATTCGGCTGCCAGAAATTTTGCCGCGCTCATTGGAATACTTTTTTTCCTATATCGCTTTGGCTATTTTGGTAGTGGGTGCTTTGGTGATAGTGTATGTGGTAGCTTATTTACTGGTAACAATTATTAGCAGTATCGCCGGATTAATTCAGCCAGACTGGCTTGATCCTACCTTTAATTTACTGGCAACAATTTTGCCAACCGCTGGCTTGATAGTGATAGCATTATTTTTCATGCTGGCTCCGTTTGCGTTGATTGACCAGAAGCGAGGAGCCTATCAAGCTTTGTTAAGCAGCGTTACTTTGGTGCGCCTGAACTTTTGGCCGATCGTGTTGCGTGAGGCAATCATGATTAGCTGTGTGTTGATTATTGGTTTTCTGCTTTTGTTCATTCCCTACCTTGGCTATGCTTTGTCTGTGTTTGCCAGCACCCTCATTATGACCGTGGTTAATTACGTAATATATGAAGACGTTACCGGCACATGGCGCTAGATATCTTAAATAAATTCACGACCAACCTTAAAAATACTTTGGTTCGGGCGATCAATTTATCCATTCGGTTAAAACATCCGCAGGTGATCCCGTTGCATCTGTTGATTAGTTTGAGTGAACAGGCCGGCAGTGTCGCCAATGAAATTCTGGAAAAATATCAACTGCGCGGCGACCAATTACAAGGCTGGCTCAATCAAGTGCAATGGTCCAACAAACAACGAGTGCACGCGCTGCCGCAGCTTTCGCCCGAGACAGTGCGTATTCTTGAACATGCCGCTGTGGTGGCTTTTGAACATCAACATAAATATATCGGCACGGAACATCTGCTGTTGAGTTTACTGGAATTGCCAGATCAAGTTTTGGAAAAAATGTACGAATCGGTTCATTTGAATATCGAACATGCTCGTCAACAAACTTTGACCGTCTTAAAAAGCACTTCGCGCTTTCCAGATCTAACGGCGTTGTTCCGCGAAGAATTAAACGAGGTTGAACAGTTGAGAACGGCAGAAAAAACCGGCGGCGCGCCGCTGTCCGCCAAAACGCCGGCGTTGAATTTCTTTTGCATCAATCTCACCGATCCTAAAATCCAAAAAAAGATCGATCCGGTGATCGGCCGCGAGGAAGAAATTGATCGCTTGATCCACATTTTATCGCGCCGCACAAAAAATAATCCGGTATTGTTGGGTGAACCCGGAGTCGGCAAAACAGCCATTGTTGAAGGCCTCGCCAAGCGAATTATCGAACGCGCCGTTCCGCCAATTTTGCTTGATAAAAAAATCTACCGGCTTGATTTAGGATTAGTAGTGGCCGGCACCATGTATCG
>CAYMXY010000055.1:0-304 GCA_964394525.1 uncultured Gammaproteobacteria bacterium | reverse complement strand
CAAATTACCGAAGAATTAAAAGAACACACAGAAATTCTGTTATTCATTGATGAAATTCACACGCTGGTTGGCGCTGGCGGCGCTGGCGGCGCGGCCATGGACGCAGCCAATATTCTTAAACCGGGTTTGGCGCGCGGTGAGATTCGCTGCATTGGCGCCACCACTTTGCCGGAATATCAAAAATATATCGAAGCTGATGCGGCGCTGGAACGGCGTTTTCAACCGATTATCGTGGAGGAGCCGACCATGGATGAAACCATCCGCGTCTTACAAGGCGTTAAACCAAGTTACGAGACGTTTCATC
>CAYMXY010000054.1:0-8045 GCA_964394525.1 uncultured Gammaproteobacteria bacterium | reverse complement strand
GACGACCGAGGTGCAGCGCTTGCCAGCCACGGTGATTTCACGTTGTCAACGGTTTGATTTTCACACCATTTCTTTAGCCAACATCGTGGCGCGGTTACAACAATTATGCCTGTGGGAAAAAGTTGAAGTGGAACCGGCCGTGCTGGAGCGGATTGCGCATAAAGCCGGCGGCGCTATCCGTGATGCCGAAAGCATGTTGGGACAATTGTTGTCACTCAATGAACCGCGCATTAGCACTGAATTAGCCGACATGATATTGCCGCGCATTGATCTATCAGTGGTGATAACATTATTTGAACAGTTAATACAACGGCAAACCAGAGATTATTTGCAAACCATTCAAACGGCTCGGCAAAACGGCTTGCCAATGAAAGAGATGTATCGTTTGTTAGTCGAGTGCATTCATCAAGCGATGCTTTATAGTGTTGATCATAATCTTGAACATTTGGCGGCGTTAGATTTGCATGAAACAATTCATCAGCGGCTGATGCGACTATTGGAAAAAATGACTACCGCCGAAGGTTTGCGCTTGCTTGATCTTTTTTTGGACGCAGGAAAATATTTTGACTCGGCGCCGTTGCCGCAAATGCCGTTGGAGATGGCTGGAATTAGTTGGTGCGAAGGTAATAGCGCCAGCCGTACAACCACTCAACCGCACTCGGCCGATATTGCTCCAGCGCAATCAACTGGTGGAACAAGCACCAAAACTACTATTTCTCCAGCCGCAACTACAGTGGTAACTCCAGCCGCAAGCACAGCGGCAGCTAAAGCGTTGCCGGCGGTGGCGCCAAAGCAGTCAGCCGCTCGAAGTAAAACTGTAGCGGTTGTTAAAACCGCAGTGGTAGCGCGCCAGCCCGACCCGGCCTTGTTGCAAAAACTTCGCGACCACTGGCCGGAAATTCTGCAACGCACCAAAATTGCCAATCAGGCTTTGGCAATGGCATTATCGGTGGCTCATCTGGCCGGAGCCTTTGCGCCGAACATCGTTCAATTGGGATTTCGTTATGATTTTTACAAAGAACGAGTGATGAATTTGGATAATTTAGCGATTATTAACGCAGTACTAGCCGAAGTGATCGGGCAAAATTTAATTGTTGAATGCACCATTGGACCGGAATTTGAAATTGATTTACAAGTGTTAAATGCATTGCCGTCGGATAACATCGCTGCTGTCAATCCGCCAGAAATGGAAAACGTTTGGGATCTAGCGGTATCTACTTTAGGCGGAAAAGATTGAACAGATTTGGTATTATGACCGGCTACTTGTAAAACAAAATTTTTTTTGATATAGTCGTGCTCCAAACAGTTAGGTTCAATAGTGGGGTGTAGCCAAGTGGTAAGGCAACGGGTTCTGGCCCCGTGATCCTAGGTCCGAATCCTAGCACCCCAGCTAACTTCCCTTGATAGATAGTATGGGTTGAGAGTTTGTTGCCTGTTTTGGATCGTGCTAAACTGGCGTTATGAATTGGAAAAAAATTTTATGCGTTTTAGCAGTAACTATAGTCCTTGTCATTGCTGTTGTCGTTTATAAATTTTTTTCAACAGCCCAAAAATCCAATACCAACATCAGTGGGTGGTTTATCGGTAATCAGGTTTGGAGTGGCGACATTGATGTTACTGGGGATATTATAATTTTAGGGAATCTTACTGTTTTACCCGGGACAACAGTTAAATTTGCTGTCGGGGATGATCACCAGTGGGGTGACGAAATACCGCCAGACGGTTTTAATGATCAGGATCCAACGCGGCTTAAATCGTATTCAACCACTCACGCAAGCCTTTTTATTTTCAGGAAATTTATCGCCAAGGGTGAACAAACCAAGCCGATTATTTTTACGTCCGCGGCGCAAAAACCAAATTTAGCTGATTGGGAAGCGATTATTTTTCGAGGCGACGGAAGCATGATAGATAATATTACTGTTGAATATACTCGTAATGGGCTTAACCCAACCGGAGAACAGCCAAACAGCGTCATCCAAAATACTATATCTCGACACGTGCTGTGGGGCGCTATTTCTTCAGCCAATTCAAATATTAAGATAATCAACAATCATTTATCCGACGCGGGACACGAGGGGATTGATCTCAAATTTAACGGCGATCAAGAAGTCTCGGGAAATATTATAGATGATTGTCATACCGGCATTGCATCGATGGCTGGTTCACAGATTATTAAAAATAATATCATTACCAATTGTGGCGATGGTGTTTATATTAGCCCAGAATCAAGCGCGACGTCGATCGGCAATATTTTTACACCCGCTGCAGACGAAAGCCAGCGAGTGTGGCGATATGGCAGATATGAGATTCCAATCTTTGGCTATCCGGAACTATAAATAAATTATGACTGGCATACATATCGCGCCCCCCATATCATCTCCCTCGAAATCATCCTAGCCCGCCTGAACTGTACTTTATACTTGACAACTTCTAAAATACGCTGTATTTTAGAAGGTATGATTAAAAGATTAATAGATTTACCCCAAAAACAGAGCTTTTTTTTCTTTGGGCCGCGGCAAACTGGGAAAAGTACTTTACTTAAACAAACATTTCCAGCCGACCAAACCCTCTATTATGATTTATTAAAAACAGAGGAATATTTACGCTTACTCGCTCATCCGCAGTTGTTTCGTGAAGAGGTGCTCACTCGAGCAGATAAAAACCGCCACGTGATTGTTGATGAAATACAGCGCGTTCCGAATTTGCTTAATGAAATTCACTGGTTAATGGAACAACCAAAAGCACCGCAATTTATTATGACCGGATCCAGCGCTAGAAAATTAAAACGCGGACAGGCAAATCTGCTCGGTGGTCGGGCAGTGACTGAACATTTATCCCCGTTGATTAAAGGAGAACTGGGCGAATTATTTTCACTTCAAAAAGTATTAGAGATTGGATCTTTACCTAAAATATATTTGGAGCAGGATCGCCTAATGGCCAATGGATTATTGCAATCTTATGTCGAGACCTATCTTAAAGAGGAAATTCAACTGGAAGCTCAAATTAGAAATCTTAATCCATTCATTCAATTTTTAAATCTAGCGGCGCATGATAACGGCGCAATGATTCATTTTACCAATATTGCCCGTGAAACGGGAGTTTCGTATCAAACTATAAAATCATATTACCAAATTTTGGAAGATACTTTGTTGGGTTCGTTTCTTTTGCCTTATCGTAAATCAATCCGTAAACGATTAAGCCAACATCCTAAATTTTATTTTTTCGATACTGGCGTTGTGCGAGCTTTAACAAAAACCCTTACCGTGCCAATTGAACCAAAAACGGAAGCCTTTGGTCGGGCATTTGAGCATTTTGTTATTCTTGAAATAATGCGGCTGATTCAATATCAAAAATTAGAATACACTTTATCATATTATCGCACCGAACATGGAGCGGAGGTTGATCTGATTATCGAGACTCCGTCTGGATTGATTAAAGCTCTGGAAATTAAATCATCCGATGTTATTCAGTCGGTACATCTGCGTGGTTTGAATTCATTTGTTGAATTACGACCTAACGCTAAATTAGGTTGCGCTTGTTTAGCGCCGCAGCCCCGCCGAGTTGGAAAAGTGTTGGTGATGCCTTGGCAACAGGCCATCGAGTGGGTATTGGATAAATAAAACTATTCCTGCATTTGTTTATTCACTTCATCAAATCCAGAAAGATTAATAACATTGAACGACTTGTTCAGAAAGAGTGTCTAAAAAATGGGGTACTTGCCAGCCGTGTGTTCAAGCAGGCGATACACGTTTACCTAGTCAAAAATTTTTGCCTTGACACGCATAGCGATTTCGTCGCGTAACATCGCCACATGCCTTTTTTCATCAGCTAATATTTTATTCCAAGCAGCCACACTGTGACACTTAACCTTGGTAGCATCTTTAATATAGTATTTTTCCATTAGTCCGACGTTATCCAGTTTGTGTTGCAGCATCTTGGTCAAATCGTAATTGATATTTTTCATGGTTGGTTAGTTAATAATTAAATTATTTGGCTTATTAATATAGTATAACCTTGACTGGAAACCTAAGCAACCATTTGTTATACTATAGCCATACTAAAACTAATTATTAAAACCAAAAACATGAAACGTTATTTCTTCGGCAGCCTAACAATGCTTGTAATGTTAGGAATTTTAGGTCGGTTCACTCCAGTTCAGGCCAAAGTTACGGTTGCGGTAGAAGGGACGAGTAATGGTGAATTACTTTACGCTTGGAAGGGGCCAAGTGGCCTTGATACCTTAATAAAGGCAAGTAAAAGCGCCGGCAGTATTGCCAGTGCCAAAGCCAGAGCCGTGTTTCATCGATTCAAAGTGATTATTGGTAACGCCGTGGTCAGCGCGGGCACCACTGGCGATGAGGACTACACTCATGTTCGCGCCGGTTCGTTATTTTTTGGCAAAGCGAAATTTATTGGCGCGCGCAAAGGGCAAGTAGTAAAGAATTTCAAAATTCTCTATCACATCAACGGTAGATTGCGCTGCTATACACCGGAACAGGATCTAGGTGAAGGCTACGCCATGGCGCAAGTTGAAACGCAAGTGCGCTTTAATGGAAAAAACCGTTTTGCTGGCACTGCCACAGTGGACGGCGTTAGCGGTTATGATGGCGGCACCGGCGATTTGGCTGGCGCCTTTACCGGCGACACTTACGACGTAACGGTGGATAATGATTTTACCATGCCGCTCGGGCGGGTGCGCGATGGCCGCGTTTATTCCATGTTGTTCATGGGGGCGACGCTTGTTTCTTATGGCGCCGAGGTGCCGATTGATTACTGCTCAGCCGATTTTTACAACAGTTCTGATATGAGCGTGGCTGAAGAAACTAAACAGACCAAAGGTTACTTTAAGTTTACAGCGGCTAAACCAGTGGCGATTTCGGCCGATCCGCAACCTTTTTCTTTCACCAATTTACCTGATGTAACTATTTATGTGGAAGATAATAATGAAGATTTTTTGGATGAGATTGATGCCAACACAGTGCAACTGTTTGAGCGAATCGGCGATACCGGTTCAATTCAACCCTGGGGCGGAATTCTAGATACCGGCGATTTTGACAGCGACGGCACGCCGGATCGCGGCTTGGTCTTTAAGGGATACGATGCCGACCACACCAGTTTGTGGGATGTTTTGCTGAACTCATACTATGGTTACAAAGATAACGTTTATCTTTACTTAATTGGCGAAACTAACAATGGCGTCCCATTCTCCGGCAAATTACTCTTCGAAACAGAAGCCTAGCGCCGGCGGCTGGGGAGCGCCGTGGAGTTGGCGTTTGCCTTTGGGAGGTATGGTCGTTGTGGCGGTGTTGGGCGTGTTTGATGTGATTCCGGTTCAGCCGGTGTATACCGACCTTGGTTTGATTCTGACGGTGACCGGAGTTTGGTTGATACTCGAAATAGCCAAACGTCATTTGGTGGTGTGGGCTGCTTTGCCGAGCGTGATGTCAGTTGGTTTAGATATGGCTGGTGATTATTTACATTGGTATGTGCAGTTTAGTTGGTATGACGCCATGTTACACGCCGTTGGCGGTGCTGCCGCTGCCATCGGCTTAGGCAGTATCATTAACCATCGTTTTGGTAAAACAGTGCCCGCTAAATTTCGTTATTGGTTGATATTTACCGGAGTGGTGGCCGCAAGTGTGTTTTATGAACTGGAAGAATATTTGGAAGATTATTTTACCGGTTCTAACCGGTTGGGCGATGGGTTTGATACAGCCAATGATTTATTGATGAATAGTGGTGGTGCTGCTTTGGCAGTTGGATTGATAATAATTGTGAGTAAGCGGTTCAAAGCTAAAGTTGCAAAGGCTTAGTATTTACAACCGCGCTTGTTTAAAGGTAAGATAGCAGCCTAAAAGTTATCAGGTGGGTGTTATGTTAGAACGAGTAATGAAATTCGGCGGCACTTCAGTGGGTACGCCGGAAGCAGTTAAACGAACATTAGCAATTATTCGTGCCGCCCAAGGAAAAGCTCAGCGTGCGCGGGTAGTAGTAGTTTGTTCGGCTTATGGTGGAGTGACCGATCAGTTAATAGCCATGAGTAACTTAGCAGCCGCCGGCGATAAGCAGTACCGCCAATTGTTTCGCGCTTGGGTGCGGAAGCATGAACAGATGATCACAGCGGCGTTACGCGGCACGCACCGCGCTCGGGTGATGAATCATTTGGAACGGCGTGCTAAACATCTGTTGGAATTATTGAACGGCGTTTATTTAGTTAAGGAATGTTCGGCGCGCGCTCGCGATTTAATAGTCAGTTTCGGCGAACGGCAATCAAATTATTTAATGGCGGTGGCGTTGCAACAACGCGGCATTCGTGCCGAATATTGCGATGCGCGCGATTTGGTACGCACGTCTGCTCAATTTGGCAACGCCTCTGTGGACTTGTCAACCACCGGCCGGCTGATCCGGCGTTATTTCAAAACACACGGTGCGGTGCAATGCGTTACTGGTTTTATTGGCGCCACCACCGATGGTTTAACTACTACCCTTGGCCGCGGCGGTTCCGATTATACCGCCGCCTTATTCGGCGCCAGTTTACGCGTGACCGAAATTGAAATCTGGACCGATGTTGACGGCGTTATGACGGCTGATCCTAGATTGGTGCCGCAGGCTTCGTTGGTTAGCGCGATGACTTATCACGAGGCCATGGAGCTATCTCATTTCGGCGCCAAAGTGATTTACGCGCCAACCATGGTACCGGCCTTAAACAGCGGTGTACCGTTGCGCATCAAAAATACTTTTAATCCATCAGGTAACGGTACTTTAATAACGGCGCGGCCGACTCTTTCACCTTATTTGATTAAAGGTATTTCTTTGCTGTCAGACATTACCCTGTTGCGGTTGGAAGGAGTTAGTTTGGTTGGCTCTGTGGGTACGGCCGCGCGCGCTTTGGCTGCGTTGGCGCGTGCCCAAATTAACGTTATTCTCATCACCCAAGCTTCTTCCGGTTATTCAGTTTGTTTGGCGGTGCAGCCGGCCGTGACTGAACAAGCTAAACAAGTTTTGAACGAAGAATTTAAGTGGGAGCGACGCGATGGCAGTATGTTGCCAGTTATTATCGAACGAGACCGAGCCATCGTTGCTGCCGTGGGCGAAAATATGCGTCATACTCCCGGCATTTCTGGTAGAGTGCTTAGTGCTCTCGGTCGAGCTGGCATCAATGTGGCGGCGATTGCACAAGGCTCATCGGAATTGAATATTTCGGTAGTGGTGGGAAAGGCCGATGCTAGCCGCGCTGTGCAAGCTATCCATACGAATTTTTTTGTAGATCAACCAAAAACAGTGCACTTATATGTGATTGGTACCGGTTTAATTGGAGGCACATTACTTGAACAGATCCGTCAACAGACGACTGCGTTGGCTAAACAAGCTGGTATAAATTTACGGGTGATGGCCATTGCCAATAGTCGGCGCTGGCTGACGGCAGGCAATGAACCGGTTGAATTAACATCGTGGCGCCGGCGGTTAAAACGCTCCAATCATAATTTTCAGTTGGATTCATTTATCAACACTATGCAACAGGCTCAATTGCCGCACAGTATTTTAGTAGATTGCACGGCTGATCTAGGAATTACCGATTACTATGAAGCGGCACTGCGTAGCGGCATTTCTATAGTCACACCCAATAAAAAAGCTAATACCGGCAGCTATCGGCGTTATCAAGCACTGCAGCAAGCCGCCTTAGCTGCTTCGGTCGAATGGCTTTATGAAACCAACGTGGGAGCTGGTTTACCGATTATTCGTACGGTGCAAGATTTAGTAGCGAGCGGCGATACCGTGTTAAAAATTGAAGCGGTACTTTCCGGGACAATGAGTTATATTTTTAATACTTTTTGTGCCGGCGAGACTGTGCCATTTAGCGCTGTGGTTAAGCAAGCGCGAGCCCGCGGTTACACCGAACCCGATCCGCGTGACGATTTAGGTGGCTTGGATGTGGCGCGCAAGCTGCTGATTTTGGCGCGTGAGTTACGCCAGCCTTTGGAGTTGAAAGACATTGACGTTGAAAGTTTGATTCCTAAAGTTTGTGCGCGCGCTAAATCGGTGGA
>CAYMXY010000053.1:7800-8051 GCA_964394525.1 uncultured Gammaproteobacteria bacterium | reverse complement strand
GCTGCCGACGCACCCTTTTTTACCGTTTTTACATTTTTTTTACTACTCATATATATTCATTTAGGACTTTCGCAATTTTAAGAATTAGTGGGGCTAAACACAGTAAACCGATCAAACGGCCAGGCGCGTACCCATACTCGACCAACCATTTCAAATTGATCAATTGGACCAAACCGTCTGGAATCATGACTAACGGCGCGATTATCTCCTAACACAAAATACTGATTAGACGATAATACTGTCGTCGCCGG
>CAYMXY010000053.1:7486-7711 GCA_964394525.1 uncultured Gammaproteobacteria bacterium | reverse complement strand
CACTTGGCCGCGCGAAATAGTAACCGTTTCCCCGGGCAAACCAATGATCCGCTTAATAAAAAATTCACGTTGGTTCGTAGGATTACGTAACACCACTACCTCGCCTCGCTGCGGCGACTTAAATCGATAACTTATCTCATCAATAATCAAATACTCATAATCATGATAATTTGGTTCCATTGAGGCGCCTTTAACATAAAACGGTTGCACCAAAAAATAACGAAT
>CAYMXY010000053.1:4959-7412 GCA_964394525.1 uncultured Gammaproteobacteria bacterium | reverse complement strand
CTTTAACCATTTCCCAAAAAAATAATCCAATTTGTCTAAGTTTAGCGTTCATCGGTTGAAGATTTAGTTTCAGCGAGCACCGCTATCGCACGATTCACAATCGCTTCGATAGTATGATTAGATTTAACCAGATAATCAACTACTCCCAAAGCGCGCGCTTCGGCCATGTCGGTATCTTGACCAAGATTAGATAAAATAATCACCGGCGTGTGCTGCAATTTTTTATGATGACGTAACCGTTTGAGATAGATAAAACCGTCTAGTCTCGGCACCACCACGTCTAGTAGCACCAGATCGGGTCGCAATTCCTTAGTTTTTTGCCAACCTTCCTCGCCTTGGATCGCCACATCAACCGCTAATCCGCGCTCGGAGAGGGATTCTTGTAGGATTTTAACTAAAGCCGCTTCATCTTCAATCAATAAGACTAGCTTTTTCTTTGACATAAGTTTTATTAATATACCGGAAAGAGTTGAAATAATCAAGAGCACGGTCTATACGTCGCCGCGCCGCCACCACAGAAAAAACATCAACCAAATTGCCTAATTCGCCGCTGACCGCATCCGCTGCACCAATTAGCTCACCAACCACTGCTGCCGTCGATTCAGCTACAGCTAGCGGCGAGCAGGCAGCCGCGGCTCCGGCTGTTGTTGACAGCACCGACTCAGTTAGCACTCCATCAGTCGCAACCACCACCCATTTCGATCACCGCCTTTGGTTTATTCCGCTGGCGCTGTTAGCCGTTTTGGTTATGTTGGTGCAAGTCATATTTGCCGGCCGCGCCTCCAGTGGAACCGAACCAACCTCTTTATTAGAACAAATCGGCGGTTTGGTGAATTATAAAAACGCGCCGCTGGAAGGTGAAGCTGACGATCGGATTAATGTTTTGCTGCTGGGAATTGGCGGCGACGGTCATGCCGGCGGTAAGTTAACAGATACCATTATGGTTGCCAGCATTAAACCATCCACCAAACAAGTGTCTTTATTGTCGTTGCCGCGTGATTTGATTGTAAAAATTGATTCAGCCGAGCAGCCGGGTTATTGGGAAGGAAGAAAAATTAATTATGCCTACGCTTTGGGTGGAAGTGAATTGGCTCAAAAAAAAGTGAGTGAAGTTACCGGGTTATCGTTGCCATATTATATTGTTTTGGATTTTGCCGGTTTTAAGAAAATGATTGATGATATTGACGGTATTGATGTAACGGTTGATCGAACCTTTATTGGTTTATATGGCAGCAAAGATTTGGCTGAGCCGTGTGCCGCTAAAGAAATACATTGGCTGGATGATGGACCTTACTGCGCTATTACCTTTAATCGCGGTCAACATCATATGGATGGTGAACAGGCGTTGATTTTTGCGCGGGTACGCAAATTAGCGCCCCAGTCGCCTAATTCCGACGAGGGTAGTGATTTCGCGCGGGCGCAACGTCAACAAAAAATTCTGGAAGCGTTTAAGCAGAAATTATTTTCAGCCGGTACAATTATTCGTCCCAGCCGTTTTGCCAGCGTACTTAACGATTTCGATCAACATTTAGAGACAAATTTGCAACTCTGGGAAATTGGCCGCCTGCTAGAACTGGTGGCAACTATTTCTAGCGATGATATTATTCATCAGGTGGTGGATAATTCACCAGACGGTCTAGTAAAAACAGACTGGTATGAACCAACCGGGGCTTCGGTAGTAGTGCCAACCGCCGGCGATTACAATTATTCCGAGATTCAAAAAATGGCGCGCCGGATATTCAAAATTAAAACCGGTACAAACGCTAACGAAAATACCAACGAGATAACCGATGCAGAGACAGCAGTGGCGGACGATACAATGGCAATTTACGCCAACGTCCAAGTGCTAAACGGCACTTCTATCTCCGGTTTGGCCGCCAGCACCGCCGCTAACTTAACCAATTTAGGTTATACCATCAGCGGGGTTGGTAACGCGCCCACTAAAGATTACAGCGTCACGCGTATTTACGATCTGACCGCTGATAGCGCTAACCCAACCACTCAACCGAACGCTACCTTGCAAAACTTAGTCGCTGAAGTTAACGGCGAGGTGGCCACAATTGAAGATCGAGATACCCTGCTTAGTCTTGACCCGACTGGCGTTTATTTTGATACCAACGCTGACTATATTATTATTCTTGGTGCCAACTATGTCGCAGCTAAAAGTGATTGAACCGTCTTATCCTGCCGTTGTGCTGCTTGGCCGAACCAACGCCGGCAAATCAACGCTGTTTAATCGGCTGACCGAAACCCGTCGAGCGATTGTTACCCCTCTGCCAAATACAACTCGCGACCAAAATCGTGACTTGGTTCATTGGAAAGGGCAAACTTGTGAGTTAATTGATACTGGCGGGCTCGACTTGGCTGCTATAGACGAACTGGCACACGACATTCAAAAACAAGTTGATCGCGCTTTGAAACAAGCGGCGGCCGGAATTTTTGTAGTTGACGGG
>CAYMXY010000053.1:249-4908 GCA_964394525.1 uncultured Gammaproteobacteria bacterium | reverse complement strand
AGATATGGCTGCCGCATTATTTTTAAAAAAAACCAAACTGCCGGTGGTGGTTTGTCTTAACAAGTCTGACAATTTACGCCAAAGTCATAGCGCCCAAGATGAATACGCGCGCCTACCTTTTGCCACGCTTATCCCTTGTTCTGCCAAAAGTGGCGGCGGTACGGCCGAATTATTAGACGCCGTCTTCGCGCTGTTGGCGCAATCGGCCAACGCCGCTTCCTTGACCACCGCCGAGACGCCAACTTCAATAATTACTGCCCTTATCGGCCAACCGAATGTTGGCAAATCAACCCTTTTTAACAGCCTGACGGGTGAAGATCGCGTCATCGTTAATCCATTACCTCATACCACTCGCGATCCAAATGATACGATGCTTTCTTATCGCGATCAATTGATAACTATTATTGATACGGCTGGGTTACGTCGACAAAATCGAGTCGGACACGGCACACCCAAACTAATTGAACGCTTCAGCATCCGCGCCAGCCAAGAACAAATCCGGCGGGCTGATGTGGTATTGTTACTGATCGAAGCCCATCGTAGCGTCAATCATCAAGATAAAACGTTAATCGATTATCTTCAAGCCCATGGCAAAAGTTTTATCATCGTAGTGAATAAATGGGATTTAATTCCAAATAAAACACCAGCTACGATTAATCAATTTATCCGGTATTACCGCGCTCAGTTTAGTTGCGCCGATTATGTGCCGATGGCGTTTATTTCGGCGCTTGAACAGCAACGGGTGATATCCTTGCTGGATTTAGTTATTGAAGTGCAGCAGTGGAAACAAACCTATGTCGAGCCGGAACAGTTGAATGGGGTGTTGCGGCAATTACTATTCAAACAACCAAAAGAACGACAACCGGGGCGTCAAACGAAGTTGAAACGCCTCTTACAACTACATTCCTTACAGCAAGTTGGCGTGGCGCCGGTGCGGTTTGCGTTAGCGACGCCACGACCGAAAAACGTTGCGCCGGCGTTGCTGAATCAGTTGGAAAAGCTGATTCGCACTGTGGCGCCGTTTACCGGCGTGCCAATTAATATTGACGTGGTGCAAAAAGCGAAATTATGAAAAAATTGATTGTTGGTTTAGGTAATCCCGGAAAACAATACACCAACACGAGGCATAATGTTGGATTTATGGTATTAAACGATGTGATTGAGCGTTGGGAAATACAGCCGGCTTGGGGTGCAGCGCTGGCCAAAAAAGGTGCGGCGCTTTATCTTAAACCAGTCACTTATATGAATTTGTCTGGAGCGGCGGTGGCGGCAGTTAGTCGCTACTATAAAATTGCACCAGCCGATGTGTTGGTAATTTATGACGATAAAGATTTACCGTTTGGCGCCATTCGTTTTCGCAAACAAGGTTCTGCCGGCGGTCATAAAGGAATGCAATCCATTATTAGTACCTTGGGCACAACCGTCATTCCCCGATTGAAAATTGGTATTGCGCCAGCCGACAGGCAACCGATTGTCGATACGGCTGAATATGTGTTGGAAAAATTTACGAAGGAAGAACAAAAACAATTGGAAAATATCATCTCCGCCGCTAAACTAAAATTGAAGGAATGGCTGGCAACAAAGCAATTTGCCAAAAATTAAAATGCTCACTGATCCAAATGTACAGGTGAGGCAATACTGCCTACTTGGGGGCAAAGTGTAGTTTAGGAGGAGTGACCACAACTTTACCAACCCGTACATCTGGGTCGGTGAGCACTTTCAAAGCGGCCACATGTTAGCACAAATATGAAACTTGTCAAGCAGACGGCGGCTTTATTATAGCAGACTGGCGTACCATGCCGAACGAGACTTCGTCGGGAGAGAGTCGAGCGCACGGAACCCGGCGCATCTATTCATGGGTTACGCTAAACAGAACAGCCGGGTGAGTATGCGAGAGAAGCGGAGACAGGCTCGTGAGGCATGTGTACGCCAGTCTTACTGCAAAATGATCTCTCGCAAGGCGGCGTAATCATTTGGCAGGGAAACAGCCAAATTCGGCCGCTCAAGACAAGCCGCTAACGCTGCTGGCAGAGGCACATTATTATCACCAACCAACGGCGCCACCGTTTCAACAAATTTTGCCGGATGAGCGGTCGCTAAACACAAACCATAATCAGACGGCTGTTGCTGACGATATTGTTCCAATCCGTGAAATGCCACAGCCGTGTGCGGATCAAATAAATAATGATAACGTTGCCAGACCTGCTTAATGATTGTTTGGGTGTCGGCATCGCTGGTGGTGGTAACAGTTAGTGCCTGGCGCAGCTCCGGCAAAGAATGATTGAATAATTCAAGCAGGCGGACAAAGTTACTAGGGTTCCCCACATCCATTGCATTAGACAATGTGGCAACCGATGAGCGCGGATTAAACTGACCGGTCGACAAATATTCAGCCACAACTTTATTGGCATTAGTCGCCGCAATCCAGTGCGCTATCGGCAAACCAAGGCGTTGCGCAATTACACCGGCGGTTAAATTCCCGAAATTACCGCTCGGCACGCTCACCACCACTCCCGAACGACGCGCCGCCTCCGGCAACTGACTAAACCCGATAAAATAATACCAACCTTGCGGCAACAAGCGCGCGATATTTATGGAATTGGCTGAAGTGAGCCAGAGCTGCTGCCGCAGTAACGGATCAACCAAAGCCTGTTTAGTTAATTGTTGACAATCATCGAATGAACCGGCCACTGCCAACGCGGTAATATTATCACCTAAGGTGGCCAGTTGTTGTTCTTGCCGCCGACTAATTCGTCCGGCCGGATATAAAATAAATACCCGAATGCCCGGCACCCGCCAAAATCCATGCGCCACGGCGCTGCCGGTATCACCAGAAGTAGCGACTAATACAGTTAGCGGCCGTTGCTCTTGTTCGACGTAATACCCCATCAGTCTGGCCATAAAACGAGCGCCGACGTCTTTGAACGCCAAGGTCGGTCCATGAAATAATTCTAATATGCCGGTGGTTTCGTTTAACTGATGCACTGGCAAGGGAAAGGTGAAAGTATCACTGACAATGCGTTCTAACACCGCGGCGGGCAATTCGTCTGCTAACAAAAGTTTTGCCAGCGCCAATGCAATTTCCAACGGCGTCAGGTTTGGCAGTTGTGCCAACCAAGCATCCTGCAACTTTGGCCAATGCATCGGCCAATATAATCCCCCATCTGGCGCCAAACCATACATCACGGCTGTCCGCCAATTAACCGCCGAAGTCGAAGCTGCTACCGTTGTTCCCCGCGCCGTGCTAATCAATCGCATGGAGAAAATCCTCAACCGTAAAATCAGGTTGATGAATTTGTTCGTATGGCAAAATCATTTCAGCATAGCGCTGATACAGTTGCGCCCGTTGCCGCACCAACTTTGGATAACACGCCGCGATCGCTTCCCGAATGGTCTGATGCGGATATTGCACAAATTGATCAATCCACAAGACCGGTTTTGGATCAGTTAAAAATTGATGAATCAAGGAGCTCAGTGAAATATCAGACAATGAAAAATAGATCACTTTTGCCGCTTGCCTTAGTTGCTGACATAATCGGTCACCGGTGTACACTACACTCCCAGTCGTATCAAGCACAATTCGGCAATCATTTGAATCACACTTATTTAGCCGCTCCAGTACTTCTTCCATGACATCAATTTCAGCTCGAAGATATTGCTGTTGTCGTTCCTGATAACCTTCTGACTGCGGCAAACCAAGCCACTCGGCCACACCCTGAATACCTTCATGCTCTGGCGACATGTTCTTAGCCAACCGCCGTTCAATTAAATCATCGCACGAAATTTTCTCCCAATCGTGTTGAACCAATTGATTAGACCAATATGTTTTACCAGTACCAGACATGCCAATAAGACTAATAATGGGCATAAACGATATTATAAATCAAAATACTGCTTAGCGTGAAGTAGCTCCGCCAGCAACACCGCGCCGCCGGCTGCGCCCCGCACCGTGTTATGCGACAAAGCCACAAATTTCCAATCAAACACGTTATCCGGCCGCAATCGGCCAAGACTTACGCCCATGCCTTGTTCCAGCAGCCGATCTGTTTTTGTTTGCGGACGATCGTCTTCTTCAAAATATGTTAATACTTTAGCCGGCGCCGATGGTAATTTAAGAGCAGCCGAAGGATTAGGATAATTCTGCCAAGCTTGAAGAATTTGTTCGCGAGTTGGTGGGTGAGCAAATTTCACATTGATAGTTGCTAAATGACCGTCAGACACCGGCACGCGCACACAGTTTGCTGAAATAACCGGCGTGGTCGGCTGAATTAATTGCTGCCCATTCCATTTTGCCCAAATTTTCATTGGTTCTTTTTCCGATTTGTCCTCTTCGCCGTTGATAAAAGGAATGACATTGTCATTCATTTCCGGCCAGCTAGCTAAAGTTTTACCGGCGCCCGACACCGCTTGATAAGTTGACACAATTACCTGCTGTGGCTGGAAAGATTGCAATGCCGTCAAAGCCGGAACGTAAGATTGTAAAGAACAATTTGGTTTTACAACGATCGCGCCCTTGCTCCAACCGCGCCGTTGCCGTTGGCTTTGAATCATGGCCAACTGTTCCGGATTGACCTCGGGAATAATTAACGGCACATCTTCGGTCCAGCGGTGAGCGGAATTGTTTGAAACGACTATTGCGCTAGCGGCGGCGTAAGATTC
>CAYMXY010000053.1:0-239 GCA_964394525.1 uncultured Gammaproteobacteria bacterium | reverse complement strand
GTCATGTTTAATGCGGAAAAAACCAATCTGGCCTGTTCGCATAAAATTTGGCGATCGGCCTGAACATCTTTCACTGTTAACAAAGCTGCTTTTTTTGGCACCGGTGTTGCCATTTGCCAACGGTTATTAACAGCCGCACCATATAATTGACCAGCCGATTGCGCCGATGCCGCCACTGCCACCAACTCAAACCAGGGGTGATCGGCCAACAAGGTGACAAAACGTTGCCCAACCATGCC
>CAYMXY010000052.1:0-8139 GCA_964394525.1 uncultured Gammaproteobacteria bacterium | reverse complement strand
TTGGCAGGGAGGTAATTTTTCGTGGCAACCAGGTGATTGGCTAATTATTTTAGGTACACTTTTTTATCCAGTGGGAAATTATTTCGGCAAAAAAATTGTTCAGCGCGCGTCGGCGGCTAGTGTTGTTGCCGGACGGTCGTTGACCGGCGGCATAGTGTTGGTGATATTCAGTTTGCTAGTTGAACCAGTGGGCGCGCTTCCGGCTACACTGCAACAAAGTTGGTGGTTGTTGCTACTAAACGGACTGGTGGTGCTGGGAATTGGGAAAATTTTTTGGTTTCGCGGTTTTAAGTTACTGGATATTTCTAAAGCGACTGCTCTAATTAAATCTGAACCGCTCTTTTCTCTTGTTTTAGTGGTATTAATTTTGGGAGAGAATATCGTTTGGTATCAAATGGTTGGCGCCGGGCTGATGTTGGCCGGAGTTTATGTGGCCTTGCTTCGCCCAAGTACTCCTCTTACTCAAACCCGCTACGGCCGCGCATAATGTGAATTTTTGAACGTGAATTCGGAAACGAGCAAAATGCGCGTTTACGGATTCACTTTCTTAAAAATTCACGTTACTGGCAAGCGAACCACAAACTGCGTACCTTCATGCAAGTGCGACGTGCACTCAATTGAGCCGCCATGTTTCTCTACAATGCTGCGCACAATATATAATCCCAAACCGGAACCGGATGGATCTTTCAAAGTGGCCTCCTTACCGCGGAAAAATTTGGTAAATAATTTTGAAATCGTGTCCGGTGACATACCAATACCCTGATCGGTAACTGTGCAAACAACCTCATCCCCCGCCACTACCATTGTTACCGTGACTATTTTTTTAGTGTTCGAGTATTTAATGGCGTTGTCGAGTAAATTTTGGAAAACCATTTTTATTTTTTGACGATCAAATTTTAATGGCGGAATAGCTGCCGCCGTCTCAACTTTAAGTTTAACCTCCTTACGATCAGCATTAACTTGAACAATATCAATCGCCTGCTGCAAAACATCATTTACCGAGCCAACAGTAAATTTATAAGGTGTACGACCATCATCAATTTCAGAAACATCCAACAAATTATTTACAATGTCAATCACTTCATCATTGCGGTAATAACCTTTGGTCAATAATTCTTTTTGACGTTCGGTCAAGGAACCGGCATCGCCATCAATCAATAACTTAAATAACCACTTCAAAGTTGATAAAGGCGTGCGCAACTGGTGCGCTGCCACTGAAATAAAATCTGATTTGATTTGATCAAGGTCTTTTTCTCTGGTGATATTGCGTAAAATCACCAGCGCGCCAATTGGCTGGCTGTGAGAATTAACCACCTGCAAAGCCGTGGCTTGTAACACCAAACGTTCATCCTGCTGCCCAATAGTCAACTCGGTTGTTTGATAAACCGGCGCCGCGGCAGCGCTGACAATAAAATCATATAACGACTGCAAACCAGTCACGGCCGGCGGCGGCTGCATCAACGATAAAGTCAGTGGCAACTGTTGTTCAGTAATCTGCAATAACCGTTGCGCATAAGGATTAAGCAAAACCAACTGGCCGACGCGATCAAGTAAAATAATTCCATCAACCAAGTTATTAACGATGGCAATCATTTTATCGCGTTCAACCGTAACCGCCAATTCTCGTTGCCGAATAAGATTATTGATGAAGGCGGTAAAAAAAGCGGTAAATACCAAAATTAAGCCAACCGTGACGCCTTTATCTATAGTGGCGCCGAGTTGGTGATAATATCCAAGGCCAAACCCATAGCGCGGCTGGTGCGGTAAAATATTCACATATTCCAAAACGATTACCGATAAATAAAGTATTCCGCTAAATAACGTTAAAGCAACAATCGGCAATTCGGTTAAGGCCACTACCGCCATTAAAATGGTAATAAAATAAAACAAAAACGCTAAACTCTCAATACCACCCGTAACATAAACCAAAACTGTATAAATTAATTGATCAGCTATTAACGGAAACAAACTAACAACCGCCAAACCCTTAGCCGTAATTTTAGTTGGTGCTCGATGCAAATACCAATAACAACAAAAATTATAGCCATATGTGACCAAGATTAAACCAAAAGCCCAAGGGTAGAATTCGGCTATTCCCATGGCTTTTTGAACTAACCCCAACGAAAAAATAAGCGCATGCAAAACCCAGCGGCTGGCCACCAGATAACGCAGAGTTTGTATTCTTTTTATTTTGGGATTTTCACCAGAGAATGGCATATGGTAGATAATGCTTTAGTGACTAATTGTTATGCGCGGTTCTCCGCTATAATGTGGTTTAATAATAGTTTCAGGAGACATTAGGTGTTGCGGCAATTCTTCCCATGAGCAAGGCTGCGCTAATTGCCAAAGTTTCCAGCCGCGACTGAACGCTAACGCATTACCGATAGTCGCCAATACCCGAATCAACGTGAACGATGCCGCTTGATTGACCAACACAAATTGTTCCACCGGTTGCTGATTAATTAGTGCGTCAATTTGATTTAATAGTTGCTCGGCGCGCGGTTGTGCTAACTCGCGACTAACCAGCAGTTTGCCCGGACAATCGCCGTAACGCAAAACCACCACCTCCGCCAACGATGGATCACAATAGAGCGTTCGCATAGCTTAATGATGAGGTACCCAGCCGCCGGTTATTTCCAAATTAGCGCCGGAAATATAGTTAGCTTCCGGTGAAATCAACCACCGAACGGCGGCGATAATATCTTCATAGCGTGCTGGACGACCCATCGGCAAAGCCTGCGTAACGATGCTATTTTCAACTACGCCCGGAGAAATGGCATTAACCGTAATATGTGACGGCGCCAAAATTTCAGCAAACGATTTGGTGAGAGTAATAACGCCGGCTTTGGCAATATAATATGGCACGGTAAATTTACGCGCCATTATTTGTTCAGCGGTGGCGCAACCAAAATTAATTATTCTGCCGCCGCCAGCCGCCTCCATCAGTGGCACCGCCTGCTGGATACATAGCAGCGTGGCGCGCAGATTAGAATGTAACACATCATCCAATTCATCCGCCGTTACCTGACTGATGGGATGATAAATTCCGAAATTACCAACACCATTCACCAATACATCTAACCGACCGAATTCGCGGCTAATCGCATTAAACAAGCGTTCAACTTCTCCGGGTTGCGTTAAATCAGCCTGCATCAGACGCGCCGCCGGCGCTACCGTGCGCACTTGTTGCAATGTTGTTTTAGCCGTCTCAACGCTGGCGCGATAATGCACTATCACCGAATAACCAGCCTGCGCCAAACTCATTACCACAGCTCGGCCGATGCCTTTAGCACTGCCGGTAACCAAAGCGATCATGGTGATACTGTATCATATATGTTAGACTTTAGCCATGTTTGAAATTTTTGTAATTTTGTTGCCGTTGTTCGGTTTAATTATTTTCGGTTACGCGATTGGACGCAGCCGGATTGCCGATCGGTCGTGGGTGACGGTGCTGAATTATTATGGTTATTATTTAGCTTTCCCCGGCTTGATTCTAAAAAGTTTGATGAGCAGCCAGTTATCTTGGCAGGTGCATGGAGTGTTGATGTTAATACAGGTCGCGCTGGGACTGGTGGTGATGATGGGAATTTATTGGCTGGGTGGCAGGCTGAAACTGCCGCGGGACATAATAAATAGCTTTGCCATCGGCGTTTATTTTTCTAATGCCGGCTACATTGGCATTCCGGCGTTGCAATTAGTGTTTGGCGATAAAGCGGCGGCTGAAGGTACAGTGATTGTTTCGGTAATGATTGCGCTAACGTTGACCGTTGGCATAGCTTTGCTGGAAGCTTCGCGCCAGCAGCGGTTGCGCTGGTGGCCGCTAACAAAAAGTCTTACAAAAAATCCGCTGCTTTGGTCTATTATCATTGGCGGTGTGTTAGGCAGCACGCAATGGCCTTTGCCGCACGCTTTTACACAACTAATTCAATTATTGGCGGCCAGCGCCGCACCAACGGTATTGGTGTCTTTGGGAATTTTTTTGGCAATCAACCGGATTAAACGTCATACCCTGCGACTGGCCAGTATTTTAGTGGCCTTGAAAATGCTGGTGATACCGGCTGCCTTAGCGCTGATAATTTGGTTGATTCCGAATAATGACTGGCTAGAGACTACTTTTATTCAAGGCAGTATGCCAACGGCGGTAACGGCGTTTGCCTTGGCGCAACTTTATCCAATCAATAAAGCACTGATATCAACGGCCATTTTGTTAAGCACCATCAGCGGTTTCGTGATTATTCCGTTAGCAATGTGGCTGGCTCCACGTTTGTAAATGCGAATTGCAGACTTTTGAGTAGCCTCGAAAGTCAAACGGTGCTACCCTATGCCTTGTGCCGCACTTCCGGACACTGACTGAAATCAGTTTTGAATTAAGCCGTCGCCTACTGCCTCTTTATCGGCAAGGGCCGATCTTTTGGTTGGCGCAAAACGATCGCGAGGCGGCAAAATTGTTGGCGCTATGCCGCTATTTCGATGCTTCCTTCCCTGACTCGTGCATTTCGTCGCCTGACAGTTTATCGGAACGCACCGTCAGTGCGGAAAAATATAAACATCACACTCTAAAACTAAAAGCTGGGCTGAAGCTGCCGCTGACAGATTTAACCGCCACATTGCAACGCCTTAATTTTGAACGCTATCCCCGCGCGGTCGCTGACCGCACTTTTGCCGTCCGCGGACAAATAATTGATATCGTTGATCGTGTGCCAATTCGTTTGGAATACGACGGCAATACCATTTCTTCTCTGCGCCGATTTAATCCATCCACTCAACATTCCGAAGACCCCGTTGGCAGTGCTTTAATTTGGCCTAACTGGTACGCGCCGCATCTTCCGCTTTGGCAGGAAAATAATTTGACTTATGAATTCGTAACACCGAAGTATTATCATAAACGCTTCAGCCTACTGCAACACGACGCGGAACAATTTTTACACATTCGCGTGGCCACCGCCCACCAGCCGGAAGTTCACACTTTACTGCCGCAAGCAATAATTACTCCCCTGTTGCGCGGCGGTTTTTTAACGGACGAACATATTTTTGGAGAAGAAATTGCGCCGCAAACTTTTGGGCAGGCGCTGGATCCTAAAGAACTAGCTCAAGGCGATTACTTAGTGCATATTGATCACGGCATTGGTGTGTTTGATCGGCTAACCACCATTAAGGACGAGCCATACATTGTGCTGCGCTATTTGCATAATGATAAATTGTCGGTGCCGGTGGCTATGGCCAATCGTTTGGAAAAATATGTCGGTGCCGCCACTCCCAAATTAACCAGTCTATCCGGCACGCACTGGGAACAAATTGTGCAGCGTGTGCAAGAAGATATTCGGCACACTGCTCAAGAATTACTGCGGCTTTATGCCAGCCGCTCTACGGCCTTGGCGCAACCAATTGCTCTTACAGAAACCGCCGATGAACGCGCCTGCGCCGCCGACGCCGATTTTGAATTGACGCCAGATCAAACGCAGGCCATCAGCGACATCGAAAATGATTTGCAACAGCAGCAACCAATGGATCGGCTGTTGTGCGGCGATGTCGGCTTTGGCAAAACCGAAGTGGCCTTGCGCGCCACTTTACACGTGATTATCAACGGCGCGGCAGCGCAAGTAGCCTTGATAGCGCCGACCACCGTGTTGGCGGAACAACACGCCCGCACTTTTACCAAGCGGCTGGAACGTTTCGGCGTGGTGGTTAAATTATTGTCTCGTTTGCAAACCAGCGCCGAACAAAAAAAGATCGTGGCAGAGCTGGCGGCTGGTAAAGTTGACTGCGTTATCGGCACGCACCGTCTGCTTTCGGCCGACGTCACTATTCCCAATTTAGCGTTGGTTATTATTGATGAAGAGCAGCGCTTCGGCGTGCTTCATAAAGAACGCTTGAAACATTTACGAGCGTCGGCGCACGTGCTAACCATGACCGCCACCCCCATTCCGCGCACCTTAAATTTAGCATTGTCCGGTTTGCGTGATATTTCAGTATTAAATACGGCGCCGCCGCAACGCCAAGGCGTAGTAAGTGTGATTGAACCGTTTGCTGCGGAGGTAGAAGTGCAAGCCATCGGCGAAGAATTAGCCCGCCGTGGCCAAGTATATCTGGTTCACAATACCATCGGCACTCTGTACGCTCGGGAACGATTTCTAGCCCAATATTTTTCGCAGGCGCGCCTAGGCATTGCTCACGGTCAGTTGCCAGCCAGTGAATTGGTGCGGGTGATGCGACAATTTTCAAGCGGTGAAATAGATGTCTTGATCGCTTCCACTATTATTGAAAATGGTCTCGATATTACCAACGCCAACACGCTCATTGTTGAACATGCTGAACAATATGGTTTGGCGCAGCTTTACCAACTTCGCGGCCGAATCGGGCGCGGCCAACGCCAGGCCTATGCTTATTTTTTGTACGCGACGGATCGGCTCACCAAAGCCGGACAAGAACGGCTGCGGGCGTTACGGCGAGCGAAGGCGCTTGGCGGCGGTTTTGAATTAGCGATGAATGATTTGGAAATTCGAGGCGTGGGCGATATTCTTGGAAAAAAACAACATGGCCATGTGCAACAAATTGGACTTAATTTATATAATCGGTTGCTGCATCAGGCAATTGAACAACTGCGTGAATTAAATAATCAGTCAAAGACGTCGCGGTAGTAAAAGTTAATATTATTTGTGAGTCTAGAGCGGTTAGTTGCGGTTGAAGTTGTTCCGGATTAAGACTGATTGAAGGAAAACGCTCCTGTAAATTTTTTGCCAGCAAAATAATTTCGCTGGCGGTGTGTAAGGCGATTAAATTATTTATGCGATCAACTTTAATTACGGCAGTTGCTTCTGGCAGATTTACGTTGACGGTTTGCTCTATTTTCCCGAGACGAGAAATTTTTGTGAACGTGACGGTGGCGCTTGGCTTAGCTGTGGTGGTGGAGGAAGCGGCCGTGGTGGAAGTGACGGCCTGCGTACTAACGACAATTACCCCCGTTTGATCTGGAATCAACGCGCGGATGTTGTTTAGTTGAGATAAAGTGAGGGTTGCCAGTAATTGTCCGTTGATTGAAAAAAGTTTAAGTTCAGGAGCGGCGGCAAGTGGTGACTGGATAACCGCTATCATTGTTTCGTTTAGTGCGACGGCGCTAGCGGCAGTAGACGGCAAGTTATTCAATAGTGTCAGCTCACTCGCCATTTCACCGGGCGCAGTAAACTGTTTTAGACGCATTTCCAGTTTGGTAACATCATCCTCACGCGGCCGAGTATAAAGCAACATCAACTTATCACCAATCACCGCCAATTTGGTCAAAGGTAATTGGCCAGCAATCAATTTTAAGTCATCGGTTAAAGTAATATCATCAGCCGCCAACGGTTGCCACGCTGGATCATAAACCTTCACCACATAACGTTGTTCTGAAAGAAAACCCAATAAATAATTATCACCGAAGCGCACCACCGTTGGTTGTAGTCCAGTGACAAGATCATATTTAGCACCAGCGGTCAGCGCCGCTGCGGTGTTTAAGGTGGGAGTGACCGAAATGGTTGGCGCAAGCTGATTAGAGTCAGACGGGATTCCTTCCAAATCTATCAAGTTAGTGTTTGTTGAAAACGGGGGCTCGATACTGGCGATCAAGGAGTCACTTAAGTATTGGGTAATGGGCGGTACTGCTCCGGCCGGCGGCGGATCAAAATAAAATTTAGCGCGCAATAAAACTGTTACAGTAATTATGCCAACTAACAATCCGCCGGCCACGGCCGCGCGATTATAACGCATAGTTTTGAAAAACTTTTAGCGCCTCACCGGTACGTAACCAAATTTCAACGTGCTGTAATGTATTGTCGGCGCGAAACATTTGAATTGTTTCCATCATCACTTTGGCGGCGGTGGCAAAATCCACACCACCAACGCCAGTGCCCATGGCCGGCAGCGCCATAGAGGTAAAACCATTTTCGTCGGCACAGCGCAATGCCGCCACCGTTGCCAGTTCAATTTGTTTTGGCGGGATTGGTTCGGCCGGACGTTTCATAGTTGGAGCATGAATGATTGCCTTAAATGGCAAGCGTCCGGCGGTGGTGATAACGGCCGCGCCAACGGCTATGGGCGCTTGGGCCATAGCCGCTTGTTCAATTTCCTCGCCGCCGGCTTGTTTAATTGCCCAAGCTACGCCAC
>CAYMXY010000051.1:6682-8243 GCA_964394525.1 uncultured Gammaproteobacteria bacterium | reverse complement strand
GTTTTATCTTGACTGCGCGCGGCCTTAGCCAAACGCTCGTGCGCTTTGGTTAGCTGTTGCATATCCGCCATGATCAATTCCAAATTTATTACTTCAATATCGTTTTTTGGATCAACTGCGCCATGCACATGTACTACATTTTTATCTGAAAATTGGCGCACCACTTGAACAATCGCGTCCACCTGCCGGATATTTTCCAAAAATTTATTTCCCAGACCTTCGCCTTTATGCGCGCCGGCCACTAAACCGGCGATATCCACAAACTCAATCACCGCCGACACAATTTTTACGGAGTGCGACATGACCGCCAGCTTTTCCAGACGTTCATCCGGTACCGCCACTACGCCCACATTCGGATCAATCGTGCAAAACGGATAATTACTGGCGTCTACGGCAATTTTGGTCAACGCCTTAAATAGGGTAGACTTGCCAACATTTGGTAAACCAACAATGCCGATTTTTAGAGACATAACATCGCCATCATAGTTGATTTTTCCGATTAACACAACACTCACTTCATCAACGCGCCGGCTGTTTGCTTACAACTATGAGTTTACTTTATATCCATTATCAGATCTTTAAAATTGCTAGCGCCCCGAGGGCTAATATGTATCCAAGATTTTTCATAACAGTGTGGACATTCACCAATAGCAGAATAATTACCGTTTGAAGATGGCCATGGCGCTTCTTTAATGCCCACAATATATTCGATTTCCCTAGCAAAATTTACACCTCCACAACTCACACAGCGCCAATCATCACTTTTATTTGCTGCGGTTAATTCAACACTTCTATCACCGCATTCTAAACTCTCTCTCTCTCTCTCTACTTCAATGGCTGGTATATTAATTACTTTTTTGGTTGGATCGCGTGGTTCTGACATACAATTATATAAATCATAGCATAGAACACGGATTACAACAATTCTAATCACATAATTATTGTTGACCTCACCAAAATGAGACTTGCTTTCTTTTATATTTCATGTATAATTGAAATATATAGAGTATATTAGTAATATTTCATCTATGAAAGAAACATATATCAGAAGAAAATACTACGAGCAGTTAGTAAAGCCATTCATGCATCAAGCGTTGATTAAGGTGATTATTGGTCAACGACGGGTTGGTAAAAGCTATTTTTTATTGCAATTGATGGATCTTTTACGATCACAAAATATCTCCTCGGCGAATATTTTGTACATAAACAAAGAATCACACGATTTTAACGGCATTCGTACCGCGTCTGATCTGATCCGGTTAGTGGAGCAAAAACGCAAACGATCTACAAAAAAAATGTATTTGTTTATTGATGAGATTCAAGAAATTGATAAGTTCGAAAATGCCCTGCGTCATTTTCAAACTACTGGCCAATATGATCTCTATTGCAGCGGCAGTACTGCCCAATTATTTTCCGCTGAACTGGCCACTCGGTTAGGGGGTCGGGCAATCGAATTTCAAATCTTTGCGCTGTCGTATCCAGAATTTTTGGAGTTTCACCAATTAACTGATAGCGCAGAAACATTCAATACTTATTTGAAGTATGGCGCCCTGCCATATCT
>CAYMXY010000051.1:1275-6554 GCA_964394525.1 uncultured Gammaproteobacteria bacterium | reverse complement strand
TTATTCGAAATATGGCGCCCTGCCATATCTCATGCACTTACCAAAAAATGATCAGGTCATCTTTGAATATCTCAACAGCGTCTATAACACCATTCTATTAAATGACGTGGTAGAACGCCATCAGGTACGAAATGTTTCTTTTTTAATGCGCTTGATTGAATATGTGAGTGATAACACTGGCAATATCGTATCGGCTAATCGTATCAGCGATTTCCTCAAATCTCAAAAATTAAACATTTCTCCACAATTAGCGGTAAACTATCTTGCTCATCTGACTGACGCTTTGCTAATTCATCGTGTGCCTCGTCTTTCTGTAACAGGAAAAAAAATCTTCGAGATATGGGAAAAATATTATTTTAGTGATCTTGGTTTACGTAACGCAATTATCGGTTATCGTCAGGCCGATATAAATAAACTGCTGGAAAATATTATCTACCTTCATTTACGCATCGCTGGCTATAAAGTAAGTATTGGCCAATTACCAAAAAAAGAAATTGATTTTATTGCCGAAAAATCCGGCGACAGATTGTATGTTCAAGTTGCTTATCTTCTCCCTTCCGAAAAAGTACTCAACCGTGAATTTGGTAATTTATTGGCCATTCATGACCAGTATCCAAAATATGTCGTATCAATGGATGAGGGGGCTGGCGGCACAGTACATGGTGTGCAGCATGTTCATGTCCGAAAATTTCTTCAGCATATTGTGCGTTAGAACAGAAAATTTACATTTCCTGATACAACGGAAACTTTTTAGTAAGTTCTTGCACCGCTTGTTTAATTTCGGCTTTCACGCTGACTGATAATTTTTTAATGTCTTTACCAACAACGCCGCGATTTGTTTCATTTCCGGTTCTTTCATGCCGCGAGTGGTTACCGGCGGCGTGCCTAAACGTATGCCGGAAGGGTCCATCGGCCCGCGCGGGTCATCTGGAATGGTGTTCATATTCAATGTAATCTGCACTTCATCCAAAACCGTCTGCGCGATTTTGCCGGTAATACCAAGCGGCGTTACATCGGCCAAAATTAAATGATTATCCGTAGTACCGCCATGCACCACTTTCAAACCACCTGCTTTAAGTTCTTCGCAGAGCACTTTGGCGTTTTGCCGAATTTGCCGCGCGTATTCCTTAAATTCTGGTTTCATCGCTTCTCCCAGCGCCGCCGCCAACGCCGCAATCTGATGCTCATGCGGCCCACCTTGTAAACCCGGAAACACCGCCTTATCAATCGCTTTGGCGTGTTTAGCTTTGCACATAATCATTCCGCCGCGCGGACCGCGCAAAGTTTTATGCGTCGTTGTGGTTACCACATCAAATATCGGCACCGGATTATTCAATTCACCAGCTGCGATTAAACCGCAAATATGAGCAACGTCCGCCATGGTCATTGCGCCAACTTCATCGGCAATTTCCTGAAATTTTTTGTAATCAAGGTCGCGTGAATAAGCGGAAAAACCGGCTAAAATAAGTTTGGGTTTGTGCTGCAACGCCATAGCGCGCAAATTATCAAAATCAATCAAACCAGTTGCCGTATTTGTTTTATAACGCACAAAATTATACACCTTAGCCATAAAAGTAACGGGATGACCATGAGTTAAATGACCGCCGTGAGATAAATCCATCCCCAATACCGTATCGCCCGGTTGCAACAAAGCCGTATAAACCGCTAAATTAGCCGGCGCGCCAGACAACGGTTGCACGTTAACGTGTTCCGCCCCAAAAATTTGTTTGGCGCGATCAATCGCCAACTGTTCAATTTTATCTATCCATTGATTGCCGCCGTAATAACGTTTTCCGGGATAACCTTCAGAATACTTGTTGGTGCAAACGCTGCCCAACGCCTCCAACACCGCCGACGACACAAAATTTTCCGACGGAATCAGTTCTAAATTATCGCGCTGGCGTTGCAATTCACTGGTAATTAACTGCGCCAAATCTGGATCGCTTTGTCGTAAATGTTCTAACATGAAATTATTGATAATAAATGATTATGCGGCTATTGTAGCACACGTTAACATTTCGCAAAACCATTTCTTCAACACCACAACATATGACAAACACACAACTATTTTGCTATTAATTAATTAATTATGCTACACTATTAAAATATTATGGAGGAAAATTATCAACCTCTTAAACATTAACGATTTATCAATATGCGTCGTATTTTTTTGGGTTTACTTATTTTAACAAGCGGCTTGTTGCTGCAGCCAGCCAAGGCCGCTACCTTATTAGCTTCCGGTAACGTAACGGTGAATAACGCCGCGGTTACAGCCGGTTGGGTAGAATTAACAGGCAATAATCATTTTGCCGGCGCTGAAATTAATAGTAACGGCCAATATTCCATTTACGATCCAGCCGATCAAGTTTGGCCAAGCGGCACTTATGATTTACGCGTTATGCCCGATACCGCCTTGTATCCTCAAAATTCTCCGTCAACTACTGCAGTCCAATTAACCAGTGGCCAACCCTTGAACCAAAACCTTAGTCTTAATTCGGCCGCCAAACAAATTCAAATCACTGTGCAAAACGGCGACGGCAGTCCGGCTGATATCACCGTAAAGGTAAAAGCCAGCGGCGGGGGCAGTGGCATGTTTTTTATGCAAAGCACTCAAAACGGACAAGCTAATTTTACCGTTCGCCCAGATGGCGCGCCCTATAAAATAACCTTCGATAATTGCCGTCCACAAAATGATAATTCACAGTCATGTGTCCCATGGATTTATACTGGTGAACCGATCGAGGTTATTTTCGATTTACCCGCTGATACCAATGAAACCGAACAGATAACAGTTCAAGGTGAAACGCCGTCTGCCACTGTTACCGGCCACATTACTTATCAAGGCCAAGGTTTCCGCGGGATTATTAATCTGTACAACAGTGATAATTTATTTTCTGGTTGGATGGATGATAATGGTGATTTCTTGGTTTACGCTCAGCCGGGCGCTTATAAAATTGACCTGATGCCTCAACAAACTCCTGAAAATATGGATGTCGTCCGTTACTATATTGATCAAGAAACCATTAATGGTGCGCTGGAAATTAAAGTTGGCAGTAATGATGTCGGCGAATTAGCGGCCTCTTATGAAAATTCTAACGTTATGGCCACAGTGCAAGATGAAGCCGGGAATCCATTAGAGGGAATGATGGTGAATGTCTGGCTGGCAGGGGGTGGTGAATGGCGTCAAGTTGGTGTGATGCCGGGATCAAATGGTCGCGCCGGATCAGAAGGTCATCCGGGCACTTATTATATTAGCGCCTTTGACCCAGCCGGCGCTTATTTTCCAACAGCGGCCAAAGAGATCATTCTTGGTGAAAATGAAGAACAAGCCACCACTTTAACCATGGTGCGAGCTAATGCCACGGCAAATTTTACCATCAATTATGAAGACGGCTCACGCGCATCTGATTTTAATTCCTTCGTAAATTGCTGGGATGAAACTAATCAACGCAGTAATGGTATTGCCATTGTACGCGGTTCAGGTTCTTTAGCTTTGGCTGCCGGCACTTACAATTGCCAAATGATAACACCTCAAAACGCCGGTTATTCCATGGCACCAACCACGGTTACCATCGACGCCAACGAAACGCAAGACGCCACCGTAGAACTTACGCCACATGATGCCATTGTTTCCGGTACCTTACTGGATCAAAACAATGACGCCATTGTGCCAACTAACGAAATGGAACCGCTTAAAGTAGTATTGGAAGGCGAGGTCTTTGGCCGATTTGAAACTGAAGTGAATACTGATGGTTCTTGGAGCGCGGCTTTACCTCCAGACACCTATTCAGTCACCGGTCTTGGCACTGAAGTGATTCCGGCAGTTGGTAAGCAAGCGGCTAATGTTACCGTTGCCAGCGGTGAAACCAAAGATGATCGAAACATTGAAATGTTCGCGCCCGACAGCACTATTACCGCCAGTGTTTTTGAACCGGATGGAGAAACCCCGCTGGCATTTGCTCTGGTAACCTGCAGTTATTTACCAGAGGGTGACAAAGGCGATTTTGCGGGTGGTCGTGTAATTGAAGTAAACGGCGAAACTGATGAAAACGGTGAAGCATCTATTCCGGTGGTGAGCCAAGATGGTAACGTACCCTTAACTTACAATTGCAATGTCGCTGTTCCGGAGACGGCCGACTACATTGCGCCGGCTATTGAAGAAGTGAAGCCGGGTAAAAAAACCGAATTTACAGTTCAAGAAACTGATTCAACTATCACAGTTGAATATCAAGCTAAAGAAGCTGATTTGACTATTGTAGAATGTCAAGCTTGGGCGCAAGATGGCAGTGGGATGGTGACGGCGGAAGATGATAATAACGACGGCTCCGTGGAATTGCCGGTCAGCAGTAAAGCCGATGATACTTGGAATGTTTCCTGCGCGGGCGTTGAAGATGCCAAATGGTTTACACCAACAACGCCGGTGGAAGTAACGCTGAATAATAAAGGAGAGGTGGCCACTGATGTTACCTTAAAAGAAAGTGAACAAGCCGTGCCGGAAGGTTCATCCGCTTCTTTCGACGGCAGCACTGAACGAAGTTTGGTGTTAGAGGATGTCTCTCTCAGTATCCCGGCAAATACGGTGGAAAGCGACGATGACGCTACTGTGACTGTCACCCCCATGGCCACAAGTTTACCAACCACTGAAGATAATTCGCTGTTGGGTGTACCGGTGAACTTGCAAGCCTTCGACAGTGACGGCAAAATCCAAACCTCTTTTAGCGAACCGGTTACTGTTACTCTGCCTTACAATGAATCGGTGTTAGCCAACGCTGGCGTACTAGAAACCGATCTTGCCCCCAAATTCTTTGATGAAGCCGGCGGCACTTGGGAGGCGATGACAGGATTCCGGGTGGATACCGAAGCCAATACTATTACCTTTGACACCAACCATTTTAGCCAATTCGCTCTGGTGTATAACAATCGGGTGGCGGGTAGCGAGCCGGCTAAAGTGAAAAATCTTAACGCACCTAAAAATAAAATTAAAACCAATAAAGCAACTATCACTTGGAAAAAATTAGGAACGGCGGCGGCCTATGAATTGCGACTGTTTAACTCCAAAAACAAAAAAATTCACACTTTCAAAGAGCTGACCAAAGCTTCCTATCAGATAAAAAAATACCTGACTGCCCGAAAAAAATACAAAGTACGGGTGCGCGCGATTGGTAACAACGGCCTCTACGGCCAGTGGTCAAATTATCTTGCCTTCCGCACTAAAATGGCGGAGTAAAAATCTTAAAAAGCTGGCAGCTTACGCTTCAACTGACCTTCTTGATAAGGTT
>CAYMXY010000051.1:182-1230 GCA_964394525.1 uncultured Gammaproteobacteria bacterium | reverse complement strand
CTCTTCAAGTTCCCTTCCAAAATGTTTTTGCGCGAGTGTTTGAAATAATCTTAATTCGTCTTGTTTTTGTTCTTGAATTACTCGGTCAGTAACATCTATTAGGACGGTTTTCTTTCTATCTAAAGCCCGTAATAACAACTGGTAGATACTGTTAATTCCATCACGCTCTAAAAATGTAGCGGCTTCGGCAAAATCGGCGGCTGCATCTCCATATAATTCCTCCAAGGCTGCGCGCACTAATGTTTGAGCTTCCTCACCATCTTTTTTCCGCCCTATTTCTTCAAAAATCTGCGCTAAATTAGCTGCCAAGACATTACTTTTTGGCAATAAATCTGGTCCACCACTGTAACTTTCACTTTTTGGTATTTTTTTTGGTGTTCCTTGGGCGACTTCGTCAATTTTTTCCGCCGGTTTTCTAATAGCCATATAGATAGTATAGCACAGTTATAATAATTCCTCTCTCCTCGACCATATTAGTCAATCCAACGATTTCACCATGTATTCCTGATCCAAAAGGTATCCTAATTTTTCGTAATATTTTCGCACGCCGACGCCGGCAATCAAACGCCTTTATTCTTCTCCTGTCTTCTTCCCTCGAGATATCCCACGGGATTTGAAGGGTGATAAACCACGGCACGTTGAATGATCCAAGGCTCCATTTCTGGGAATTGTGCCTGGAGGGCTGGAATAGCAGCTTGGACTCTTTCCAAAAAGGCAGCAGGGTTTGAAGGGTTACCAACCGCGGCACGTTTAATAATCCACGGTTCCATGCCTGGGAATTGTTTTTGGAGAGCTGGAATAGCAGCTTGGACTCTTTCAAGGAAAGCAGAGGGGTTTAAGGAGCTATGAAATGCAGCATGGCGAATAAGACCGGATTCCATGTCTGGGAATTGTGCTTGGAGAGCTGGAATAGCGGCTCTAACTTTTTCAAGGAAAGTAGCGGGGTTTGAGGGATTATGAACAACAGTATTGCGAATAACACTAGGTTCTATGTCTGGGAATTGTGCCTGGAGGGCTGGAATAGCAGCTTGGACTCTTTCCAAAAAGG
>CAYMXY010000051.1:0-82 GCA_964394525.1 uncultured Gammaproteobacteria bacterium | reverse complement strand
CAGCAGGGTTTGAAGGGTTACCAACCGCGGCACGTTGAATGATCCAAGGCTCCATTTCTGGGAATTGTGCCTGGAGGGCTGG
>CAYMXY010000050.1:6022-8310 GCA_964394525.1 uncultured Gammaproteobacteria bacterium | reverse complement strand
GCGGTAATCAAATTTTTCCACGGCTCGATGCAAACCGATATTCCCCTCTTGAATTAAATCCAGCAACGACAACGACCGACCGGTAAATTTTTTGGCGATACTTACCACTAAACGCAAATTGGCTTCCAATAATTTACGCTTGGCTTCCAAGTCGCCGGCTTCTTTAAGTTTAGACAAGCGAATCTCCTCCTCGGTAGACAATAGCGGCACTTTGCCGATTTCCCGCAAATACATTTGAATTGAATCGCCGGAAATATCCGATAAATCCATCGCTACTTTACCGGCTTTTTCACGATTGGCGTCTACGATGCCAACCTTTTTTGCGTCAAGCCCCAAAATTTGTCCATCGGTTTCAATAATTTCTAAACCTTGCTTTTCAATTTTCCCCAACCATAGTTCATAATCCAGCACATAATCTTCAAGATTATTGAACACATACAAGATCTCATTTTCAGTAAGAAAATTTCGCGTTCGGCCTTTTTGAATTAACCGATCCGCCTCGACGACCGGAAATACAGCTTTCACCGCCACCGAGATGGCAGGTAATTTGGCGACTGCGGCGACCCCTTTTTTTGCTTTAACCGCGGTTGGTTTTTTATGAAAAGGTGTGCGCGGCGACGGGCGATGCGCTTTCCGATTAGCCTTAGCGCCAACGGTTTTGCTTAATTTCTTTTTTTTCTTGAGAGGTTTGACCATGTTATAACGCAAGTTCGGTTAATTGTTGAGTAAGGAGATGCAGTTCATGTAATAATTGTTCGGTTCGTTCCGGTTGATTAGTTGTCTCGGCAGTGCGAATATCAATTTCCAGATCACGCAGACGTCGATGAATAAAAGCCGTATGCAGCGCCCTAATATTTTTGATCAATTCAGCCTGCAGTTCAGCGGCCGAAGCGTTTGGAAAATATGCAGTGCGCTGTAACTCAAGTTGATCAATCATACGCTGATCTTCCGGATGATGTTGCAAGAATGCTTCAATCACGAATTGACCTGCTGTATTATACTGATCCAACATGCGTTTGTAAAGTTCTACCAAACTATCATCGGTGATAAAACGTGCATCGAGATAATCAGCCACATAATTGAATTGATCCGGCACGCTCAAAACCAGAGCTAAAACTTGCTGCGACAACAGACCAGCGCGATTTTTAGCGGCCGGAGTGGGTGAAGACGAAGTAGTAGCCGGACGCTTCGGTGTTCTCACCGATGTTCTCACTGGTGACATTTTTTCGTACAGCAGTTTGGAATCAACCTTTAACAAGTCGGCTAATTTTTGAATAAAGTGCGATTGTTCAACCGTATCTGGCAACTGCGCGATTACTGATAATAAAACGCTGGCGGCTGTTTTTTTATCCTCGACCTTATCTAGCGACAACGGCTTTAAGGTGTAATCAAACCACCAATCCAACACATGGCGTACTTGCTTAACCGCTGCAGCAAAAGCGGCCGGCTGCGCTCTAATACATTCATCCGGATCTTTGTAACCAGCCGGTAAAGTAAGCACTGAAACTAAAAAGCCGTGCTGCCAAGCTGAGGCGACGCTGCGTTCAATCGCTTTTTGTCCGGCTGTATCCATGTCGAATCCCAAAATTAGATGATTGGTATACCGCTTCAACAATGCTAATTGTTCGGGAGTAAAAGCCGTACCAGAGATCGCCACCACATTGGCAAACCCTGCTTGCTGCGCCGTAATTACGTCCAAATTTCCTTCCACCACAATGGCTTGGCCGCTGGTTTTAATAGCCGGTTTAGCGAAGGCCAAACCGTAAATTATTTTCGACTTATCGTAAACGGCGGACTGCGGCGAGTTGATATATTTGCCGCCGGGTTCTTCGGCTTGCATTGTGCGTGCGGTAAAGCCAACGGTAGTGCCATGATGATCTTGCAGAGGAATCATTAAGCGGCCGCGGAAGCGATCATACACCGTGCCTTGTTCGCGTTGGGCAATGGCCAAACCAGCGGCGATAATGTCTGGCACCGCATAGTGTTGTTGCTGCAACCACTGCAATAGTTTGCGCCAATCATTGTAACTGTAACCCAAACCAAATTTTTGTTGACTTTGTTCGCTGATACCGCGCTGTTGCAAATAACGTCTGGCTTCTTCTCCGGCCGGACTTTGCCGCAGAGCTTGTTCATAAAATTTTTGCGCCGCCGCGACGATATTCAATAACAGATCGTTTCGCTCACCGCTGCGGGTTTGACGTTGCGGCAACACGACGCCGGCGCGATCCGCCAATTTTTTTAATACTTCGCCAAATTCACCACCCTCCGCTTCCTGCACAAAACTAAAA
>CAYMXY010000050.1:2591-6012 GCA_964394525.1 uncultured Gammaproteobacteria bacterium | reverse complement strand
CCCTTACCGCAACCAAAACAATGCCAAATTTGCTTTTCCTGACTGACCATGAACGACGGCGTTTTTTCATTATGAAACGGACAAGGCGCGCGCCAATTACTGCCTGTTTTCGTTAGGTGGATATATTCTTGCAGCAGTTCAACAATATCCGTGCGCTGTTTGATTTGTTCAATAATTGGATCTGACATAGGGAGTCTACCTTAGCCTATATTAACGTCTAAGGCAATCACTGTTACAATGTAACATCTCATGGTGAAAAGGACTATGGCGCTACAAGCTGGTTGGTTAGCCGTTACGGCAGTGGCTAGTTATGGAGCAGGCTTAATGCGAGATCGGCTGCTGGCGGCGCAATTTGGCGCCGGCATTGAGCTTGATATTTATAATTCGGCCTTTGTGGTGCCAGATTTTATTATGAATTTATTGGCAGCGGCTTTGACCACGGCGTTTATTCCGGTGTTTACGGAAGTGAGGCAGCGTTCCGGACAAACGGCCGCTTGGGAAATCACCGGCGTGTTGTTAAGTTGTTTAACGGTGGTAATGATTATGGCTGCTGGATTGGCCGCACTGACGATGCCATGGTTGACTCAAGCGGTGGCGCCGGGATTTACGGCAGATGAACAACAACAATTAGTACAAGCCAGCCGGTTGATGTTGTTATCTCCGGTCTTTTTTGCTTTAAGCATTGCCGTTGGTGCAGCTTTACAAGGCAATCAGCGCTTTATGAGTTATGCGTTGTCGCCGGTGTTGTATAATTTTGGAATCATTGCGGGAATTATTTGGTTTGCGCCGCGCTGGGGTGTGCCGGGTGTAGTGGTGGGAGTAATCGCTGGCGCGCTGTTGCATTTGTTAATTCGTTATTTTGAATTGCGCGTCGCCGGTTGGCGCTGGCGTTGGCAATTAGCTTGGCGTAATCTTCCGTGCGGCTGATGATTCCTCGCGTTTTCGGATTATTAACTGTTCAAGGCAACTTGTGGATTTATAATGCTCTCGCTTCCACTTTGGCGGCTGGCAGCATTGCTGTGTTTAATTTGGCGCGCAATTTTCAAAGCTTGCCGGTAAGTTTATTTGCTATCGCGCTAGCCACCGTTATTTTTCCCAAATTGGCAGAACATTTCGCCAATACTGCTTCCACCAAGTTAATCGAGTTAGCTAATCGGGCAATCAGACAACTAATTTTTTTCACGGTGCCGGCGGCAGTCGGCATGATGGTGCTTGCCCGACCGCTGGTGGCAACATTACTTGGCAGCGGCCGCTTTGATGTTAGCGCCGTTACTTTAACCGGATTTGTTTTAGCCGTTTTTGCCATTTCAATTCCGTTGGAAAGTTTACAGCATGTGTTGGCGCGCGTGTTTTATGCGCAACACGATACTAAAACACCGGTAAAAATTGCCGTCGTCGGCTTAATGATAAACGCGTTGGTATGTTTATTAGCTATTCGTTATTTCGGCGTCACCGGATTGGCGCTTGGATTTATCGGCACCAGCTTAAGCCAAGTAGTATTGTTGAACTGGGCGCTGCGCCGCCGCGGTCAAAAAATAATTCGCCTTGACACTTTACGTTATAGCAGTAAGATTGCTGGATTGAGTTTAGTGATGGGTGGGTTGATGTGGCTAAGTCTGAGGATAACGGGTTCAGCTTGGCAGCAATGTGTAATTGGTAGTGTTATTGGTTTACTCTGGTATGGTGGTTTAAGTTATTGGTTGCGTCTTCCCGAGTTTCATGCCACAGTAATAATGCTTAAAACATTATGGCAAAATATAGCTCATATCTTAAATACACGATCAGCTTCAGTTTAGTGCTTGTTATTGCAGGTGGCGCGCTTTTGTATTTCTTACGCACGCCGTTACTTGATTGGTATCGTGTCAAACAACAAGCCGACGTTCCAGAGGCAATTAAGTTTGATGATGTTAAGTTTGACGATGTGGTTTCGCCAACACCAACCGAATTAACTCCAATTACAACTCCAACATTAACTACTCCCACCGAAACGACATCACCAATAAACACACCACCAGTTGTTCCGCCGGTGAAAATCAATCTGGCTATCCCATTCACCTCTCAAGCTCCCTTCGCTAATTGGAATTTGCCTTATCAAGAAGCCTGTGAAGAGGCCAGCATTCTAATGGCCGCTCGCTTCCTGCAAGGCCGTAACATCGCCGACGCTAACGACGCCGATCAAGCCATTTTGGAATTAGTCGACTACAATAGCACCGTCATGCAACAACCTATTGATACAACTGCCGAACAAACCGCGGCCCTATTGGAATCCTATTATCAACTCAAGGCTGAGGTTATCTACGATTGGGATTGGGACGATATTAAAGTCGCCTTAGCGCAAGGCTATCCGGTAATTATGCCGGCAGCCGGTCGTGAACTTGGCAATCCTAATTTCACCGCGCCTGGGCCGCTTTATCACATGTTGGTGATAAAAGGCTATACACCTGAAGTGATAATTACTAATGATCCCGGCACGCGGCGCGGTGCGGACTATCAGTATTCCTATGAAACATTGTATAATGCTAACCATGATTGGAATGAAGGCGCGGTGACCACCGGCCGCAAGGTTATCATTATCGTTTCACCGCTATGATCAACGAACAGCAAATTGAAAAATTTATCGTTTATTTCACCTTTTTTTATACGGCAGTGTTTTCAATTAACGCGCTAGTGAACGGTAATGTTGAGTTTATTTATTATACGGCGTTAATGATCTTGTCCATTTCCATTATTTTGTTGATTCATCGTCGCATGCATTTTTATCCAGTAGTACTGATGTCATTATCGGCCTTAGGATTATTGCACTTGCTAGGCGGAAATATTTGGCTAGGGCCAACACGGCTATATGATTATTATTTTATTGCCAACCTTTTCAAATTTGATAATTTGGTGCATATGGTGGGCAGCGGCATTATGGTAATGTTGGCGCACGCTTTGCTTACACCAATTCTGGATGATCAATTTGAGCGTCGGCATGGATATTTTATTGTGCTATTGGTGTTAGTGGGAATGGGTTTGGGCGCGGTGAATGAATTGGTGGAATTTTTTGCCGTAATTATTTTTGATGTGGGGCAACAAGTTGGTGATTATACCAATAATCTGTTGGATCTTGTTTTTAATACGATCGGATCACTCTTGATGGCCACTTTTCTGGTGAAGACCAAAGCGCGGCTCACTCGGGCGTTACCAGTGAATACCCAAAGTTAATGCACCAGCCGACCTTCCGCTCGGGACAGGTGAATTGACAGCAACAAAAAAAATCGTTATTTTAAGGCAATCCAAATGGAGAGATGGCCGAGTGGTTTAAGGCGCACGCTTGGAGAGCGTGTGTACTGAAAGGTACCGCGAGTTCGAATCTCGCTCTCTCCGCCAATTTTCACTTTTTGTGAAATCGGAATTGAATAACGAGACTTATTTGCTAATC
>CAYMXY010000050.1:0-2581 GCA_964394525.1 uncultured Gammaproteobacteria bacterium | reverse complement strand
CCGCGGTTCCGTTCGCACCGAATAGTTTAACAGCGTTTTTGTATTTGAACTTAGCGCGCTGCGCCTCCGGTAGCTGGTTAGCAAAGTCGCGGCTAAAATTAATTAAACGGCGATAAACCCCCGGCTTGAAGTGCCAATCCAGCGAAACATCCGTCCCCCACATTACGCGGCTGGGCGCAGCGTTTACAATCGGTGTCCAGTTGGAAACGGCGACCGCGATCAATTCATTATATTCATTATCCAGCGTGGCGATGAACTCTTCTTTTCCACCCTCGTCTGGATACATTAAATTTCGCGACGGTGTATCGCCTGATGATTCCCAGTACAGCAGCGTGGCCGTGTCCAGTGTGTAATATAAGTTAGTATGATTTGCCAGCAGTTCCGGCAGCTCCGTCCGCAGTTCAAATCCATGAAGAAGCAAGGTCATATTCGGATAGGCATCCAGCAGTGCGGCTAATTCATCTCCTTGGTCGCCGCGCAAATGAATCATGGGAATAAAATTCCTGTTTTCGGCCAAACGAAAAATTCCCGGCCAAGGTGTATCGGTCAGATGCGCGCTGTTGTATGGCTCCCGATAGAAGGCTGTTTCGCCAAAGCCGGTGAAAAACCCATCGGCAGTATCCAAAATATTTTTGATCATACCGCGGCTGAGGTCAATTTCTTCAGCATCGCTAATTTGAAAAAATGGAAAAAATTTATTGGGATAATCTCGCAGTTGATCCTTCACGCGATTTAACGTGCGTTTAGGTTGGTCAGGATTTATTTCTAAACCCAACGCCACCGCGCAACCCACACTCTGTTCTTCCATGCGCTCCGCCAGTAAAGCAGTATGATCTCTTTCTTCATGATGAGTATGGGTGTCGAACAATCGTCCAGTACATTCGCTGTTGGCCGAAATAGTAGCTGCTTCAACTAATCCAGTCGGCCAAGTGAATAAAATTAGGCCAAGTAATCCGAAAATAAAAAATTGTTTCATAAAAACATTAAATTATTTTTCTTTTAGCAGTTGGCTATATTTCTTACGCAGTTTGGCAACCTTAGGATTGATGACCAAACGGCAATAGGATTGGTTTGGATTATTACGATAGTAATTTTGGTGGTACTCTTCGGCTGGGTAGAAGAATTGCAGCGGCACAAGTTCGGTAACAATTGGTTTAGCAAATAGTTGATCGTTCTTCAATTTTTGTAAATAGGATGTAGCCACTGCCTGCTGTGCCGGTGACGCATAAAAAACGATTGACCGATATTGCTCCCCCACATCCGGCCCCTGCCGATTCAAAGTGGTTGGATCATGCATGGCGAAAAATATTTCAAGTAAAGTTTCGTAGGAAATCACAGCCGGATCAAAATTAATTTTCGACACTAATTCATAAGTCGGCGCTGTCACGTTTCCACCGGCGTAACCCGATTCAACCGATTCAACTCCACGAAGTTCCTCAAACACGGTCTCTAAACACCAAAAACATCCACCGGCAAAATAGGCGCTGGCGGTTTTAATTTTAGTGGTAGTTGGCGAGGTAGTTGCGGTCACGATGTTTCAATCCTTACTCGCTGGTTCAAAATCTAAAGCCAGCGAATTGATGCAATAACGTTGACCGGTCGGGCGTGGGCCGTCATTAAATAAATGCCCAAGATGAGATTGACATCGGCTGCAAACCACTTCAGTACGCGTTATGCCGAGCGTTCTATCCTCGCGCAATTCCAAATTCTTGGCATTGACCACGTCATAAAATGATGGCCAGCCGGTGCCGGAATCAAATTTGGTGTCCGATGAAAAGAGTTCTTGACCACAATTGGCGCAAACATACGCGCCGTGTCGTTTCTCTTGCAACAATTTTCCGGAAAATGGCGCCTCGGTGCCGGCGTGGCACATGATTTGTTTTTGTTCCGGTGTCAATTTGGGGTTGAATTCAGGATTTATCGTCATTGAATATATTATACATTATTTCATGATAAGGCGTCAGGCAGTTCCGTAAAGACGGTAATTTAATTATCTTGAGCGGATTGACGACCAAGTCGTAAACACATAGTATAGGTGGGTATGGAGAGGTGGCTGAGTGGTTGAAAGCGACGCTCTTGAAAAGCGTTGCGCCCGTAAGGGCGCCGTGGGTTCGAATCCCACCCTCTCCGCCAAAGTTTTAATCAAATAATTTTACTTGCATGAGAAAACATTCCTATCTATCGCCAAAATGCGAGGTACAAAATAACAGCAAGATCCATCGCCATGGTGTTTTTGCAAAAGAGAATATTCAAAAAGGAGAACTTATTGCGCTCTGGGGTGGGTACATCATAACATTAGATGAATTAAGAAAATTACCAAAAGAAATTTTGGATTATGAGTATCCTGTTCAAATTTATGAAAATTTTTATTTAGGGCCAAAATCTGTCAAAGATTTAGATGATTGCGAAATGTTTAATCATAGCTGCAATGCCAATGCCGGAGTAAGGGGGCAAAATGTTTTAGTAGCTAGAAAAAATATCAAATCAGGAGAAGAAATTTGTTTTGATTATGAAACTACAGACACGCAGGATCTAAATTTTATTTGTAAATGTGGAGCAAAAAATTGTCGTGGAAAAATTG
>CAYMXY010000049.1:0-8932 GCA_964394525.1 uncultured Gammaproteobacteria bacterium | reverse complement strand
AACATAAGCAGTTGACGTTCCGATCGCAATTAAGCTGTCCATGTTAAACGTCTTCATTCGCAAACTCGCCCACATGTCTTTATAGAAGCCGGCACCAATCACGAATTGAACTGGGGTTGCTAATATAAGCGAAATAATCCCAAAATAAGGCGGCAGCGCGCTAGCTCCCGGCAGAAATTTAAAGAAGTCAAGCAACATGAAATACAGCATCGGCCAACTCAAAATAAAACTGACTACAAATTTTTTTCGGTAACCTTTAATTTCCAATGCACGTTTGCGGCTTTCCAATTCGGTATCTTTATTATCAACTACAGCAGCTTGATAACCCGCCCGTTTAATGGCCTCGACTAGCTGTTCGACAGTGGCGGTACTATCATTAAAAGTTACCGTCGCCTTTTCAGCCGCAAAACTTACTTGCGCCCGCTCCACGCCGGCCACTTTTTTGAGCGATCGTTCAATAATGCCGGCGCAGGAAGAGCAATGCATGCCGGTGATGGAAAAACGTAATGTTGTTTGCATAAATAATTGAGTTTAATTATTGATACCTATACCTAGGGTATAGGTAGTTAAATTTATTGTCAAGCTCACCGATGGCGGTAGTTCATGGTGAAAAATTATTTATTAGCCAACTTCACTACTTTGAGAATTTCCTTAGTCATTCTGCGCTGTTTAGCAGTATTATTCGTTCTCATGGCCACCTTGAAACAGCTACTAAGATGGCTCTCTAGTAATTTGAAATCAGCCGACTTTAACAGACCAATAACCGCCAAATTTTGCTGCATGACATCTATGCAATAGGTGTCTTTCTCTAGCATGGCAATGACCTTATCAAGGTGGCTGCGCGCTTTTTTTAGGCTAATTAACACATCATTACGGGATTTATTCATATAAATCGATTTTAATTAATTAATTTGGGACGTATACCTCAGGTGGAGGTATGATAACAGGTTGATAAAATTTTGGCAATGTTGACAAATAATTTATATCACCCTATGATAGGCCTATGCCAAATCAAAATCATGATGGCCATAATAATTCTTCGATGATCTGGATTATGTTGATTGGCTGTTTTTTGCCGGTCATCTTATTGAGTTTTAATGTCAATTTACCAAGCTGGGTAATTATCGCCCTAATCGCCGTTTGTCCACTGCTGCATTTTTTACATATGCGTCAAGGAGCAAAACATAAAGCTAAAATAAGCAACCCGAGCATAGAGGAGCAAGTATGAATGTTTTAACCAGTGTTTCACTAGCGGCGGCGTTCATCGCTGGTGTGGCAGCATTGCTGGCTCCCTGCTGTATTACCGTACTGCTGCCATCTTATTTTGGCGCGGTTTTCAAAGAACGTTATAAGGTTTTTTTCATGACTTTTATCTTTTTTCTTGGCGTTTTGACTATTTTTTTGCCGATCGGTCTGGGTGCGGCCGCGCTGGCTCAATTTTTTAAGGATTACCATAATGTTATTTTTACGATCGGTGGTGTCTTTTTAATATTATTGGGAATGATGTTGTTATTAGGAAAAAATCTGACCCTGCCGTTTAAGCTGCAGCCGCAGTTAAAAAAATACAGTATCCCTTCGATTTATATCCTTGGCATTTTTTCGGCCGTGGCTACTACCTGTTGCGCGCCGGTGTTGGCTGGTGTACTGGCGCTGTCGGCTGCCAGCGGTAGTTTATGGTGGGGTGCGTTATACACCTTAAGTTATGTATTAGGAATGGTGGCGCCACTATTTCTAATTTCCGTTTTTCTTGACAAAATTAATTTTACAAAAAAAATTATTAAGTTACGTAAACCGTTGACAGTAAAATTTAAATCATGGCGCTGGCAATTTGTGTTGACCGACATCATTGCCGGAACTTTATATTTGGTGATGGGTAGTTATATTCTCTATTTGGCATTTACTGAACAACTTTATACTCATGCCGGCTATCAATTGAGCGTTAACCTATGGATGGCTAAAGCGGTTGAACTCTATAATTCTGTGTTTGGTTTTATTCCGGAATATCTCGCCGCCAGTTTTATGATTATTTTGTTCATTGCTCTAATTATCATATTTATTAAGCAATATCTCCATGAAGAAGACTAAATCAAATTTATTTATTTTTGTGATTATTGGGATAATCGTTGGTGTGATGGTGCTGGCATTAGTGTGGAGCCAACTCAACGCGAACAAAAAAAGCACTTCCGGCGCAAATTCTTCCGCCAATAATGCTCTGATCGGCCAACCGCTACCGGCTGTAAATTTTTTTGATGCCGATAATAACCCATATTCACTGGAACGGTTCAAAGGTAAAACGGTAGTGTTATTTTTTAGTGAAGGGTTACGCTGCTATCCGGCTTGCTGGAATCAAATTGCCGAATTGGGGAAGGATTTAAGGTTCAACAGCGACACGATGGTGGCTTTGTCGGTGATCTCGGATCCGCCGACTGATTGGCAAAAAGCAACCGATAAAATGTCGTCATTAAAGCAGGCACTAACGATATTTGATACCAATGCCGACGCAGCGCGCGCCCTCGGGTTACTGAATTTGGGTTCATCAATGCATCGCAATACCATACCGGGGCATACTTATGTGGTGTTAGATAAAGATGGCGTTGTGCGATACGTTTATGATGACCCCAGCATGAGTATAAATAACGACATGCTAATAAAAAAGATTGCGGAATTTAATTAATGTTGATTGTCACAACTTAATCATTGAGCACGCATTCCGAACTTAGAATGGGGCATTCTGTTCCAGAACCATAACAGGCGTCACCCGTACTGTAACCAATAACTGTACTATCCATGGTATAACCTTCCGGACATTGACATTTTATTTCCGGAGCAGTTTTAGAGCCCAGAAATTTTACGCTCACCGGACAAACTGAACCAAATGAATCACTGTATTCGATCGGCTCATTAGTTATTTGATTCGTATTAGCTATATCGTCTTGAATTGGAACACATCGGCCGCCGGCATCTGAAATATTTCCGCCATCATCATCTAATTCACATTCGTACCCCGTTGGACAGTTGATGCCGGCAATTCCGCCACAAAATGGTTGCACTGGAATTGAGTTAGGCATTAGATAGCTAGCGGTGAAAAACCAAATTGCCATTACCATACCTAAACTTAACACAAATACAATAGCCGCTATTACCACCAGCGCTATTTTTGTATTTCGTTTCATTAATATCAATTTTATTCCAGCGTCTCACTTTTGTCTAGACAGCCCACGCTACGTTTGCTGGGGCGGAAGGATTCGGACCTTCGAATGGCGGCTCCAAAGGCCGCTGCCTTACCACTTGGCTACGCCCCAAAATTTAATAAACAAAACAAGAAAAATATTACTCTCTTCAATACTTCCAGTCAAGGCGCCGCAAGGCACTACTACTTAGCGCCGCTAATTGATAACGCAAATCCGTGTTACACCTTCAAATATTTACCAATAGACAACATACTGCTGCCCGCGGCTAATACTAATGAAAATAGGAATTGCCCGAGCGCGATCAGCCAAATATTATTCGTGAAAAAAAGATTCAAACTGAAATTGTAGCCGGTAAAAAAAGCATTAACATACGGCGCCGCGCCAAACACCACTAGACCTAATAATCCTAACGCCAAAATGCCGGCCACCGCCGCATATATGAAGCTTTCCAAAATGAACGGCGCGCGGATAAACCAATTGGTCGCGCCCACCAATTTCATAATTCCCAGCTCCTCTCGATGCGCATAAATGGCAATACGAACGGTGTTATACAGCATTATCACTGACACCAACACAAATATCAAACTGATAATCAATCCACCTAACGAGGCGCGTCGCAAAATAGACGACAACCGATCAATCACCGCTTGATGATCGGAAAAATTCTTGTGTTCGACTAAAATGTTATATTCCGAAGACTCAAACTGGTTGATAATTAGCTGATATTGATTAAGGCTATAGGCTTGAATACTTAAAGTGGCTGGTAATGGATTATCAGCCAACTCTTTTAACGCCGCTTGAATATCTGGATCGTCACTGTGATCGCTCTTAAAAATTTTTAGCGCCTCGTCGGCGGAAATGTAACGCACCGACTTAACCTCTGGTAACGTTTCCAAAAAAACCTTGGCCTCAAGAATGTCGTCGGTCTTGACTGATTGTTTGAAATACAAATCAACGTCAATTTTTTCTTCAATCGCCTGCATCGCTTGATCGGCCACTAAATTAAGGGTGGCCACAACACTCACCATAAATAATGTTAAAGTCAAAATAAAAATAGTGACGATCGAAATCCACCAATTTCTCCAAAAATGGGTTGAAGCATAGCGAGTGACGCGCCAAAAGGTAACTATCATATCACAAAATATATTTACCAGATGCCTGATCAGCCACCACCACACCGTTATCAATTGTTACCACGCGGCGCCGCAACCGATCCACGATCTCTTTATTATGCGTCACTAACATCACGGTCGTGCCTAAAGTGTTGATTTTCAGCAATAAATCAATGATCTCTTGCGCATTAAGCGTATCCAGACTGCCAGTTGGTTCGTCGGCCAGTAATACCTTAGGCCGATGCACCAACGCCCGCCCAATTGCCACCCGCTGCTGCTGCCCACCCGATAATTGCTCTGGAAATTTGTTTCGTTTTTCTTCTAGACCAACTACTTTTAACACCTGTGGCACAATCAAATTGATTTTGCGTTGCTGAACGCCACACACCTCTAAAGCAAAGGCGACGTTTTCATAAACGGTCTTTTTGAGTAACAGTTTATAATCCTGAAATACAATCCCAACTTGCCGACGCAGCACCGGAATTTCGTGTGCTTTGATATTGGTTATATCCCAACCGCCAATCACGATTCGGCCGCGGGTTGGCCGTTCTTCGGCAATTACCATTCTGGCGAGTGTGGTTTTGCCGGTACCCGACTGACCGACCACCGAAACAAATTCACCCGGCCGAATGTGCAACGTTAAATCTCTTACCGCGTAGGTGTTGTCGGAATAAATTTTGGTAATTTTGTGAAATTGAATCATTCGCTAATTTGTTGCACCGTCACTTCAACCACACCGATCGACAAATCGGCAATCTGACTAAATTGATCACGCGGTAAATCTACTACTCGACCCGGAATAAACGGCCCGGCCGAAACCACAGTTGTGTCCACATCTACACCATTAGCTACATTAGTAACGCGAACGGTACTGCCTATAGGAAAATCGTTAGTTGCCGCTCCAGTCCAATCATACCAACTGGCTAAACCGCGAACAACTGGACTATTATTTGCTTTTGGAAAAACCGCCAGCACACTGAATTTCCGACGTAACTCCCCGCTCACTGTCAGGGTGCTTGGATCATCGCTTGAATGCTGCACGCGACGCCATTGGTTGCGATCTTGATCCCAATATTTAAGTACCTTTTTTACGCCGATATCCGCCGCTGGATAAGCCAACCGCAAATGCAACCGCCGCTTCAGGCGAAACGTCTGTGCGCTGTTTACACTAAAACGATAAAGATCAGTAATAGGTTGGACTTCGCCTTCTCCCAAAAAACGTTCAGCAGCAGCAACTCGCGCTAATTTTATCCGCGCTCGTTTTGTACCTGTAAGCGCGCGCCGCGGTACACCCACCCAGGCCGTGCCATTGCTATGCACAACTGTATAACCTTTTATCAAGGCGTCGCGCCGGAGAGTAACCATAGTAACAGCGTCTGAAGCGATCGCGTTAGCTGGAAGCAACCACGGCAGAACACCAATCAACCACGCCATACCAAACAACCAACGTCGTCGCATATCGTTCAAATTAATTCTTTAATTTCGCGAACAATGTCTTTCGGCAAAATATTAGCCTTTACCAAAAAATCTTTGGCGCCTAAATCGATCGATCGTTTGCGATCTTGATCGCTATCTAAATTGGTCAACACCAATATCGGTACCGATTTGAAAAAATCTTTTTTTCGCAGCCATTCCATAATTTCAAAACCGGCCGGATTAGAAAAATCCAAACCGGTCGCAATCTGCGTTGGTAAAACTAGATCCAATAAAATGATATCTGGCCGAATGCGTTTCGTTAAATACTTTTTCAACAGTTCATTAGCTTCAACCTTGGTAGTAGCCACCGCCACATCACCAACATCACGTAAAGCAAAAGTATACAAATTAACCAAGCTAGGCTCGTCTTCTATTAAGATGATATCGGCTCGGCTTGACATAAACATTGATATACTACTATCTTTAGTAACGCTAGTCAAGCCGATGTAGCTCAGCTGGTAGAGCAACGGTATCGTAAACCGTGGGTCGCCGGTTCGATCCCGGCCATCGGCTCTGGAATTAAGACTGTGGTATTAAAGCTATGGTATTACTTAGTCGCCAGTGCTGAATCAATTAACCGCCTTACTGGTCGCGCAGAAATTTGGCGATCTAGATAATCATCCAACGAATATTGAATTAAAATGTGCCGTACGCGCACCTGTTCCGGTTCAGTCTCGGTAGCGGCCTTACGTTCAATTAGTTGAATCAAGTGATAGCCAAATTGAGATTGGACAATGTCTGTAATTTGGTTTGGTTCAGTTAAAGCAAACGCCGCCTCCTCGAACGGTTGCACCATGACACCGCGTTCAAACCAACCCAAATCTCCACCTAATGTGGCCGAACTGTCTTCACTATATTGTTGAGCTAGATCGGAAAATTTAGTTGGATCGGCCAAGGCTTCGGTTTGAATCTGTTGCAGTCGGCTTAAAGCCGGCGCTGTAAATTCCGAATTGGATTCAGTTAACAAAGCTTCCTGAAGTTTTTGACGCAAAACCAATTCACGAATCACCTCTTGCTTAAATTCAGCCACCGTCCAACCGTATAACTCCTGCAAAGTGGCGGTAATTTGACTCTCATCGCCCTGCACCTGTGATAATACTTGCTGCTGATAGATTGTTTCAATCTCTTCTTCACTGGCCGTTAAGTTTCGCTCCTGGGCGATTTGTTCAAGCACTGCCACGCTAATCAGCCGATCATATTCCTCTTGCGCAATTTCGCTGTCAGTTGGCAACGCGCCCACATCGGCCACTAAGGCTTGATCACCGGCTAATTGTTTAGTAGCGCTAATAGCATCGCTGGCCGATTGCTTAAAATCGCGATACAGAATCCAATCGCTGCCAACAGTCGCCGCTGGGTACGGAAACCACTTGGTCATTTGATCGGTGAACTGGTTAGTTGATTTCGTTCCATATAACATAATTGCAGTGACAACAAATGGACTAATCAACACCAGTACTATCAAACCAATTATTAACCATAACCAACGACGCACTTTAGCGGTGGCGGATTGAGATAAGTCAGTCATATTTTCCTGTGGCATAATATTTTAATTAAAGAAATAAATAAACCATTTTTGTAAATTTGAAACTGGCGCTGAAGCCGCTACCGCCACACTCGTGACTTCATCGTCAGTCGCCGATTCGTTTTCGGGCAGAACCACTACTGTTTCACCCGGCGCCGTTAGGTTAAGTTTTACTTTGGCCTCTTTTTCCTGAAATGATGAAGAATTAAAATAAGCCAGCAACGTGTTCAACTCCTGATTATGCTGCTCTAACGTTGCAATCTCATTTTCCAAGTCTTGAATTTGACGTTGAATCTGCACTTTTCTAACGACCTCTTTGGTCAATGAAACAGTCAAAATAGAGATGCCCAACACCAATAAAATAGCCAAGGAGCGGCTGCGCAACAAACGCCGCCATTGTGGGGTGGTGGTGTTAGTTTTGGTGGATCGCCGATACATATTGCGACAGTATATCACGAGCGGCCGCCGGTTGATAGACATGATGCAAAATAATCGGCGCCGCGTCTTTTACTAGGAGCGTGACTGAACCGTAATGCCAAATATTAGCCCATAGCCCCAACTGAGCCCATTGGACATCCAAAACATTGTGCCAAGGTATTTCCCGCACACTAATTCGCCACAGACCACTCTTATGAATATCAAGGCACCGCTGATTAGTCACCACACAGCAATCGTTCCGCCAGATCAACCACCAACGCACACCCAATAACATTATTACTATTAAACCAATACTCCAAACTAACAGCCCCCAACCAGCCCCACGCAGCCACAATGTCAAACTAAACCACCAGCCAAAATAAACTAGCGTCAATATAGCCAAACTTGGCAGCCTTGTGATAAGATACTCTCGCACGGTGAGACAAAGTTGTTCACCGGGCTGCAAAGAATAATAAGATTGAGCCATTATTTTCATATGAGACGAAAAACTATCCGGCTAATTTGGATTATTGTTTGTTGTCTAATGTTAATTTCCATTATTCTGTTTACTATTCTACCGGGGTTGCAGTATTCTTTCTAATAAGTTTTGTCGAGGATCATCAATAATACCCCCAAACCGGCGGTGATCGCGGCAACAATCCAAAACCGCATTACAATTTTTGGTTCTGGCCAACTAGTTGCTTCTAAATGATGGTGCAATGGCGCCGACACAAAAATTTTTCGGTGAAATAACCGCTTGCTGATCATTTGCAGCAGTGCCGAGCCGGTTTCGATTACAAAAATAAAACCAATCAGCGGCAATAACACGGCATAGTTCGTTAACAGAGCGATAATGCCCAACGTTACACCAAGCGACATCGCGCCGGTATCGCCCATAAAAAATCGGGCCGGAAAAATATTGAACCAAAGAAAAGCCAGCAACGCACCAATAATTACGGCGCAAAACACCGCTAAATCATAACGGCCTAATAAAAAAGCAATCCCTCCGTAAGCCGCGTAGCCAGCCAACAAGCCTCCTGCCGCCAAACCATCTAAACCATCGGTTTCATTTACGGAAAAACTAGTGGCCACGATCACCAAAATAAAAATCGGCACATACCAGCCGCCGACCGCAAAATTTCCCAAGAAAGGAATGTGTAATACATCCCAATCCAGTTTGGCGTAAAACCAGGCCGCACCGACCGCGGCAATGC
>CAYMXY010000048.1:7599-8966 GCA_964394525.1 uncultured Gammaproteobacteria bacterium | reverse complement strand
CCCTCATGAAGCCGGAATCGCTAGTACCCGTGTATCAGCCATGGCACGGTGAATACGTTCTCGGGTCTTGTACACACCGCCCGTCAAGCCAAGAGAGTCGGTAATACCCGAAGTTCCCCCGTTTGGGGGACTCAAGGTAGGATCGATAATAGGGGCTAAGTCGTAACAAGGCATCCGTAGCGGAAGCTGTGGATGGATCACCTCCTTTCTAAGGAGTACGGTGAAAAATTGGTACTGATACCTCACTACCAATACACATTTGTCTGACTTTTGATCTGCACCACAATTTGATTGTGAATACGAAACAACCGCCGCCCGACTTTAAGTTGGCGATGGGCGGCACTGATATAAATTTTATATCTCGACAATTATTAAATTATTCAGACAGCGTTGTAAAACGTTGACTTTGATATTGACTAAAAGTAGTTTTATTGGCGACCGCACGCACTTTAATGGTATAGCTTTTGGCTGAACGCAACCGTCTAACGATAACTCCGGTCTTGGTATGGCGCAGGCCTAAACGTACCTTCTTTTCAAAAACTGTATGCCTTTTCCGCTGCACTACCACTTGATAATATTTTAGCCGTTCACTGCGAACGACATTACGCCAAGTCGCTTCCACCGCGTGGCTGCTAAGATCACGAATGAAAATTTTTGCCGGCCGTCGCGGTGGCGTGCGAAATAATTTATAAAGCGACCAGTCGGTTGAAGTGCCGTCTGTTGCCACTGCTCGAATGCGAAATTTATAAGCATGATTACGTTTCAGCGCTTTTAAGGTAATTGTTTTGGTGGGGTGACTTAAATTATCATAACTTTGCACCAATGTGCCGTCATTAAAACGAATTTGCAAACGATAAGAAGCAGCTGCTTCATCGGCACAATCGGTAAACACAACTTCGTCCCAACTAAAAATGAGATTACGTTTATTGGTACTAAGATCGGCCGATAAATTTCTAGGCCTATCGGCTGTACACGCTCCATAACCATAGCCATAACCATTGGCCAAGGCTAATGGTTGAATAACCCAAGCACCGAACATTAAAAAGCCAACCAGCGCCGCTATCACCAAAATGGTGCTTTGGTGAAAAGAATGTTGTTTTTTTGAAATCTCATTTTCCATGCTGCATCATTACTATACCGGAGCTCCTTAAAAAAGCAACCAACGTAAATTAAGCATAGATTAAGCCCTTGCCAATAATCGCGTTTTTGGTATACTCAAACCCGTTCTTTATCTTTTTTGAGTACGGGCATATAGCTCAGTTGGTTAGAGCGCAGTCCTGATAAGACTGAGGTCCCTCGTTCAAATCGAGGTATGCCCACTATGATAGTAAATTGGATAATGGGTCTGATGACACTGATTTTAGTAG
>CAYMXY010000048.1:0-7556 GCA_964394525.1 uncultured Gammaproteobacteria bacterium | reverse complement strand
CTATTATTTTTGCGATTGTCGAGGGCACCAAAACTGTGCCAGAAGGTCAAAAACGGCGCTTTAAAAAAACCATTATCGCCGCCATATTATTTGGCTGCGCTTTAATCGGTTTAGTCGTTATTATGATGATTTGGGGTTTAAGTATGTATCTTTTAAGGACGGTGTAATTGATATCAAAATATGAAATCTCTAGATTATTCTTTAACAAATTTTTTCTATCGAACAAGTGCCGGGGGCCAGGATCGAACTGGCGACGCAAGGATTTTCCTTTTTATTTAACCTTTGTTACCAAAGGGATTGGACTATCTCTTCATCCGTCTCAAAATTTATTGAAACTTGAGGGGAGTTAGGCGCTTAATGCAAGATTATTGTTGGGACTCACTTGCTAGTCTCTACACCTTTCTTAGCACCAAAGCCCGCTAAGATTCGGCTCGGGATTATCCAGCAGTTTTCTCAAACTATTGCGGGACTTCCCCGAATTCACCTAATTTTTCATTACAATTTACATTGTAAGGGACCGAAATTCAGTCCTTCGCTCTACCACTGAGCTACCCCGGCAAATAAATTAGCTCTCTAAAGATATCAAACCTAAGTTTTTCAGTCAATTGTTGAGAACTCACTTTTTCTGCAACGAAAAATTCACGCTTTTGGTTACGGTCTTAGCCTTCACTGTCACCTTTCCCGCACGACCAGTTTGATGAACAGTGCTATAGATATAAAGTTTATATTTCCCCGGCGCCAATCCATCAATAATATAATACCCGTTGGCATCGGTATAGGCGCTATTATTTTTATGCCTGACCCGCACCAAATAACTAGACAGCGGTAAACCTGTCTCCTGTTCAGTGACGTAGCCTGAAATCGAACCGGCTTCGCCGACCGTTATGTTCACTTCATTTTCTCCAAGCTCTAATCGTTGACTAATTGTTTTATCAACGTAATTAGTTGAGATCACTCGAATTCGATACTTCGCAGGTTTAATTGAGGTAATGTAGTAGTAACCATCGCTGTCGGTATAATCGGCGCCGTAGCCGATTGTGGCTGGATTTTTTGAATAAACCGACACTAATGCCTGATACACTCCTTCACCGCCTACCGTGACACGGCCAAAAATAATAGCAGACAACGGCAGTCGGAAATTTCTGTCACTAACATCATTGGTTAAGTCTAATTGCTCACGCCGCAGCGTGACATAACCATTTTTCGTCACCTCCACGCGATAATGTCCGTGTGCCACTGCTGAAAAATTAAAACTGCCGTCAGTGACGGTAGTAGCGGTATAATCCGCCGAACTAGACCGGGGTTTAGCGCGGTTAAACAATTTTACTGTTGCCCCACTTACTGCTTCTCCTTCTGGTTTAGTAAGTACCGAACCGGAAAAAGTAACTGCTTCGGTTAAGCGTACTTCCTCGACATTTGTTGTATCACCCTTCGCAACACTGATTCCATATTTACTTTCTGTCAGGTAACCGCTAATACTCAAAGTGAGGGTATAATTATCGCTGTCTGGCAGATTGCTGAAGGTATAGTTGCCGTCGGCATCAGTGGTGGTGGTAAAAGTATTTCCATAACCATCAGTCGCTGTAACTGAAACATCAGCCAGCGGCAGAAGATCACCGACAGTGGTAACTTGGCCGGTCATGGTGCCGCCTTGGCGCAGAGTAAAATCGTAACCGGTGAGAGCCGATTCATCAGCCGTGATGGCAACACTGACAGATTCGCTCACATAGCCGTCGGCGCTGGCGGTTAAAGTATAATTACCAACTGCCGTGCCGTTATAATCATATTGATCAAAAACTAACACGGTAAAATTGCCGTTATCATCGGCATCGGCCAAATAAGTGTTGTAAACAGCGCTCTCATTAAGTTGTAAATTTAATGCCGCACCGGCTAAAGGAGTATCGTTATTATTTTTCACCGATCCGGTAATAGTAGTGGCCTTTGTCAAAATGAAATTCTGCGGATATGCAGTTTCCTCATTGTCCAGTAAAATATCTTCTTCTCTAGCTCCGAAATAGCCATTGGCCGCCACCGTCACATCATATCGACCAAGCGCCGATAAGGTTGCATCAAGATAAGGAGCTGGCGAAACGCTATAAAAGCCGCTGGCCGTAGAATAATCCGAACCGAATCCATCTGTCCAATAAGTGCTGCGGGTATAATAAGCTAAGGCATTATTAATTGGTGTTGTTCCATCTGATTCATAAACGTATCCTTCAAACCGTCCGCGCCGAGTTAAACTTAAATTTATGCCAGCGCGGGTTTCACCGTCAATTAAAGTTACGGTTTGTTCGGTTCGATAAAATACCACATTTACTTCAGTGGAAGTAGAAATATAATTATAAATCAAATAATTGCCGTTAGTACCGTCGCTATCGTCGTTGATAGTAATACTGTAACTACCAGCGGCATCAGAAACGTCATAATCTAATTCGCCGGTAGCAGAATTTTCTGCGTATACTATCACTGTGTCGACCGGCGTGCCGTCGCTAGCATGGGTAACCGTACCGCTGATGGTCGCGTCGGCCGCCAATGCTTGATTGCTTAAACTTATGCCCAAAAAAATGACCGCGCTTGCTAAAATTATTTTGTGATATTTATTTTTCATATGATTTGAGTATATTGCGTTTATTATTTATCGTCAATAAATTATCATTCACTTTCAATCTGTTTCAGCAAAGCAACGCCCATATCAAAACGACGCCTTAATGACGCTGTCAAATAATAACCAACCCACCAACTTCCGCCGTCGCTTACAATTGGCTCCCAAGCTGGTAAGTCATGATCGTATGCTAAACGCAATAAATAACTCGGCTGTGGTTGTTTGTAAACTGTTGTAAATCCAATTGCATAAGGAATACTTAAAATATAAGCTAAGTCCGCTGGTAAAATTGCCTCGGCCGGAATAATTACAGGGCCATTATACATGGTAACCTCTGCTAATAAATGCAACCGATCAGCTTGACTTGGTGTTTGTTGATAAAGGGAAATTAAACGCTGCGTTTCTTGGGTAGATGGCGCGCGCCGAGACCAACTCCATTCAATATGAATGTTCGGGTCTGGTTCGTATTGTTGCCAAGTTAAGGTAGTTGGTTCCGGCTGACCGGTTACCTCGGTGTAAATACCCATTGCCAGCAAATAAAAATCAGATAGAACATCCGGCTGAGTAAGATATATTTCGCGAGCCTTTCTAATTACACCTTCCCGCATAAATGGCACTTGAAAATACTCCCGGCCAGTCCGATATAAATAGGCCAACGCCACTTTGGTTGGTGTAATTTGACCTAAAAACAGATCAGCAATAGCCGCGCTACGTTCAGGATAACTCTCCACATATAACTGCGCTAATGGAATGACCTCATTATTCGGCAATTTTGCATGCAATGTTGCTAAACTGTCTTCAATTAATACTGGGTCAATATCGCGTAATCGTTTAACTAAGTAATACAGCTTGGTTTGCCATTTGGCGCCGATGGCAGTTAAATTACCGCCCTGAATTTGGGCTATTTCTTTTTCAAATAAGGTGCGCAACCGAGCATCAGACAATTGTTGCAATTCCGTAACAGAATAATCGTGAATATTTTCTTGTGCGTCTGGTTGAAGATTACTAATTATACTTTCATATTCCAAAAAACTATTCGGTAATTTACCTTCTCTTACTAAAAATTTAGTCAGTCGCCACCAGTTGTTAACCGAATAAGATAACGAACCATCATTATTGACGAGATTAAATATCCATCTCCATTGTTCAGAAAAATCAGGGTTTGAATCGGCATAGCGAACTATTAATTCATGTTTAAATATACCAGTTTGGCCGCCCCACATGGATTTATAAAATATATCGCGGAGCAAATTTGGGTCATGGATATTGGGATAATCGCGGACATGGTGTGACCAAGTATTATCAATCATTTTATTTACTGCTGCTCTATTTCCCGCTAGACGTAATGCCCATACTAGCTGCTCAAATTCACTAATCTCATCTTGGTGTTCAACTATATATTGGACAAACCATGGATCATTTACCCAAGGCGGCAAAGTGACTAAAAAATTTTCGCTACCAATTAACCGTCTAAGATCAACACCTCTATAGGCAATGAATTCCAAATATTCATTTACCGCTATTTCTATTGTTCGTTGTAGTTGTTTACGTTTTTCTGCGGTTAAGTCGGTTTCCTTTTTATTATTATAACCAAAATTTCTTAATGGTTGGGGCTCGTCAGGTGGCGGTTCGGTTAAATACCATTTAGTAGTAGTCGGTAAAAATGAAGCTAATCGTTGTTGTTGCGCCACAGTGGCGCCGTGTTCAACCAAATATTCGGCGGCATAGGCTGCCAACGGCAACACCTCTCCTGCTTCTTCCGTAAAAACAGACTGGTAGCCGTCTTGAACGGGGTTATCCAGATCAAACTCTTGCAATTGCTGCTCATCATAAGCTCCAGCCCAATGATCTGCCCAAGCCAGCGCTTGATATTTTCCTAAAACAGTCAAATCAAGCCCTTGCCGGCGATAAATTTGCTCCAACACCAATGGGAAAACGCGTGCCACGGTACAATTAACATAACCACTGGCCAATTGAACGTCAAACTGCCTAGCATCGCGCTGATAATGTGTTTCTTGATAATATGGATTGTCGAAAAATCTTTGCTCGCCAAAAAATAAAGCTTGTTGTATGGTCGGATAATCCTGCACCGGATCGCCGGTCCAGCGCAGATCTTTCCGCTCCAATAATATTTGCAGACGCTGCTGAAAGGTGTTGGCTAGTTCTTGCGCCATGCTTTCTTTCTGTTTAATTAAAGCCTCCTTGTTTATTGCTTGGCCGGTGACTTGCCTGGCAATTTGCAAAATATTACGGTATGCGTCCATTTCAAAATAAAGTTCAACCGGCGGTTGAATTGAATCAAGCTCCGGATTTTCAAAATATGTTTCAATAAACTCGTCAATTGTTCGCTCCCGATCCGCTTCCAACTGTTCAATCACTGCATTATTTTTGCTTTCTAAATTATCGGCCGACGCTTCAAGCTGCGCTGCAGTGGTAGCCGCCGGTGATTGTTCGGATATTTCTTTATCCGCCGTATCGGCTGCGCCACGTTCGGCATTCATCCAAACCAACGTGCCAACCAAACCATGAATAAATAATGACAGCGCGGTTGAACGTTTAATACTAAGCGTCTCCCGCGCATTTACTTTGCGTTCAACAGTCAGTAACGGTGGCTTTTTAACTTTAGGTTCCATAATTGATTGATTCAACCAACATCTTTCAAAGTATAATATGTAGCTCGGCCTTGGCCATGTCTTTCAATTAATCCATGTTTAATCAGATAATTATAATCATTGGCGCGCGTTGGTTTGGCTCGTACTACTAAGGTGGCATAAATGGCGTCGGTGATTGAATCATGTTGACGTAAATAATCCAACATCAAATGATGATGTGGTTTTAATCCAGCGGCCGGCGCCAGTACTAATTTTTCTAATTTGTTTTTAACAAGTGCCAATTCATCAATAATACCATCTGTAAAATATTCCAACCACAACGTAAAATCAATTTTCAGATCATAATAATTGCCGCGTTCACCAACCAAGGCAAAATATTTAGTGACATTGTTGTTGTAATATCTTTCAAAACTAAATAAATGAAAGGTGTCTAAGCCTAAGTTGGCTAATAACACCTTGGCTAATAATCGCACGGTGCGACCATTACCATCCATAAAAGGATGAATTAAAACAAATTGTTTATGAAAAATACCCGCCAAAATAAGCGAATCCACAAGCCTTCTTTGGGTTGTGACAAATTGAATTAAATCTTGAAGTAAGCTGGGGACATCACCTTGATCAGGCGGCCAATAAACAGTTTGACGAATTCTTGGATCGTTAACAAATACGGGCGCTGTTCGAATTGCGCCGCATCTTTCTTTTGACAATAACCCTTTAGTCACCAAGCTGTGCGTATGAAGAATCAACGATTCATCAATTATCCGCCTACCGGCATCAAGACTCTTTTTTGAATCAAGTAATGCATTATAATAATTTAAGACCTCTTTTTCTGAATCACGAATATATGCCGGCGCCCGTTTCAAAATTCGCTTCACATCAGTAAGCGGTAATGGATTGCCCTCAATACTAGTTGAGGCATGAGCGGAAATTTCACGAGCCGCTCGTTCCATTTCAAACAACACCACATCTGGAAAACGATGGCCATTCAAACTAACCACGATCTCGGCAATACGTTTGATATTCCCCAAAAGTTTGTTTGTTATTGTATATTTAGGTTCAAACATAAACATTTGGCTATCTTTATATAGACGTATTATAGACGATTTTTAGACGATTGTAAAGACTGACTTTTCCTTGTCTCCATGATAATTTTAAGGTATACTTATGTTAATGAAAAAATTCTTGGCCGTGTTGTGTGCTTTATTCATTTTAGTGCTTTGGCCTTTATTATTACTTGGCACAATTGCGCAGCAACGCTTATTCACGGCTGTGGCCGTTAAACAGTTGATTCGTGCCAGCCAACTCGGTGAACGGTTGCCGGAATTGCTGATAAAAAGTTGGCAGGCGGAACAAACCAGTGGGATTACTGGTGGTCAAGTTGATGATGGAATTGTTGAAGATAACACCAATCCGCTGATGGCCGGAATTGATCCGGAACGTACGCAAGAATTACTTAAACAGGCTTTGCCACCGCAGGATTTCTACGCCATCACCGATAACACCGTTTCTACCGTAGCCAACTGGTGGCATACCACTGAAGCAATTGAAGATTTGCCGCTAGTGGTAGATCTTGGTGTAGTTAAACAAAATTTTACACCGGTAGTGGTAAGCGCGCTCGATAATTATTTAACTAAATTGCCGACCTGTTCAGAGGAAGAATTGGCGCAACTTAAAACCGGAGAAGATGGCTTGCCCAACTTAATGGTGATGACTTGCAAACCAGCTGGCCTGACGCTAGATAGTTATCGTGCTCAAGGCTGGTCGGACAACTTATTTGGGCAAATATTTTTGTTCGCGGTGCCGGATCAAATTGATGTCGGTTTGATTCTACAAAAACAGTCTCAAGAGAATCCCGGGGAATTTCGTATTTACAATGAACGCCTCCAACAATTACGACAACAATCAAAGCTGGCTAAGAAAGCGTTATTGTTAGGATGGTTACTGCTGGCTTTAGCAGCTATTAGTATTATTCTGTTGCGTCATCGGCCGTGGTTTATTACATTTGGTTGGTTTGGTTGGCTGTTGTTAGTAATGACCTTGCAATGTTTAGCGGTGGCGACAGTGCTAAAGTTTTTAGCGCCGGCGGTTTTACCGTGGATCAGCGGCAGTGTTGACGTAGCAGTGCTTGAAATGATTAGTGACATTCTAGAAATTATAACTAAAGCGCTAACCGCGCCGCTGTGGTGGGTAGCTTTGGCAACGGGAGTGGCTAGTATTGCTTGTTTGGTGTTGCGCTTCATTGGTAAACATTACGCTGTTAAAGTGAACGCAAAAGCGGCCTAACTGCGGCGTAAACCCGAAAACTAGCAAAATGCGAAGTTGTGGAGCCGCCAGCCGCGACC
>CAYMXY010000047.1:6473-9156 GCA_964394525.1 uncultured Gammaproteobacteria bacterium | reverse complement strand
GATCTAAACCATAACCAATCACCCGCAACACTCCTGTTTCCGGAATCATTTCGGCGTCAACCATTTTCTTCCATTGTTTTTTTCGCTCTTGGGTTGAACTGCTTAACTCTTCAGTGGACAACTGACCGGTCGCAACTACTCGATTCATGAAATCAAACGTCTCAACCACGTTGATTAAATTTTTTCCCAACTTCTCCGCCGCTTTTTGGCTGGTGTAAGGGTCAACGTACTGTTGCTGTTTTTGAATAATTAACAGACCAATTTCCGATGAATAGTATTGCGGCAAAACTAATGACACACCCACTGCCACAGCGGCGCAGACTAAACCAATTACGCTTAAAGCTACCACATGTTTTATAAGTATATGCCAATAATGCATGAGTTAATTATACTAAAATTTTCCGCCGCCGTCAATTTTTAAGGTATAGCAGACTGGCGTACCATGCTGAACGAGACTTCGTCGGGAGCGAGTCGAGCGCACAGAACCCGGCGCATCTATTCATGGGTTACGCTAAACAGAACAGCCGGGTGAGTACGCGAGAGGAGCGGAGACAGGCTCGTGAGGCATGTGTACGACAGGCTGCTCCATAAATTATTCAACAATTAATTTTACTAACTGCCGTTTACCGTCACGCTTCAACCAAACATCAATTGGGCTATCAACCTCTTCTTCCATTAACGTCCATGACAGATCTTCATCACGATTGACCGCTTGCCCATTAACTTCCAAAATCAGGTCGTCTGGTTTTAGCGTGGTGGTGCTTGAACTTAAAACAGTGGCGCCGGCTTCGGTTACTGTATAAGTAATTTCCAAATTGCGCGTCGGCAGCGCGCCTGTTTCCAATAAAGTCGTTAGGCGTTGTTCAACCGTACGAATCGGCACTACGATGTTATTGTCGCGATACAAACCAATTACTTTCCCGTCGTAATCAAATACCGGTGAGCCAGCCGCCACTGCCAAAGGCGTGTGATCCATCTGATAAGCAATCGTATTGGCGGCGGTGGTGCGCACGTCATCAGGTAGCGGCGCAATCGCTTGAATGTATGCCAAACTTACCAATGGGTCACCTTGAGCGCTTTGACTGACAATAATAACCGGTTCCGCCAACTGGATAGGTTGACTGCGCAGATCAACTATTGGCAAATTGCCGGCAGTCACCTTTACAAAATTCAAACCAGTATATGAATCAAATAAAATTTTTTCCAAGGGTTGATTTTTATCGGCGACCTGTGCAACCAGTTCACTGGTAGATTCGCCGACTGCTGGCACTGTTAATAACCAACCATCATTGCTGACCGCGATCGCCAGACCGCTAAAGTTGTTAATTACTGTGCCGTTAGTCAATAACGGAATAATGGCGGCGCCAACTCGCTGCTGCAAAGTAGCTACCAGCGTGCTGCTGATTGATTTGGTGGTAATTTCCGGCAACAGTGGCACATCGGCCTCTGCTTGAGGATTTGGCAACGCCAACGACCATAAACTCCCAACCATGCCCGCCCCAAGACTCAATAAAACCGTCAACGTTAACCATCCCAATCGCCCGGAACTTGCGCCGGCGCGGCTGCTTCTGCCAGCCGCAGCCGTTTCCTGCCGTTCAATTCGATATTGTGGTGATGTTGGCACCGGTTCAGGTTTCATTTTAGCTATAGGTCCAGTGCGCCGTGCTTAAAATAAGAACTGCGGCAATACTACTTACCACTGTAAACCGAATCAACAGTCGCCGCGTTAACGATTGCAATAAATAATAGCGCGACAAATTAAGAATAAAATACAGCACCAACGTCAACAAACCAGCACTGACAAAAAAACTAACCGGCCAAAAATAAATCACCACCATCCCTTCAATAATCACCAGACTGATCACCAAAATAAACCGCCACATCTCTCGCCGACAATAAATAAATAACGCAACCGGCCAAGATGTAAGCCAACAAAAATGGCCAAACTGACATAACAAAAAAAGGCCGCCACTGTGGTACAGTACATGGAAATGTGTTCCAATGAATAAGGAACATATTTGGTGGGTTGAAATAAAAATACCGCGATATTTTTTTCAAACAGAAAAAAACAAAGCACCGCCACGCCAGCGCCAGCCACTTGCCACCACCAGTTTTCTTGAATCAACATAAACGTATATGTTCCCAACAATAAAATAATCATGGGCATGGTTAGGCCAATCCATTCTAGCCGCCAAATAGTTTGATGCATTAACAAAGCTGCCAGCAGCGGCAATAACACCAAACCCAACCCCACCAAAAACCAACGTTGCGGCCAAATTAAACCTAAGGCAAACAAACCAATGCTGGCAGCGGCCACTAGATACGGTACTAAACGTTTAATTATCATCATAATTTGGGTGGTTAGTTGGTAGTGGAGGCCGCTGCGGCGGTAGTAGTGATAAAGGTTTCCGCCACACCAGAAATTAATTGGCTGTTTAACCCGTTGACGTTGGCTTGATAAAGTAAATACGGTTCAGACTGCCTTTCTGCAGCCGGTTTTAGATAGTATAACGCATCACCGTCGGCTGACCAAACTGGTGTTAAAACGTCGCGCATTATTTTTTCCGGCGCTTCCTCATTGGTGGTTAATTTGACTAGCCAAAGTTCGCTTAACTGCATTGTAGTTTGCCGCGCGGAGGTTTCGCTGTTATCTGCTGCCACACCGGCTGCCGCACTCGCCCGC
>CAYMXY010000047.1:286-6463 GCA_964394525.1 uncultured Gammaproteobacteria bacterium | reverse complement strand
TAAAGCAAGCTGGTTTTAGTTGGTGATAACCGTAAAACTACCCGCTCGGTCGGCTGATCGAAACGTTGGTTAGTAAGCGGCGTGCTGCTGCCGCTATCAATAGCATAACGCAGTAATGTGTGCTGGTCATCAACTACACCTTCAAAAACAAGCTCATTCGTAGATAAATAAATTGGCGTTTGAATTTGAGAGGGCGACAAGCTGACTGACTTTAATACTACCGGTTCCTCGATGGCACCGTTTAATGTTAAGCCGCGCTGCCGCAGCTCACCGGTAGTTGTTTGATAAATGAAATTACGGCTGGTTGGCGACCAAGCGCTGCTGACTGCGCCTTCATGAATCCGGGTAAGCAGCTTGGTTTTTAGATCTAACATAAACAACTGATCCCCAACTAACCAAAGTATACGTTGACTATTTGGCGCGATATCAAGTTGACTGGCCGCGGCCTTTGGTTGCGCAGCCAGAAATTCGGTACTTTGTTCAACCACATTGTATCGCCACAATTCAAAATAATGCTGGTTCTGTTGAACGTAAATAATAGCCGAGCCATCCGGCAAAAAAGCCAAGGAACGCAACACCGCCGGCGCGGCGGTTAAAACTGATTGCCGATACTCACTCACCGGATCATATAACCATACTCCAACATCCTGCGATTCAGTTTGAATCCACGCGACCGAAAAATGAACCGGTTCGGTGGGTGAAAAAAATGACGGCGCCGCTGTTTGCTTAAAACCGCAACCAGCCAGCCCAGCGACAGCCAGCCAAACAACAAACCGCCGCACCTGCATCATTGCAACTGAAAATACAAAAAAATGAGAACGGCGGCAAGAAACAACACCACCACCGCCAAGATATTATTAAGCAGCGCCACTTTTTTAAGACGCCCATGCCATTTGCTAGTTGATCCGTTTGATTGCGCCATAAACGTTTGCTATTTTTTAACTAAACCATCAATCGCTCGTAACACTTCCATTGGCACCGCAAACACCACTGTATTTGATTCATCCGATGAAATATCGTTGATACTGTTAAGGGTACGCAAGTGCAAAGCGCCCGGCACCGCCGCCATAGTATGCGCCGCTTTGGCCAAATTATCAGCCGCCACCACTTCCCCTTCCGAGTTGATAATAGTAGCGCGTTTTTCTCGTTCGGCTTCGGCTTGTTTAGCCATGGTGCGCTTTAAACCTTCCGGCAGTTCAATGTGTTTCAATTCCACACTGACCACATCTATTCCCCAGGGGTCAGTGGCAGAATCAACAATCGCCATAATTTTTTTAGCTACATCATCACGATTCGCCAACAATTCATCTAAACTCACTTCACCAACAACATTGCGCATAGTTGTTTGCGCTAACTGTGACGTAGCGTAATAAAAATCCTCCACTTCTAAAATGGCTCTGTCTGGTTGGGCTACTTTATAATAAATTACCGCATTCACGCGCACTGAGACGTTGTCTTTGGTAATGGCGTCTTGATCTGGCACATCCACCGCGCGGATCCGGATATCAACCTTAGACATTCGCTGTAATACCGGAATTACAATGCGCCAACCCGGGTGCCGAATCGCTGAAAATCTACCCATGGTAAAAAGTAAACCTCGCTCATATTGATTTACCTGCCTAATGAACAAAAAGAAACCCACGATTAAACCAAAAAAACCAGCGCCCCCCAAGAAAAAGATTAAACCAATTATTTCTGCCATATTTTGTATTATAACTTTCTTAATGTCGGCGGTCAACCAGTACAATCTGCTGGCTCTGTAAAATTGTAAACAGGAATTTGTCGGTTACCTCTTTGCGGTAACGATATTCTGCCGACGAAATCACGGTATAACGCAATTCTTGGCCAAATTGTTCCTTAAACTCATTCAACAACCGCTGCACCGTGAGCTTGTCTATATCACCAACTATAAACACGTCAATCGCGCTAGCCGGATCATCCACAAAATACCCGAGCAATGAAAAATACTGCAAATTCCCTTGCTTGCTTAAACGCTCCAACAACCGCTTTTCCACAATAAACCGCGCTTTTACAAATAACGCCTTCAATTCCGGATACAACTGAAAGGCCGGATTTACAGAATAATATTTGCGGTGGTTTTCTATTTTTGACTGCAGTAAGCCGATTTTTTCCAAATGCAGCAATTCACGCCGCACCGAATTAATTTGTTCGCTAATAGTGCGCGTCAATTCGCGCACAAACCAGCGCTGATTAGGTTGTGTTAGAAATAAACGCAACAGTTTTACCCGAGTGCGTGATCCAAAAAGTTGTTCAAGCATGAAGCGTAGTATAACGGGTAGTTGCATAGCTGTACAGTATTCAGTATAATACTACTCATGATGAAGCTGGTGTTTGGTGAGTTGCTGGTTGATCACGCCGCCGAGCGCGGGTCAGTGTTGCATTTGTTTGTGGCGCAACCAACTCCGCTCGAGGAAAAAAACCTTGGCAAGATATTTGCTTTAATTGAATTTACTGAACCGTTTCCGTTTGCCAATGATGTTGTGCAGCAGATTGATGACAGTTTTTTCCAAAATTATTACCACTCGACTGATTTTGAAATTGAAGCAGCGTTTGAACGAAGTTTGCATAAAGTAAACAACGCCGTCCAAGATGTCATTCGAGAACATGGCGAAGATTGGGTATATAAAACCAATCTGGCGTTGGGCGTAGTGCGCGATAGCACGCTGCATCTTAGTTACGCTGGTAAAGTGGAAGCCTATTTAGCGCAACCGGATAAAATGGTAGATATTATCCAGCAACCAAGCAGCAGCGCGATTCAACCCTTAAAATTATTTAACACCATTGTTTCTGGAAAATGCCCAGAAAAATGCAGTTTGATTATTGCCACGGCCACGTTGTTTAATTATTTGTCATTAGAGAAGGTTCGGCGCATTGTGCTGGAGCAGTCGCCGGCTGAAGCGGTGCAATCTTTGGAAAATGTGTTGTCTGAACATGACACTTTAAGCAATATCGCCGCTTTTGTAATTAAAACCGAACGAATTAATACTGCTAACGTTGGCGCCGGTGCCACCTCACCCAGCGGTACTACTCCTTTAGAACGCACTGCCTTCAGTAATAATCAAGATTCCATGGAAAAACTAATCAGTCAGGAACGGAAAACGGATGATTTACTTACTTCATCCATATGGCCAAACTTAAAAGGACGACTAAAAAGCATCACTACTCAAACTAAAACCAGACCATCAGGCGCGGAACGTAGCAGCCACGCGCCGGTCAATCGACGAGCGCAAACAAGCCCAGTAATGGTGGTTTGGCAATATATTGTTTGGGGAGCGCGTTGGCTGGCTCGGATGGGTTTGCAGTTGTTGCGTTGGCTGTTAATCGCTGGTAAAGCGGTTTGGCGCGCGTTGAAACGTTTCTTCAGAAATCCTGACAGTTTATCGGCTAGTTTTGGCGGCTCGGTGCATGGGGTGATTGGCTGGTGGCGCCGATTAACGTTGCCGCGTAAGTTGTTTTTGACGTTGTTTGCGTTAACGGTGATAATTTTTGCGATTGCTTTATTGCGTAAAGATCGCAGTGTAACGAATAATCAGCAGGCAGAACAATATGCTCAAACTATAACTAACTTACAAAATACGTTGGGCGAAATTGAATCAAAGCAGATAATGAAAGATGAAACTGGCGCTCGGGCTTTATTGGTTAAGGCAGAAAATGATTTGGCAACCATACCAACCGACAGCGCCGCTTACCGAGCTAACGGCGAAGCCATCCGCCAAAAAATTGATTCACTGAACGCTGATTTAAATAAAGTAGTAACGCTGGATCAACTAACATTGGTAGCTGATTTTACCGGCCTACCAGAAGCCAAGGACGTAGGCCGCATCACTATGATTGGCAACAATATATTCGGTTTTGCTGAAGATTCGGAAACCGTTTATCGCTCCAATTTGGAAGATTCAACAGTTACCAGCGGTGCTGATAGCAAGTTAGGATATCGGTCGCTGGAAAACGACAGCGCTGCCACCACCTTGGCTTATGTTGCCAAAGAAACCTTTGTGCAGTTCAATCCGGTGCTGGAAAAAACTTCAGCCGTAACGGTTAATTTGAAAGATAAAGTAACGGTGACGGATTTTGATATTTTCGCAGACCGACTTTACGTATTGGATGCAACCAATAAAAAGATTTGGCGATTGGAAAGAACCGGCGACACTTATAGTCAAAGCTCGGCTTGGTTGGAAACAACCGAAGCGCTTGAACAAGCAGTAGCGTTCGACATTGATGGTTCCATTTATGTGTTGTTAGGCGACGGCCAAGTAAAAAGATATGACAGCGGCCAGGAAACTTCGTTTAAGCTAGATTCTTTTTCACCGAGTTTGGCTGGCGCTAACGCCATTGTCAAAACTGAACCGACCTTGCCGTTTTATATCCTAAATCCCAGTACCCAGCGGTTAGTGATACTAGAAACAGATGGTAAACTGCGTGCCCAATACGTAAACGCTAATTTAGCGGCTGCTAAGGATTTGATAGTAGACGAAGACAAACAATTGGTTTACGTGTTGGCGGATAACAAAGTTTGGTCAATATCTGTAAAAACCGAATAATTAATAAGACTGGCGCATCGTAAGCGCCAGTCTATAAACTACCTCGCGAATTTATGGTCAGATTTTTATTTTAGAGTAACTTTGCCGCCAGCTTCCTCAATCTTCTTCTTCAGTGCTTCAGCTTCTTCTTTCTTCAGACCTTCTTTTACCACCTTGGGAGCGCCTTCTGCCATATCCTTCGCTTCTTTAAGGCCTAAGCCGGTTACTTCACGAATTACCTTAATGATTCCAATTTTGTTGGCGCCAATTTCGGTAAGCTCAACATTAAAGGAGTCTTTTTCCTCGGCTGGAGCGGCCGCGGCGGCAGCGCCCGGAGCCATCGCCATAGCCATTGGTGCAGCGGCGGAAACGCCAAATTTCTTTTCTAAAACTTTGACCAATTCGGCCAAATCTAATACCGACATCTGTTCCAGTTGCTCAACTAGAGCTTTATATTTTTCAGGAACTTCAACCGGTGTGGTTTCAGTTTTTACTTCGTCTGCCATAAATTATTATGAATTATTAATAAATTTGATTAACAATTTTATGCCTGGCTTTTCTTATCTTGCAGCGCTTTCAACACTGTCACCAAACCGCGCAAATTACCGGCCATCACATTCACCAAACCACTAATCGGCGCTTGCAGACTGCCAACCACCTTAGCCAACAATTCCGTTTTGCCGGGTAGCAGCGCCAATTCTGCTACGGCTGATGCGGCGATAAACTTTTGTTCCAGCAAACCACCGAATAACTGCACGGATTCATGTTGTTTACGAAATTCAGCCACCACTTTAGCAGGCATTACTTCATCATCAGCCGCCGCTAACGCCACCGCTCCGGTTAGTGCGCCAATCGCGTCATCTTCAAAACCTTTATTTTTTAAGGCCAGCAACAGTAAGTTACGCTTGGCAACAGTGATGTTGCCGCCAGCTCCGGCACCGGCCGACTCACGTAATTTCTTACGCAAACCCTCTAACTCAGTCACTTTTAAGCCAGCGTACGAAAAAAAAGTGACTCCTTTACGATCCAGATCTTTTTCAATTTGTTCAAGTAATATCGTTTTTTGCTGTTTGTTCTTGGCCATAAAAAAATCTGCGGTTTATTCGCAGATAACAGTTTTTCGCCGATCTAAAATTTATCAGAGAAATTCTGTATCTGCATAGGACTTATGGGTGATGACCTAGACGCGCGCCACCACCCAGCCCATGGTCTTTGATACCAAGTCTTAATGCTAGCGCAGCCTGTTTTATTGGTCAAGTTCTTAGGTTATTCGCCTGTGGATAACGTTGTTCCGGTAAATTTTTTGCCAGCAATAGCCTTTTCAATATTGGCAAAATCACTGCCTTGTAGAATTTTAACGGTCAGGTTGTTTTTAGCGGCCAAACGCGCGGCAATCGGATCAAACGGCAAATTCATTCCGGGCTGCCAACGCTTGCCGGCAATGGCAAAAAATTCACGCCAAGTTACGTTAAATAAGGGTTTAGCGGAAGCGTAGCGGTGCGGATCTTGACTATAAAAATAAGGCACGTTGGAAAGATTATAAACTTCCTTAACATTATTTTCTGCCGCAAAACGCACCGCATCGTAATCGGTAGAACGACCAGGCACCCAGCCGGCGCCAACTAAAATTAATCCA
>CAYMXY010000047.1:0-276 GCA_964394525.1 uncultured Gammaproteobacteria bacterium | reverse complement strand
GTTCGCGCTGTTGACTTGAGTTTAAGACGTTTTATGGATACTCGCGGATCAAGCAGCAGTGTAACATTAGCTGCCATCGGTCCAATGGCGATGCGCAATAATTCACCATTGATCCGTGAGGCATGAATTCCGACCCAGTCTTGATCAATTTCCTTAACGCGCGTCGCTAATCGTTTGGTCAAACCAATGTACTGCCGCGCCAATTGGCCGCCGCCGGTAAAAACCGCTACCTGCTGGTAACGCCGCGCCAACCGCCGCAACCAAACGGCATAATGT
>CAYMXY010000046.1:0-9295 GCA_964394525.1 uncultured Gammaproteobacteria bacterium | reverse complement strand
CCATTGCTCGTTGTTTACGTAGTTTGGTTGAACAATCATTGCCTCGGTCTGATTATGAAATAATATTGGTTGATAACAACTGCACTGATAACACTGTTAAAATAGCTCAGACTTTTCCGGGTATAAAAGTTATTACCGAACCAACACCGGGAGTAGGTGCCGCCCGAGCACGCGGCTGGCGCGAAGCGCAAGGCGAAATTATCACCTCAACCGACGCCGATTGCGAAGTACCCAAGCACTGGCTGCGCCGAATTGTGAGCATTTTCGAACAACAACCAGAGATTGTGGCTGTGTCCGGCGGTTATTTATTTTATGATCGCGATATTATTGTAAACACAATCGTAAAAATTTTTGAACGTAGTTTGGTTGCTTTATCATGGTTTTTAGCTGGCGGGGTGATGGCTATGACAGCCAATAACATGGCGGTACGGCGATCAACCTATCTACAAACACAAGGGTTTGATCCAAAACTTCAATTCGGAGAAGATCTAAATTTAGCCAAAAAATTACACGATTATGGCACTATCAAATGGGCATTCAATAACCGTGTTAAAACGTCGGCCCGGCGTTATCAAAGCTTAGATTTTTCAGTAGTACCTTATTTTTTGAACTTTCTGTCAATGTCGGCGCGCGATAAAACCTGGCGCAATCGTTTACAGAATATCAGAAAATGATACTGCTGGATAACCGCGTTTAAATTCTGATAAAGTCATAACATTTTTACCTTCCGGTTGAATAGTGTTAAAAATTAATTTATTATTGCGCTGCTCAAGATCAATAATTTTATAGCGCTTACCATGATGGCTAAACCAAACACCGGGCCATGGTTGCAAAGCGCGAAATTTATTCCAAATTTGCCGCTGACTGTCGCATGATAATAATTCTCCGGTAGCGCGACGCAATTTTGGAGCATAACTAATATTATGATCTGGTTGCGGGTAAGGCTGTAACCGGCCGCTTAAATAATCCGGCAGCGCTGTCAGTAATAAATCAGCTCCTAGTTCGGCTAATTTTTTTTCAAGAGTGATAGCGGTATCGTGAGAATTTATCAGAATAGACTCCTGCGCCAATAACGGCCCGGTATCAACGCCGCTGTCAATCTTTATTATGCTTACTCCAGTAATAGTATCGTCGTTAAGAATAGCCTGCTGAATTGGCGCTGGACCGCGATAAGCTGGCAGCAGCGAGGGATGGATATTAAGTATTCCAAAAGGCAATTGTTGAATTATCCGCGCTGGAATAATTTTGCCATAATCAATCACTACTCCCACCTCCGCCTTTTTAATTGGCGCTGCTGTCAAAGTAGTAAAAATTGGCAAATGAAGAGTTCTGGCAAACACTTTTACCGGCGTTGGCTGTAGCTTTTTTCTCCGGCCGGCAATTTTATCAGGCTGCGTTACGACCGCTATCAGCTCAAACCGGGCGTCAGCCGCCAAACTTCGTAAACTGGGTAAAGCCAACTCACCGCTGCCAAAAAAAATTATCTTCATTCAAATTTTTCAATTATTAAATGTCCGCGCAGATGATCAATTTCATGTTGAAACACTTTCGCCAGCATGCCTTTGACTTTATAATGATGTTTAACGCCGTCCAGCGTGTAGGCTGTAACGCGTACTTTGGCCGGTCGGCGCACATCGCCAAAGCGCTTCGGACAAGATAAACACCCCTCTTCCATTACCTCTTTAAGGCTAGAACTAAAAGTAATCTTCGGATTGCACAATACTAAGTGGTCGGCTGTTTTAGCGACCTCTTTATTAATCACAAATAAATTAATGTTTTGACCAACTTGTGAAGCAGCCAAACCAATCCCGTTATTAGCAATCATTGTGTCGATCATATCATTACCCAATTTTTGCCAATCGGCCAAATTGGGTAGAGGTAAGTCGCATGATGGCTGATGCAGGATTGGATTTGGTTCAATAGTCAAAGGCAATACGCTCATCGGTCATTAGACTAGTGAGTTTATAATTCTCTGTCAAGCAACCAACCCGGATCGTCTGGTAAATCTTTCAAGGAGCGAATGAAGCGTTGAGCTTGCGTTTGACTATTTCGAATCAAATAATATTCACCAGCTGGCGGATAATGAAAAGTTTGACGTTGCTGCAGCATTTGTTGATACCACCACTCTGGCCACCGTTCAGTTAGCGCACGGAACACCGGGTGCTCCGGAACATAGGTTTGAATATCTAATTGCGGCAGATGATTGCGCAACCAGACTAATTGCTGATAAACCCATTCGTGAGCGCGAAAAAAAGGCATGGCCAATTGTTGATCAATCGATACTACCGCCGCATATTCAACCTGCTGCCAGTTCAGGCAATGTTTAACAGCGGTTGTGGCCACAATAATCGGTCGGCGCCGATAGGGAATGGCGGTTGGTTTGTGTTCCTGAGTGATTTCAATAACCGGACGATCGGGAAAGGCTTGCTGAACTACCTGGGTGATTGAACCGGTGCCAAAACCGCCGGCGCGCAGTTCGTGACTGCCGCAATTTGGGCAAGACGTAAGTTGTTTTTGAGTGAGATAAGCGGCACAGGCGCGACAAATAAAATAGCGACTACCGCCTTTGCGTTGATACCATAAAACTGCCACTGCCGCCTGCTTTAATCGTTCCATGACTGGCCAAGAAATTAACGGCTGCTGTTCCATATTTATGTAATGAATCTTCGGCCAAGCGCACCGTTGCACCAATTTTGTATCAATTTGCCCGGAGATCATTTGTTCTAAACGGGGTGCGTAGCTAAAATATGTGACTGGTAGATGATGTTGTGAAGCTAAACGATCAGCTAACCGCTGAACATGATAACGTGGATTCAAATCCCATTGTTTATGCGCCGACTCTTCTGGATCAATCAATAATAAATGCCGCAATTGTGTTACTGGAAACAAACTTAGCCGCTTTGTGCCTAAAAATAATTGTGGGCGCCCACTTAACATTACACCAAATGCCTGCCGCAATTTTGCTGGACTTTGTTCAGAAGTTACTACCAGCGGGTGCCACCAGCGCAATATTTTTTTCCATTCGACAACAGCAGCGTTATCAGCTACCAACACCGCCGCTGGTAAGGCGTGCCGTCTGGCTAGAATACGACAAACTGTTTTTGCTAAATCAACCGACCGAGCATAAATAATAGTATGACTGCGCGGATTTGTTTTATCTGTCAATGCCAACCGCAATTGTGCGGCATTGGCTAACGGTGGTTGAGTAAGTGTTAATTTTTTGGTAAGTGTAGGCAGAGCCAAACGCCACGCCAGACATAAACTAATTGCATAAAATTGCGCAAACCATTCAATAAATTGCAAATAATCTTCCGGCAAAACCAGTTGACTTATTTGCTTTACCATTTTGGAGTCGGTCCGCTCTTTTGCTCCACTCGTTTCCATGACCACACCCGGTACCACTCGCTGTTTACGCCACGGCACTAATACAATTTGGCCACGCTGCACCACTTGATCATCCGGTAATTGATAGGTAAAACTATCCAACCCGCGCCGGACACGAATGAACGGACTAACACTAATAAACATGGTTCAAATGAGATGAAATTGCGCTACCACTAAGCCATGACCTTGATAATCGGTTTGCGCTAAAATTTTTGGTTGAACTTTTACACCAGCCAACGCTCCTGCTAAAACCATCAACGCCTTAAATTCATCAATCGCTTGCGCCGATTCAATCACTTCTAAATTTATCTTCGGAAAAAGTGATAAATCTCCGGTCTTAATCGCATCCAGCACCATTTTAGTAAAAGTGGTGGTAGTCGCGGTAGACGTATGACCAAGTTCAGCCGTAACCACCAGGGCAATTCGTTTGTTGCTTTGCAAGGCGATATGCCGCAAGGCTTCACCAAATTCAAAATGCTTAATCAGCGATAACTGCGCCAAACTGATCGGCACTAATTTTACAGCCGGTAAGTGTTGCGTTAAGTGATAGACCGCCAAACTAGTTCCATAATCCAAAACTGGTTGAGTAACAATGTTAACTGACAACGGTTTTTTACCGCGATCGGCATATTCGCGAATTTTTGAAACCATTTCAATATCACACCCCAACTTTACACTAGTTGCCTCATCACCAAAATCTCTATAGGTGCAAGTGAAGTCAGCCGCCAAATTCACGGAAAAAGATTGATCGGCCGCCGCGGCATGCGGTGATACCACAAACATGGTATCCGGTTGCATCACATATAATTCACCTTCTAACTCTTTCAGCGCTGCGCGAGTACGTTCAATCGCCGGATCAAGTGGCTGCTCCGCACCAGTCCGCAACACGGTGGCAGTGGAGTGGGGGATAATTGTGGCAAAAACCAGAGACATTGGAAAAATTGTTATTTTTTTTTGCGCAATTTAAGCTGTTTGCCGAGCGGGTGTAATTTGAGGGTGGCTTTCGAAGTTACCTTCACTCGACTAAAACCTCCTAGTTTGTCCAATACGGTCGCCGAAACCACCGGCCGTTTTTCCCCTTGATCTATCACATAAATAGTATCGCGCTCGGGAATTTTAAGCAAGCTGCCATCGGCAAATTTCACCGGCTCCGCTGTTTGATAATTGGTTAAATGTTTCGGCGTTTCCTGATAAATCGCTATCCCACGAAAGCGATTCTCTAAAATTTCCTTAGACCAAATTGGGTGCAATTGCTTGTTTTCATCCAAATAAAACACCGCACCGTCGTTGTTATTTTGCAAAACAGCGCCCAGCGGATACTTATCAGCCTCGGTGATGGGCGCACTCTCGGCCACCAAATCTAAATCGGCTTGTTTAATCGGCAATACTTCTTCGGGATTATAGCCCAAATTCTTGAACACTTCAGCCGAAGTAATAGCACGCCGCCGATGCTCTTGATCTATCAAATAAATCCCGCCAGACGGCGCCTGCACCAGCACAAATTTAGGAAAGGTAATCGGATCACCTTGTTCATAGCCGTCAATCACCGAGGGATCAACCGGCAAAATTTCACGCTGATTATAATTGGCCAATAAAGCGGTGTAAGAAATAATCGGCCGTAACTGCCCGTTTTCTAATTTATAAACGCTGCCGTCTACTGAATTTTGAAACAACGTCAAATTTGGATAATCCAATAACGACACGCTACGATTAGGAAAAAAACGTTCCATAATGTCGTACATCAAAGAATTGCCGCCAACACTGCTGTTGCCGCCATAATAGCCCACCCACGGCGTATAAGTGTAAAGCACAGCCGTGGCTTTATTCTGCGGCGTAACGGCGATACCGTCTAATGTTGTTTTTGTTATGCCTACACCCCAACCCGAGATGGTTGAATTTTTCGTTTCGAGACCTGCTAAATATGAATTTCTAATTCGATCCGCGGCGGCGTCTAGCTGTTTGGCAAATCCTTGATATTGCAACACCTTAGGATTATCTTTGCTGCAACCATCACACACGCCAAAACCCATCGCCCAATCAAGCAAACGCGCATTATTACCGGTTATCAAACTTGACTCTTTTTGTAACGTGGCAATCAAAAATTGTGGATTAAGCCGGTAGCGGTATGAAGTATTGTAAATCAGTTCGGCAGCCGACCGTGGTGCGCCATCAAGATCGGTCGTTACATAGTTGCCTAAAATTCCACCTTGACGATTAAGAAAAGACTGAACACCGCTTAATGACATGCGGGTATAATCAAGCATGTCGTCATCGCTGATTATTCGATGAGGATTAAATCCAGCCCCCAATAAAATTGGCCAAAATAGAACGATTAATAAAGTTTTGAGAGAAAAATCAAATTTCATAGCGTGTATCAGTATAGCGGAAATTATGATATAATTCAAGACCTAATGAATAATGCAAAAACGGTAGCTATTCTAGGAATAAAGGTAAATGCGCTCTCACTTGAGGAAACGGCAAATTTATGCGAGCGCTGGCTGCAGGCCACTGGTACAAAATTAATTTTTACGCCAAATCCAGAAATTCTTGTTTATACGCTGCGTCATCCGGCATATAAATTAGTGCTGCAATCGGCTGATCTGCTGATTCCTGATGGTACTGGTGTGTGGCTGGCGGCTATCGGCCGCCTCCCAGAACGCGTTACCGGCGCTGAACTGATGTTCCGTCTGTTGAATAATGCAGCTAAACAAGAGACGCCAGTTGGGTTTATTTTACGGCGCGATGGCTTATCAACTAAACAAGATATCGAGCTCGCTTTGTCACGTCATTTTCCAAAATTACGCGCAGCCATTGCTTACAGCGACGAAATCAGCGGGGCTGCTGCTGCCGAATCGCGGGCCGAAATTTTATTGGTTGGTCTGGGTTTTCCGGAACAAGAGCAATGGTGCTCCCAGCAACGAACTCACTGGCCGCGAGTTAAAATAATGCTTACCGTTGGCGGCGCGATTGATTATTTAACCGGCGAACAAAGCCGCGCCCCTAGCGTTTTGCGCGCCATTGGCTTAGAATGGTTGTGGCGATTATTTAAGCAGCCCTGGCGTTGGCGACGAATAATCACCGCCACTATAAAATTTCCATGGTATGTCATTACTCATAAATAATCTATGACCAAAGTTCGTACACGTTTTGCACCATCACCCACCGGTCAACTGCACATTGGCGGAGCGCGCACCGCGTTATATTCTTATCTTTGGGCTAAAAAAAATGGCGGTGAATTTTTACTGCGGATAGAAGATACGGATCGCGCTCGCTATCAACCAGACGCGGAAGAAAGTATTATCGGCGGGTTAAAATGGCTTGGCTTACATTGGGACGGTGAGATTGTGCGCCAATCCGAACGCACCAACCTTTATCAACAAGCGGCGGCCGATTTAGTAAAAGCCGGCCAAGCTTATTATTGTTTTTGCACAGCGGAACGACTTGATTTAATGCGTGATTTACAGCGCAAACAAGGGCGCGCGCCGAAATATGATAAAAAATGTTTACGGTTAGAAGCAGCCGAGCGTGAACAAAAATTATCAGCCAAGGAACCTTACGTTATTCGACTAAATGTGCCGGAACAAGGTTCAGTGCAATTTACCGACGCAGTGCGCGGCCAAATCACAGTCGCGGCGGAAGAAATAGACGATCAAATATTATTAAAGTCCGACGGCTTTCCGACCTACCATTTAGCCAACGTGGTAGATGATCACGCTAGCGGCATCACCCATGTGATTCGTGGTGAAGAGTGGATTCCGTCAACACCTAAACATGTTTTATTGTACCAAGCGTTTGGTTGGGAACCGCCGGTGTTTGCGCATCTTTCTATTTTCATAAAAAAAGGCGGCGGAAAATTGTCAAAACGCGAAGGCGCTACCAGTTTATTGGAATATAAAAAGCAAGGTTATTTACCGGAGGCGATTGTAAATTTTGTGGCGCTGCTGGGTTGGAATCCAAAAAGTGAGCAAGAAATATTTAACTTGTACGAATTAGTGCGGGCGTTTGACTTAACCCAAATTAATATCGCCAATCCGGTATTTGATACAATTAAATTAGACTGGTTTAATGGTCATTATTTACGCGCCTTACCGCTGGCGCAGTTGGTGGAATTATGTCGGCCATATTTACCAGAGGCCAAACCAGATTATATTACACAAGTGGTTGAATTGGAACGAGAACGTTTGAAAAAGTTATCGGATATCACCGAGGCAGCGGATTATTTTTTCATAGATACGTTATCAGTCGATCCGTCGCTTTTGATCTGGAAAAAAAATTCGGCAGCGCAAACTAAAAATTACTTGCAAATGCTTAATCAATTTTTAACAACACTAACAGATTGGTCGGCGGCTAATCTGGAACAAACCATTTTGGTATGGATCAAACAACAAGGCTTTGCTAATGGAGACGTGCTTTGGCCGATGCGGGCGGCTTTAACCGGTAAAAAGGGTTCGCCGCCTCCGTTTGCGGTCGCGGCGCTATTGGGTAAAGAAAAAACCTTAATCAGGTTACAAGCCGCCAGCGCTCTGCTATAATACAGTTATATGAAGTTAAATTTGACTAAATATAGTTTCATATTGGGCTTCGTCGGATTAACGGTATTGACGTTTTTTTTATTATTTTCGCCATTAGCCGAGGCTAAACCAACGGCGCGCGAATTAGAAGACCGTTTAAGCGAGCTGCAAGAATCCATTAGCCAAAAGGAAGGGGTAGCCGGCGAGCTGCAAGGCAAAATTGATATTTACGAAGAAAATATCAAAACCAAGCAACAAGAAAAAGCGACTCTCAACAGTCAACTGGAAGTGTTAGATCAAGATATTGCCCAAACCAAAACCGAAATTGAACAAACGCAAGTTGAAATTGAAAGTTTAGGTTTGGAAATTGAAAGCTTAGAAATTAAAGTTAGCTCCACCGCTAATGACATTTCCGACAAAAAGGAACAGATGAGCAAGTTGGTGCGCGAACTTTACAACTTCGATCAACAAACCTATTTGGAAATTGCTTTAAGCAACGCCACCTTATCTGATTTTTCAACACAGGTTGAGTACACTACTATCATCAACAACGAATTTAAGGCCTCGGTTGACACGCTTCAGGAATTAAAGCAGCAACTGCAAGAACAAAAACGCGATCGGCGTAACGCGCAAAAAGCTGAACAAGATAAAGAAGTGGAGTTGGAAACGCGGCAACAATCACTGGAAGGGGAGACAGATTATAAAGAAGGGTTATTGGCAAACGTGCAGACCGATGAAGCCAAGTTTCAGCAACTGGTTGAAGATGTTAGAACGGAACAATCGCAATACAATGCAGAGATTTCTCGTTTAGAGAAATCGGCGCGCGCTACATTAGATAAAATAAATCAAAATAAAGGTAATAAGGAGGCGGGGGATACCTCGTCGGCTGAAACTGACCCGCTGCCTAGTGATTTTGATCCGATTTGGCCGGTTACTGGCACGATCACCACGTTATTTCGTGATCCAAGTTATATATTTCGATCGTATTTTGAACACGATGCTATTGATATTGCCGCGCCGCAAGGAACTGCCTTAAAAGCGGCTGATAGTGGGGTGGTGGCGCTGGTTAAATATGATGGCACGTCTAACTATGCCTATGTGATGATTGTACACGCCAATAATTTTGCCACGATTTATGGACATGTCAGTGAAGTTTATGTTGAACCAGATGAAGTGGTGCAAAAAGGACAAATTATAGCAGCGGTCGGTGGTTTGCCCGGTACTGCCGGTGCCGGCCGTTTCACTACCGGCCCGCACGTGCACTTTGGAGTACGTTTGAATGGAATTCCGGTGGATCCATTATTATATTTGCCGTAATAATTTTAATAGCACCCGATCCACCTTGTCGTTCAGGGCACGCGTTCGCGCGCTACAGCGGCGCGCGCCGCTCTCTCTCGGCC
>CAYMXY010000045.1:4334-9526 GCA_964394525.1 uncultured Gammaproteobacteria bacterium | reverse complement strand
ATTAGATTCACTGGAAGCATAAATCCCGTAAGTATTGTTGTTTATAATGTTGCCTTGGATAATCGGATTTGCCAAAGAGGTAACTTTAATGCCTACACTAGCAGCATCAAAAATAAGGTTATTTTCAATAGTAGGAGAAGAATCATAGACATAGATATTATACGTGTCGCTGTCTGACAAGGTGCTATTTTTTATGGTTACGTTATCTGAATGAATATAAAGCTGGTAATAATAACCGCCGGAGTAATTCAAACCACCGTAACGGATAACGGCATAATCAATTGTGCCGCTACTGCCTTCGGAAAAACCGATTTGGCGCCAGTCGTTGGGCGCCGGCATAGTGGTAATGCCGTCATTATTGGTATCTCCGCCGTACTCATCGTCGGCTAAAGAGGTAAACACCACTGGTTGATCAGGAGTGCCAAGAGCCAATAATTCCCCATCAATTCCCAGATAACTAGATGAATTGTAGAATTTTATGACTGTTCCGGGTTCAATAATAAGTCTGTGTCCATCGGCAATGGTTATTTCATCCAATACTGGTACTAAACCGGTATTGGCTACTAAAGTAAGATCGCCGGAAGATGTGCCGGTTAAATAAACAGTGTTGTAATAGTTATCTAAACCGGTATTTCCGGAAAAAGTGGTGTCGTTTGGTAGATAATTTCCATTCCAAGAAATTGGAGAGATATTATTAGTAAAAGTATTGTTTATTAGAGTTGGCGATGCCGAACTACTGACATACACTCCTTTAGCATTATCGCTGAAGGTTGAATTGGTTACTATTGGAGTAGCACTGGAATAGGCTGCTAAACCATAATCATCTTCACCGGCTCGGGCAATAAGACAGTTAGTAATGGTTGGACTGACACTGCCAGAGACGTATATAATGTGCCAGTCACTGTCGGTTAAGGTGCAATTATTGAACTGAACATCGCTGGAATAGATGCTGATCATATAAGCATCGCTGTAAGAATCAAGGCCGCCGTAGCGCACAATAACGTTATCTAATGTGGCGCTGCTGTTGCTTGAAAACGAAAACGTGCGCCAATCATTTGGTGCTGGAATAGTGGCAGAACCGTCATTATTGGTATCTCCGCCATACTCATCGTCGGCTAAAGAGGTAAATACAATTGGTTGATCAGGAGTGCCAATGGCATTGAGTGTTCCTTCAATTTCAAGATCCTCCGCACTTGACTCAAATTTAATTACTACACCCGGTTCGATTGTTAAGGTTGAACCAGTGGCGATGATTAAATCATTATCAATAATGTAAGGGCTGTGACTAAGCGTCCAGTGGTCATTACTTGATAAGCTGCCGTCAACTTCGGTGCTGCTGCCGCTGCCAAAATACACCCCATGGGCATAACTATTACTCACACCTAAATCTGTGCTGACGGTTAAGGTGACAATGAAATAACCATTGGTATTGAAGGTGTGGGAAGTGGTTGGGCTTGAGCCGCTGTCAACAGTGGCGCTGCCATCGCCGAAGTTCCAGGAATAATCTGATATGGTGCCAGTGGCGGTGGTGGTGGCTGAAGCGTCGAAAGATACTGTTGCCGGTGCCGCTAAAGTTGGCTGCAGTGGTTGATACACAGTTATGGCAGCGCTTTGCCAAGCTGAATTACCCGTATTATCTGTAATTGTTAAACGGGCATTGAGTGTTTTAGGTTCATAATAAATTGACGATGCCACAGGACCAGTATTGTCTATATCGTCCACTACACTACCATTGCCGTCACTATCAATTGAACTATCTAAATCCCAAATGTAATCTGTAATTGTGCCACCAAATGACCGTGAAGCTGCCCCATCAAAATCTACCGTTAATGGCGCGTAACCCTCTGTAGGTGTAGCTTGAATATCGATATACAGAAATGTTGTTGTACTGGTGATACCAACAGCTTGAAACGCGTCATAGACAGATTCACAGTAAGAAAACGGATATGTTGTGGAATCCGTTTGATTCAGTTCTTGACAGGCTTGGAACGTCGCGAGGTAAGCATCTTCAAAAGTGGCGTTAGTGTTGAGATAGCCATTCGTTAAAACTTGGTAATAAATAGCCTCAGCAGCTGTGCGGCCAATAGGATTATCTACGGTTAATCCGCTATACGGGTTAGCGCCGCCGTTCACCAGTAAATAAAGGGCATTATTTGTAATGCCGCTGTTGAAATGAACGCAGCCATTGGTAGAATCGGAAGATGTTGCGCATAAGTTGTCACCACTACTTAACTGTTCAGCGACATGGCTAGGTTGCCCATTTGGTCCACTATCATCAAATGCATTAGTTGGATCAAATACTCCCATGTTGGGATCAGCAAAGTCCCTTGAAGCGCCGCCATCTAAATCTTCTCCCAGTAGCCACTCACCCTCGCCGCCATTTTCTAACTCAATAAATTCTCCAAAAATATCAGCATAAGATTCATTAAGCGCGCCAGATTCGTCTTCGTAGGTTAACGTATCATAATCACTTGTGCCAATAGAATATTGAACGACGCCGTGGGTCATCTCATGTCCAGCAATATCGAGAACTAAATAACCTTCTCCATATTTCATAACATTTTCATCGTCATACCAGCCAGCGTTTTCAAACTGTTCACAAGTTCCATCGCTATTTTCATCGACCTCATAATGCGTTTGACTATTTATCGTTCCCCCACCGTCCGATGAGTCATCATGGTTTGTATCGTCAAAACTATCTCGGCCAAAGGTGCCGCTATAGTAATCATAAACTAACCCAGCGTATTCGTGCGCTAAGGCGGCCTGCGCATCGTCTGGTGCACCACCTACCAAGCCACTCTCATCATAAGTTAACGTACCGGTCGTATCAGTACAATCTGCCATAACATAGGTTTCCCTCACTTTAGCGGTCAGCACATTTTCAAGTACATGCACGACTGTGCCATCATGTGCGTCGATAAAAAATAATTTACCTGACAATACAAAACTTCTCACTAGATGGGTTAGCTCTTGCTGTCCTGAAAACAAACCTTGATTGTAGATATACAATTGTTGTTTGACCTTTGAAGTATATGTACGACCATCGACTGGAATTTGATTTTCAAACAAGTACCTCTTTGCAACTTCAATTGCTTGAGCTTGGGTGATTGATGGCTGAATAGATAAATCTGGAATATCTGGTAATAAACTGGAGTTGATTGAAGACAGAGAACCATCTTTGCCATAATGGGCAGTTAGACTAGCCCCGTACACAGGCATGTCTTTGAAACGCTGTTCTACAACAACATGTGTAAGCCCATAACGATCAGTTTTCGGAGTCGCTGTCATAAATTCATCATTTTGACTTTGATCACTTAATTTAAACAGTGGTTTATAGGAATTGATGAACTTTAGAGTTTGTTTTTCAAAATCATTTTTTGATGATATTGGTGAATCAAAATCGCGAATGCTAATAAACCGAGGTGTTTTCTTTGATTTATCCCAGGAAATGCTTAGGCTCGATGCATTGCTTCGAAGTTTTTGGTAACTTATTTGCTGCTCAGAAGACAACTCAGCAACATTACTGCTTGCACCGAAAGCTGGCGGGATAACAAGGATATTGATACTCCATACGGCAATTAAGAGAAAAAATAATTTATACATATTTGTTAGTTGATACATCGTTGTTTATGCTTGCTTTCCCAAATTAATTGTTTGTCTTTTTCAACTAAACGACCATTTTTTTTAAGTAAGTACTTGTACTGAAATACTTCTGTCACACAATCCCACTCCCCTAAGTAACTATAGGCCTTGATCGAATAGCCGTTCCATGTTTCAGTAACTTCACTTAGACCAATGGAATCGCTGGAAACATAAAATGTACCTACCGTATCACCCTTTTCCTTTAAATATTCAAAGCCTGAGAGCTGCTCATCACGCAAGATTATAAAAGCTTTATGCAATGCCTCAAAATACACTATAGCTTCTTCTACGCTTGTAATGGGTTGAAAAAGTTGACGAAATTGGCCTTCAGTCTGAATGCGTTGAAAAGTGTTATCTTTGATAACAATATAATCTACATACTTGTAGGCTTTTGGCCCTAAAGGAACTTGTTTTTCTATACGATACAGACCAATTTCAGATAAATCGTATTTTTTTTCACAAATCAACATTGGGTAGCTTGGTTGTAAATCTGCAAACATAGTGCTGGCACTGCGATATCGGTCACACTCAAATTGTTGAATGTTCCCCTTACAATCCAACTCATACTCATCTTTTGGTGTGCAGACATCATCAAAACTTGTTATGTCTGGATTATCTAGCGCTACAGTTTGTAATGGTGTCATAACTTCTGGCTGAGACAGCCAGTACCAATAAAATATTCCAACTAAGCCAACTAGGACAATAAGGCTGGAGGTTACCAAGTATAATGCTTTTTTCATATTTCAGGAGTTAATTATCATAAATTGGAAAGCAAATATTTTGAGCACATGGACCTTCAGGTTTAATGTTAACAATACCATGTCCACCAGTTTCACATAAATTTTCGCCGCCGATATTATAAAAAACTGAAGTAGCACTTAAAGTGCCAATTGCAAAATAACCAATGCCGCCCGTATAGAAACAACGTTTAATTGGCCGATTTCTTGCGGCTATTTGCACTGTTATTGGAACTGGATAGAAATAAAAAAATAGTGCACTAAAGAATATGGCTAAAACAATAAAAGAACAGATCATAACGATTTTTTTCTTTGAAAGGATTTTCATAAAAGTTAAACCTAATACTGCCCTGGGGTGGAAGTTGTGCCTGAGGTGGTCGGTGTGGTTGTGGGTATTGTGGTTGGTGTGGTAGTCGACGTGGTGGTAGGTGTGATGGTGGTTGGTGAAGTTGTAGTGGTTGGCGTTGCGGATGGCTTCAATTCCCTGCTGAGCGATCGCGCGTTGAATGGCGGTTTCCAAATCGCCGGTATCGGTTTTAACGCCATTAACGTAAAATGTTGGCGTGGCGTTGACTTTTAATTCAATGCCATCGGCGCGGTCGATATTTACTTGATTGAGATAAGTGGCGGCATCAAGATCTTTTGTAAACTGGTCAACATTCAGCGCCAACTCGTCGGCATAATCAATAAATGTCTGGCGTACTTGCGCTTGGCTTAATGGACTTTGCAAATTCCCCCAATCTTGCTGCCGCTCAAACAACAAATCATGCATTTCCCAAAATTTGCCTTGCGCCGCCGCCGTGGCTGCCGCCT
>CAYMXY010000045.1:4073-4324 GCA_964394525.1 uncultured Gammaproteobacteria bacterium | reverse complement strand
GGTCATGTTGGCGCCGTAAGTTTGGCGCAATCGTTCCGCTACCGGCGCCACCGCTTTACAAGCCGGGCATTGAAAATCTGAAAACTCCACTACCACTGCCGCTTCGCTGGCCGCAGCCGTTTGCCGCGGACTATGGTCGCGCACCAACAGCCCCGGATCCACCTTAACTTCGGGCGTGCTTCGACCAAACAACGAACCAACAATAATCAACACTACAATGACCGTGCCGGCGATGCCCAACAAAATTTTAG
>CAYMXY010000045.1:0-4059 GCA_964394525.1 uncultured Gammaproteobacteria bacterium | reverse complement strand
TCGATTCATAATTCTTCAATAAATAATAAAGACAAAAAATTATCACACTAAAAGACAACAGCGACAACAACGGCAAACTAAATACCCCACCCACCTGAAATTGCGCGGTGCAAGAAACTATTTCGCCGCAGACGCGCTCGCCAGCCGGCAATAAATGATAGTAAATCAAATTGTGATAAGCCCCTATCAGCCAGCCGATTACAGCGAGCGGCAAACTGTAGTACAAGTAATATCGTTCTCGCCGCACAATTCCAATACCAATTATTATTACCAGCGGATACAAAGCAATCCGTTGATACCAACATAAATTACACGGCACTAAGCCCGCCACTTCGCTGAAATATAAACTGCCCAGCAGGCCAATCAAGGCTTGTGTCCAGGCTATATAAGCCGCCGCTTCGGTTCGTTTCATAAAGTTAGTCGCCGTCCGTGACGGCCGCCGGCGCTTCGCTAAAAAAATTCGTCCGACGCGTTTCTATTATTTTATTGTCGGCGCGTTGCCCTTCGACCAGCTCGTAACCCAACAAAGCAAAAATTCGATCGCCATAAAATATCGGCCGGGCATTACCGTACCAATCTACGCACGAGAACTGACATTGATCATCAAGCAGGCGCTCGTTTGCCTCGGTCGCACTGGCCAAAGCGCCTAAATCCGTCAATTTATCGTTGGCCACTTCAATAAACCTAACCGACGCAGAATTTTCAAACAACTGTTCATAGCCTTCGGCTGTTGCGCCGCGCACCGGTAATCCGAATATGCCCTGCGCCGCTGAATAGAAAAACCCATGACTTCTGGTTTCACCTTGGGCGGCATCGGTCAAAGTGTAAGTATCAACCACCTTCGGCGACTCATTGGTTAAACGCAACCAACTGAACACTAAATCATTTTCGGATGTTCCAACTACCATTGCTTCGCCAGCCGCCGCATCTAATACTTCAATCCGATCCACTGAACTTTTTAGAGTCACTTCCTGTGCCGCCGCCTCTGGTTGTTTATATTGCACTACCCAGACGCGTTGTTCTTTAGTTCCGGTATCGTACCACGAATTGCCGGAACCGTAGAGAAAATAATCACCCACAAAACGATTCTGCAAAGTACTATATAAGTCTATCGGCGACGGCAAGCTGCGATAAAAAGAATCAGCCAGCACTTTTGGCTCTGCGCCTAACTCGCTCAAGGGGAAACGCAGCAGCGCCAATGAACTATTGGAAAATTCTGGCCCGAAGCCCCCTTCGCCAAAACCCGTTTCCTGCACCATCACGTTCAACCAGCCGTCATCACCTTCTTTGAAAGAAAATTGGTCAAGCGGAGAACCATAAACGCGCGCCACACCCACGCCGGAACCATCCAGCGGCAAGGCATAAAGGTGCGCATTGGGTTCGGGCTTAATTTTTTTTAATTCCGGTTCAGACGTTTTATTAGTTGTTACCGAATCGGCTACGGGCTCCTCTTCTTCAATATTCGATTCCTCACCGACAACTTCTTCTACAATCACATTATCATCCCCTAAACTTAAAGCATACGCATCACTCACCCACAGATATACCGCATCCGGCGAAACATAAAAATTCCGAGAGTACGGCCCTAACACGGCTTGCGCGGAACAAGGCACAGGCTCAGCCGCGGCCGCCGCGTCTAATCCGTTAGCTGTGTCTGATAAATCGCAAGTAACAATCATGTGCAAAGTAGGATCGTTGGTATTTTGAACCGGTTTATAAATATCAGTGGCGGCCAGCAACGGTTGCCCCTCATCCAGTTCATTCTCCTGCAACCAATAACGCACCCGCGGGAAAGTGTAAGCCTTAGCGCGATCGCCCTGCGCCGTCACAAATAAATAATACGGCATATAAAAAACCAATTTGCTGCCGATTAAACGACTGGCGTAATTGCGCGATGAATAATAATCATTCGAATCAATAAAAAAAGTTGTGCGATGACTGATGCCGCCGTCTGGTTGAAAATCAAACACTCCAACTTGAGTGGCGCTAATGGCATAACTGTAACCTATCACCACCACGGTATCATCATAAACTAGCAGCTCGTCATACCAAGTGCCGTTGGTGAAACCTTTGGCATACGCTTTCCCCTTAAAAACCGGCTGCAACAGCGGCTGTTCGCCGTCTTTAACCTGAATGGTAAAAATTCGACCACGGCTTAAAACAATCAAATAATCACCATAAGCCTTAACAATATCACCTTCATCAACGCCGGCCTCTTGAATGTTAGTAATTCCGGTATCGGCAACAGATTTGGCAGACTCAGACTCTTCGACGGCGCTTGGCAATATCTCATCCCCTACTTGCAAGTCGCTGAGTCCGCCCAGCCCGCCCAGTGATTCATATTTAATATCGTCGGCGGCGGCCTGTTCATATTCCTGCACCGCTTCAATGTAATCTAAAAATTCATCTTCACCGAACTTTTCCAAGGAACTGGTCAATTCCCAGTTAATTGTCACGGCGCCGTTGTCGCGGCCGTTGCTAACCCATCGTTTCACCAAATCCACTGCCGAGCAACCAGATAAAACCACACTAGTCAGCAGACCCAAAGCTAATCCTAGACCAAAACGCTGTAAAATTCGCATACCAAAACTATACACTAATTTCTTTCTATTGACCACACCGGTAAAGTTATTTAGAGTGGTGATATGCAATTGTACCCTGATCTGTGGATTAAAGGCGGCTATTATATAGATTTTGATCAATTGGGACAGTGGCGAATTATTGGCCCGAACAATCACCTGTTTCTTGGTTTGATTAATCTTCCTCGTCAGCGGGTCGCCATTCACACTATTTCTGATGAAGCCAATGCCAGTGTGCGCATTACTGGTCGCTGGCAATGTTCTGCCGGACAGTCGCTGACATTATCTTATCCACTAATGGGTGATATGCGCACTTTGCGTGAGATCATGCGCTCGGTACCGAACTTCGCGCACATTCGTCAGTTTCATCCGGCTGATTTTTGGCCACATGAAATAAAAATTACTACTCGGCGCGGTGAAACTCAGCTGACATTGCGCCGCCGTTATGGCGACCATTTTTATCAATGTATTTTTATTTTTCCGCGTGGCTGTACGGTGAAACCGTTACCAGACGCACAAGCTGGCGTGACCGTAACTGCGCGCACCAGTTGGTTGCCTTTTACTCTCATTGCCGAAACCGATGATTGGGCAGCGACGCGTTTGCCTGAACTATTTTTAACTAAACCGATTCAGTTTAACTGGACAATGTTTGGCCGATTGGCACCGCTAGTGAAGCGCGAATTGCAATTGACGGAGTTGGAAATTCATCACTTACTGTTGTGGCGAAAAACCAGCGGCGACCGTTTTGGCAGCGTTTTTCCGAGAGATTGGATGGAAGCGGCGGATTTGGGCGTGCATGATTTAACCGCCGTCGCGCGGATGCACATGTATCGGGAATCGCTGCGTCATGTGAATGCGGCTGGCGTGGGTTGGCATGAAGACGTGGTGGGAGAATTACGGGAACGTTATCGCCAAACCGGACAAGAAATTATTGATCGTCACATGATTGACATTGAACCGCATTATATTATCGGCATCGAAAAATTACCGGATGATTTTTTGGTGGAACGATCGGTGCGGGAAAAAATTAGACGGGTCGCGCATTATGTGATTACGCAAGCGCGCAAACGCCAGCCGATTATTTTCAAACCAATGGGGCGCGGCCGTTATTTCTTGAAAGGCAACTGGCGAGATTCCACTGGCGCCTATAAAGAAATTTCGCCGGTGGTGGCGCCGTTTGATGTAAACGCCGTATTTTATCCGAAGGCGTTGAAGGTGTTGCATGATAAAGCTGAACTGCTGGCGCTGCCAGCTCACGATTTGGATCACTTGCTGCAAGATTGGTCAACGGTGAAAGAACGCTATCGCTTCACCAATCCGGATGGTCGCACGGCCTTTGCCTTGGCTTTATTTGACACTGCTGGTCAACCGTGGCGACAGCTAACAAAAAAAACCAAACGCTTGGCCGTGAACCATTTGGATGAATCGTATTATTTCACCTATCTTGACGGTACGGCGGCGGAAGTGGAATCGTTTGCCG
>CAYMXY010000044.1:6741-9614 GCA_964394525.1 uncultured Gammaproteobacteria bacterium | reverse complement strand
GTGTGGGGTTGCAGCGATGTGCAATATTGTTATAACTGCCATAATTGTAAAGATTGTTTTGGTTGCGTGGGTTTGCGCGGCGCGCGTTATTGTATTTTGAACAAACAATATAGTCAGAAAGAATATGAAGAGCTGGTTCCTAAGATTATTACCCAGATGAACGCGCTGCCGTTTGTTGGCTGGCAGAAACGCGAATATCGTTATGGCGAATTTTTTCCAATCGAACTTTCTCCCTTTGCTTACAATGAAACAGTGGCGCAGGAATATTTTACCTTAACTCAAGAAGAAACAGTGGCCGATGGTCTGCGCTGGTTTGAGCCGGTCAAAGTTGAACAGCAAGAAATTGGCGCGGCTGGAGTGAAAAAATGTTCACATCAGGGCAAATGCAATGAACAATGCACCACTATTTTCAAAATGTTGCCTCAAGAAACCGAATTTTATCAAAAAATATCCGCCTATAGCGGATCCGCCTCAGGAGGAAAAATTGCCTCACCCACATTATGTCCCAACAGAGGCAATGTAGCTGCGTACAATTCGGCCACGGCCATGATCATAATAAACAATGTCTGCGTAAATTTGAGACAACTTTCGCCCCAGATCGTCCGGAAATTATTTATTGTGATAGATGTTACCAACAAGAAGTATATTGAAGTTATTTTTTGAGCCCAGCTAACAATTCTTGTTCAGTTTGATGGATAGCATCAAGAAAAAGTTGATCATCATTGCCGCTCGGTTGGTCATGTGGATTTAGCGGAGTAAATTCTTGAATAATAATATGTCCGATTTCGTCTAGTCGTTGTCTTGGATCAGAGGCTTCAACTGGAGCAACCATCATAACCGTGTATGATTCGCCTTGAATAGGAACTTCATCGATTGAAAAACCGTTATATAATCCATCTGGAGCGGTATCAGCGCGAATAAAAATACCATGTAATCTGCCAAAAACAACATCTGGCACAACCCAACTATGTTGCGATAATTGATTAATTGCAGCGAACGCCTCGTTTGCATTGGATAGCCCGACTTGTTGGCTGATACCATAAAGCGGTTCCAGTTTATGCAATTTACTGTCCGGAGCGATGGGTAAATGAAAAGCCATCGCCGCCGCCCAACTGCCTTCGCCAAAACGCGCATCAAAGGCCGCGGCGATTTCAGCGCGAGACTCAGAAAAGTAAGGCCGCACTGCCGATTGTTCACCAAGTAAATGCGCCACCATTTCAGCCGCCTGCCATTCTCCGCCTCGATAGCCTCCTACTGGTTCGAAGTTCGGGTCAACAATTTGCCAAGTTTGTGACCAACGGTAAAAACTATTTGCTAAACGTTCCACCATTCCTTCATATACAAAAAAATCATTCCCTGCAGAATCATATTCATCATTTCTGGTAAAAGTGTGAATTATTTCATGAGTCAATACTTCATAGGCAGATAAGGCCGCGTCGGTATCATTAAGTACTTGGCCATAGATATTTTGAATATTTAACCAAACCCATTTGTTCCTCAGGGTAACGCCGTTGGCAATCATTAAATTATCAATAAACTCCGCTGAGGCTACATTGATTGAGCCAGCTTGGGCAGAAAAAAAATGTTCGAGTCTGGTTCTGGTGTAGCCCGTGACCACTTCCAATCGACAGCGCGCTAAAATATCTTTAGAAGATAAACCACTGGCTTGAGCCAAATGTTCCACTAAGGCTTGAACGGGATAATTTTCAACCACTTTGGCGACAATTTCAACTGCCGTTGGCATTCCCATCAATTCAGCATTGGTTCTGATATCGGCGGCGCCAGTGCGTAAAATTTGTTCAAGTTCAGCCACTGTGCGCTCATGTTCCTTAGTTTCAACAGACTCAACTGGTGGCTGCGGCTGTTCAACAGGTGCAATGGGGGATTGTGCCTCTGTTTCAACACCAATCAGGCCGGCAGCCAAAATGCCCATCAGCTTTTGCCAACGCCGACGCGCGGTTGGTTCGCGCGGCGGCTGAGCATGTTCCATGGTTGCTGGATTGTTAACTGGACGCAACTCGCGATAATTTTTTTCTAACCGTAGTTTAGGTTCGCGTCGTTCGTGGTGTGTTGGCATAAATTTTCAACTTAACTATACACGATATGCTATACTATTTCCACTATGTCTGTTTGCGCGCAGTGCCAAAATAATTTCACCATTTATCCCGAAGACCGGCAATTTTACCAAAAATTTGATGTGCCCGATCCAATTTTATGTCCGGCTTGTCGCAATCAGCGGCGACTGGCGCACCGAAATGAATTCATGTTGTACGCGGATCAATGCGATTTATGCAAACAGCCGATCATCAGCCAATTTAGTCCGGATAAACAATTAACGGTGTATTGCAAAACTTGTTGGTGGGGCGATGGTTGGGATTCGTATCGTTTTGGTCGTGATTTTGATTTTTCAAAACCATTTTTTAAGCAATTTTCCCAACTGGTTCGTGATGTACCGCAAATGAATTTAATTGATATGCGCAGTGAAAACAGTGATTATACCAATTGCGTCAGCAATAATAAAAATTGTTATCTCATTTTTAATTCTGATTATAACGAGAATTGCCTCTATTCAAATTTTATCGAGTTTTGCCGTGAAACAGTTGATTGTTTGAAGCAAACCAATGTTTTTTTGGAGAACGGCTTTATGCCAGCCAGTACTTAATTAAATGTGTATCGGCTAACGAAAGTTTATATTGTTACGACTGCCGCAATATTCAAAATTGTGCGCTATGTTGGAATCTGCGTAACGCGCAATATCGTATTGGTAATAAGCAATATAGCAAGGAAGAGTATGAAAAGAAGTTGCAGGAAATGCAGCTACATACCGCTACTGGTCGAAAAAAGGCACTTGAACAATTTTTTGATATCATCAA
>CAYMXY010000044.1:457-6731 GCA_964394525.1 uncultured Gammaproteobacteria bacterium | reverse complement strand
ATTGTAATCAATTCGGACGGGTAGAAAATTCAACCGGCGATTATCTGCAAAATGTGAATAATTGTCAGGATTGTTTCATGCTTGAAAAAGCCGATCATTGTCGATACGTCACCGAGATGATAGATGTAAAAGACGCCGCCGATTGTGATTATGGCGGAGAAGGGGAGGAAGGTTATCAAAATGTTGAAACGTTTCCGATGGCACATCATAGTCTGTGCACTTTTAGTTGTTACGGCGGCAGCGATATTTTCTACAGTCATTCCATCAAAAACAGTAAAAATATTTTTGGCAGCGCTGGGATAAAGCAGGGAAATTTTGTGATCTTTAATAAAAAATATGAAGAGCAGCCGTATCGAACGTTGGTTCGTCGGATTATTGAGCACATGAAAAAAACCGGTGAATGGGGCGAGTTTTTACCAATGAAATATAGCCTGTTTGCCTATAATGAAACGAATGCGTTTTTACGCTACTCGTTAAGTAAAGATGACATCGTGGCAAAAGGTTGGAAGTATCGTGAACCAGATGCCATTCAAGCCGCTACTGTCGTATTGGCTAGTGAATTACCAGACACCATTGATCAAGTGGATGATACTATTTTGAAACAAGCCATTCGTTGCAGCCAGTGTCAACGGTTGTATAAAATTATCGCTGCTGAACTGACGTTTTATCGTAATCATCACCTACCTCTGCCGCGGCTGTGTTATTACTGTCGCTATGCCGCCCGACGAGCTTGGCGAAATCCGTTTCACTTACAAAGCCGGCAGTGTAGTTGTCGCCAAACAGATCATGGCCATCAGGCTGTTTGCCCAAATACTTTTCAAACCGCTTTTCCAGCAACCGATCAAAAAATTATTTACTGTAATGATTGTTATCAGGCGACGATTTATTAAATAATTTTACCAATAGTGCGATTATTTTTAGCAATACCACTAACGAACGATTGGCGCCAACAGTTGGCGGCCAACAGCCAATTGGTACACCAGCCGATTCGTTGGCTACCGCCAGCTAATTGGCATATTACTGTTGTTTTTTTTGGTGAAGTGCCGGCGGAGAAATTGTCGCTATTGAAAATAATTTTAGCCGAAGTAATCTAATTTTACCCTGAACTGGCGGCAATTGGTTATCAAGCAAAATAATGACCGAGCTATGCTGTGGGCAGAATTTATTAAATCGGCGCAGTTTACCAACCTAGTTAAGTTAGTTCAGGTGGCAGTTGACCAAAAAGTTTTCAAGTTGGAACCGGAAATAATATCACCTATTCCTCATATCACCTTGGCGCGGTGGCAGACAGATTCAGTGGCTAAAGTTGATTTACAAAAAACTTTCAATCTGCCCAAAACGTTAACGATACAGCAGCTAGTGCTTTATCAGTCGCGGCGCGATGCCCACGGTTCACATTATTCAGCCTTGGCCGAGTTTAATTTTCCACCATCCAAAAATTGATAAACCGTCAGTTCTGACCAATTATTCGTTTTCTCGGTGTAAATAACTGCGGCATTGTCTTCAATAAATTGTCTTTGGTTTTGATCGATGCGCCAATCAGCTAATTTATCAAGTAAAATTAAACTACGTTGAGCGCGCGCTTTGGCCAGATCTTTCAAAGTGCAGTAGGGCGCGCCGGTGTAACGGTGACGCGCGCGGGACGGTATTTTAGCCGATCCGGTTAAATCTAAATAAATGGCACAATTATCTGTGCGAGACAGATAAAGGCGAGAGAGCTCTGGATAAGGCGTTAACACTAACGCCGCCGGCTGTTCAGCGAGACGTTGTGCAATAATTCGGTAACCGGCGCGAAAATTAGGTTGCGGTGTAAAACTTTTGTAACGCAAATCACTTTGCACTGGATCCGATTCCAATTCCCAGAAAGATTTTGGGATAAGGCTGATTTCGTCATGAGCGATGAGAACGCCAAATACAAACAACAATCCACCAACAGCTACAACTTTGGTGCGCAATTGCCATAGCCAAGCAATCGCTACGGCCGTCAGCCAAATCAAAATTGGATACAAAAAGAACAAATAGCGATAATGCAGCAAAGTAATGCTGAAACTAAATATTCCCAAACCGAGTAACCATAACCACGCTAGCCAAAAAATAATCGGTAGCTGCTGGCGCCCGCCGACTATTAACCCCAAAACTGCCAGACCCAGCATGACTGCATGTTCGCGCCAGAGGAATTGACTGTAATGCGACCAATAGTTTACCGGCACAGGTTGCTGCCAGCCGTAGCGCAGCACTACCACTGCGGCCGCCAACGTCAGTAATAAACCGACACAAAAGATAATCAAGTGTCTAGGACGTTTAGCGAAGCGTTGCATCAAGCCGGCAACGCCAGCAACAGCAAAGCAGCAAATTCGTGAGTCGCTAGGGCAGCGGCGCTGGTAACAATAACTAACCAACCATCGCGCCGCGTTTGCCACCACCGTGTATAAACCAGTACTGCTAACCAAAACAATAATTGCAAAGCTAGGTACATGCGCGCTTGCCGCGACCAGACAATTTCCCAACTGGAGAAGCTGACTAGAACAAACGTGATGGCAGCTACCGTTCGGCCAAACCACCGTTCGGCACAGACCGTCAAAACCAGAATCACCGCCAGACCTAAGATAACTGATAACAGCCGTGTTGCCCATTCACCGTCGCCGGCCAGCGTCACTACGGCAGCCAGTGCGTAGTGATACAAGGGTGATCGCCAAATGAATTCGCCGGAATCTAGTAATGGTACGCCGCGGCCGACAATAGCCCGAGCAATCGTTACCGAGAAACCTTCATCCAGCCAATACGATGGCGCGGCTAGTTGATAAAGACGTAAAGTTACCGCCCAACTACCAACTATTATTGCTGCCGCTCTTTGCCACCATGACCATGACAGTAACCATGACCGCGGCCACATTTATCAAACTATTAATTAGCAAGTGATAAATAGTAACTGCTGCTGACATCAACGGTTGATAATACCGTGCCGTTATTTTCACGCAACCGAATGGTATTGTAGCGAGTTAGCGTTTTATCCACATCAACTTTATTCAAGGTCATTGACAAACTGTCGTATTTTTTCAATTTACCAGAATTTAGATTAATTCTGACCACCGACAGATGAATAGAATTAGTTTTTCTTAAAGACGTCACGACTGCTTCAATGGTATCATCTATTCTAACATCCAATAGTTGTAAACCATTAGTGCCGTAGGTTTTAGATTTAGATAATCTGGTTTTATCGAGCACTTCGCCGGTTAGTAAATTCACCAAGGCGATATTTTTTCCTTTCGGGTGAAGGACCAAGGCGTAGGCGGTATCTTCATAAATACTGAATTCTACTTTTTTCCCATCATCGACATCAAACAGATCGTAACGGTAAACCGAGTGATCGGCATAAGTGACTTTAATATCTCCTCGTTTTTTGGCAGTGACGGTGGCAATGGCTGTAGCCGCGACCGTGGCATCGTCGGCGTCGAGTGTACTATAGTAAGGGTGCGCACCATTTTCAGCCAGCGTGTTAACTTCGTCGACTTCGCCGTCACCGTCGTTGTCAATTTCATCGCCGTCAATTTCAACACCGTTATTGGGGATAGTATCATTGGTGTCGTTGGTGTTAGTCACATAGCCCTCAGGTGGCGTGGCGCTGCAGACGCTGGTAGAAACATCTGGATCACCCAATGTGTCGGCATCAGTATCGGCGAAATAGGTTTGGTTAGCCGAAACAGTGTCATCACTATCGTTGCAATCGGTTCCGGTAAGTAGTAAACCGTCATCACCTAAAACCGTGTCGTAGTCGGCATCCAGCGCCATATAGCCAAGATACACAATGCCCATACTGGAATCAGCCGACGGCGCGCCGAACAATAATTCGTTATAATTGTCATTATTCAAGTCCGCCAGCAACAGTGATTTTCCGGTTGTGCTGGAAGTTTTATCGCTGGCAATTTGCAAAGCAGCATTAGTTAAACTTTGCGCCGATAATGTTGTACTTTGCCCATAGATCATATACACCGAACCGGCCTCGGTACCGCCGTCATCGTTACCCACGGCGCTGATAAAGATATCAGCATAACCATCGCCATTTACGTCTTCTACCGTGATGTTTGTGCCGGCATAATCACTGGCCGTTTCACCGGTAAATTCAATGGCGGTTGAGAAATTAGCTGACGATAAATTACCAGCCTGACCATAAATCAAATAGACAGCACCGGAATTTGATCCGCCGTCATCGCTTAAGTCGGCACTGGCTACCAAATCATCATAGCCATCACCATTGATATCAATTATTCCACTAACAAAATAAGGACCATAACCATCACCATTAACATCACCAGCCGCCATAAAGTAACCGGCGCGGTCGCCGCCAGCTTCACCCGAAAATTGAATGGCTGTGGACAGGCTGGCAGAGGTATAGGCCGTCGCTTTGCCGTAAAGCAAATAAACTGCTCCAGCGCCAGACGCCACATCATCATTAGCCGCAGCGCTAATTAGGATATCGGCAAAACCGTCATTGTTAAAATCACCCGTCACTACCGGTGAACCAACACTATCTTGGGCCGCTTCAGCGGTAAACTCAACCGCAGTTGAAACACTGCTGTTACTAAGCGCGGCTGCTTGTCCATAAATTAAATAAACTGCTCCACCATCCAAAAACCCGTCATCATTACGCCCCGCACCGATAATCATGTCATCGTAACCATCATCATTAACATCTCCCGCTGCCACAAAACCAGCTTGGTCACTAGCGGCTTCACCAGTAATTTCAACAGCCGATGTTAAAGCGCTAGTTGTTAGTTGACTGCTGCCACCGTAAATTAAATAAATAGCACCGGCATCACCGCCGCTATCATCATTTTTATCGGCGCCAATTAATAAATCATCATAATTGTCGCCGTTGATATCACCCATGGCTAAGGAAATACCAAAGCGATCACCGTTAGCTTCACCAGATATCTTAACGAACGAATTACTTGAAAGACCAGTTGACGTGCGCGTAGTGGCAGAACCATAAAGCACATAAACCGCGCCGGGTCCGCCGCCGGAATCGTCATGCGCGCTGACCACCATATCTTCATAACCATCGCCGTTTAAGTCGCCAGCCACTAACCAGCGGCCGGCTTCATCGCCGCCCGCTTCACCGCTGAAGGTGGCAAAGGAAGAGATCGGCAAGGTTGCCGCGACCGAAACAGCAGAAGCCGCCTGTGGCAGAGCTGTCAATAAACCGACAGCGGCCAATAAGGACATTATATAAGATGTGAGATTGATATGTTTGTTTGTCATAAGACTTGGATAATAATTAGCTATTTATGCTATTATCAACGAATGAAATTTTTATTTGTGACAAACCCATGGTAATTATTATCTTAGGCAAAGGGGTAATCGGCGAGTCAAACATACCTACCGTTGTCCAACATGAAATAAATTATGCCATTAATTTAAGCCGGACGCAACCAGTTCACGCAATAATTTTTAGCGGTGATTATTGGGGTTTCGGAGAAAAAACGACTGGTTTAACCGAGGCAGCCGCCATGAAACAATACGCTCTTACCTTGCAACCGCCGGCCAAATTATTGTTACTCACTGAAGAACTATCCAAAGACACCATCGGTAATCTGGTTTACAGTAAAAAAATTATAGATCAGTATGGTTGGAAAGAAGTGTTGATTTTAACCACGGCTACGCATTTAGCGCGGGTGCAATATATTACTGAACGTGTTTTCGGCCAAGGATATAAACTGATGTACCATGGTCATGAACACAGTATGACAGTTTGGCAGTATTTCTATGCCCGTCGATACGAGCGACTGGCTTGGTGGTATATGCGGTATATGTTATGGCGGATGCCTTCAAAAACTGATGCGGCTGCGGCTTGGCTGCAACGCCGTCGTTTTATTTATCAACTGGTGCGGTGGTTGCGCCCAGCGCATCGGTAAAATTTAAGACAGAGGCAGGCGTTAAGTAATTTTACACCCGCCTCTGTTTTTTATCCTCCAGTGGTAGAAAACTTTGTGATCAGCCGAGCTTGTTTACCGTATGCCGATGGCAAACAGTTGGCCGCGTTTCGGATTCACGCGCCTACAACATAGCGCTTACAGCACCACACCTACAGCACCGCGAGCAAGGGCAGCAGGTAAATCAGCAGCAGCACCAGTGAGAAGGTGAAAGTCACACGGGACATTGTTCAGCCTCCTGGTTGCAGTCGGGCGGCTAGTTGGCTAGTTGCTGGCCAGCCCGAAGCGCAGAGTGGTGGGATCGAGCAGCCGCGGAAGGCAGAGGTAGATGGCGCCGCTAGAAG
>CAYMXY010000044.1:0-447 GCA_964394525.1 uncultured Gammaproteobacteria bacterium | reverse complement strand
CGTTCGCGCTGCTGATGGCGGTTTCGGTGTCGGCGGTTGCTGCGGCGTCGCCGGTGTTCTCGCTCAGGTCGTTGGCCAGTTCGGTTTCCCCGATATAGAGATCCGCGAAGCTGCCGCCGTGCCATGCCAGCAACAAGCGCGTGGAGCTGGCCGCACCGTCCGTGCGAAACAGCGAGTAGGCGTCGCTGTAGTCCTGACCGAGCCAGAATCCGACCACGCGCGTGGCTTCGTTGACGCAATCGTTCTGGCCGTCGTCGTTGTAGTCGCCAGACGGCAGCAGGCAGCTCGGCGTCCAGTAGCCGCGGTAGCTTACCTGTCCCGTCTGATAGTGGGCGAGGGCGGTGCCGAGATGGTTCCCGAAGAAGCCGAGGCAGCGCGGCAGCGAATCGGCCGGCGGCTGGTTGTTGTCGGACGAGCTGCCCTCCTCCCAGTCGCGTAGGATCGCGA
>CAYMXY010000043.1:5551-9665 GCA_964394525.1 uncultured Gammaproteobacteria bacterium | reverse complement strand
GCCTTGATACGATTAGAAGTAAAATTTGCAAAAACATAAATTTTCTGCTATAATCTTGACAGAATTAAAAAAATAGCATATACTCTTTTGTTTTATGGATTTACGTTGGGATTCATTTTTAACAGAGTTAGTGCGCAGCGCGCATGGTGAAAAGTTACCGTTAGCTTTGCAAACCAAGATGGTGGCTGATCTTTCCATTCAACTCCAACAAAAAGTGCACGATTTGGTTTTGGCTCAATTAAAGACTGATTTTGAACGACTGCAATATCAGAATTTAATCATGGGAGACCCTACAGGTAAGGATATGAAAACATTTCTTGAACAGCACCTGCCGAACGCAGCCAAGCACTTGGAGCAATGTCTTAATGAATTTCGTAATGATTATTTACGCCTATGCCGGGTCCAGAAGTAAGACACGCTGCCCTTAGCCGACGACTAGGTGAACGAACTAGGCCAACATCGGCTGAGCCAGTAAGTTTGGATATATTAAAAAGTAAAGCGCAAGAACATTTTAGTGTTGAATTAGCCAGGGCTGAAATTTTTCAAGATGATGAATTTTTAAATGACTTAGTAAGGCGCGCTCAAATTGAAGGGCTGCCGCCGGAAGCGATTGATTCAATGATGGCTTCGGTGCGGCGACAACTTACCCTTCAAGCCAATGTTGATGTCAGGCAAGGACTGATCGATTATAAAGCAGCCGCGACTACCCGTTGGGAGAAATTAATGATCGGCGTTAGATCCAGCTTGCATGAAGCAGGAGAACATCTTGGTTTCGGCGTGGCTGCCAGCGTAGCCGAACGGCAATTGGCCTTAGTTGAAGCAAAAGACGATATGAAGGAATTACTGCGATCGGCTTTAGAGGTGCAAGTAATGAAAAACCGGATGCGGCATTATTTAGAAATGGGTAATCCTGAACGCGGCGACACAAAATTTACAAATGTCATTGGTTTTTTTCAGCGGGGGGAAATGACGTACAATCAATTGATTGATCATCCAGATTATTTGGCTGGTTTGGACAGAATTGTTAGTAAAATTAGAATTGACGACAGCTTTGTGCTTGAAGAGGGTGAAGCGCCGATTGATGCAAGCGATCCTGAAATTGAAGAAGCTATTCGTCGTCACCTTAAATTTGTTTTGAGAACTGAAATTGTCCAGTTGGCGGAAATGGAAGATTTGTCGGTATTGAGTTCTGAAGAATACAGCGCCGAGGCGCGCACTGTTTGGCAAAAAGCGAAAAAAATTGGTCGCGTGGTGGCGCTGTCCGGTACCACTTGGGGGGCAGGTACAAGATTAGGTACAAAAATAGTCATCGGCGGTAGTATCGCCTTTTTGTAGCCGGCGTTGGCGTTAGTGCCGCCGCCGGTGCCGCCGCCGGTTATGTGCGCGAAAAATATTTTGCCAGAAAAGAACGGCGCAAACGACATCGCCTAGAAGCGGCGGTTGGGACAGTAGATAGTGGTGTAGTTAAAAGCGCTGAGAAATTACGAACAGAATTAAATGAAAGTGTTTATCAGGCAGATGATATGATTTTGCAGATGAAAATTGGCAATGTATCTGCCGACGTTGTTCAAACATCTTTGCTTAATTTATATAGCATTATCGCCGAAATCCGGCAGCGCTTGTTACTGGCGCGCACTCATCACCAAGATTATATCTCATTCGGCGTAGCTAATCGGTTTGAAGCGCAGCGTCAGTTAATGCTCGTGTATGCCAACGCTTTGGCTACTTTAGAAACCGGCTTGGCTTTGGATGGAGTAGATGTACTCGCTACCAAACAAGCCATGCTGCAAAGCAATATCAATGCTAAAGGAATGCTTGAAGAAGCGGAAAAAAAGTTAAATCAAATTTTTTCCGAGCAAGACAGAGTGCAATTAGGGCGAGCAATTAAAATTGGAGCCGTGGCCGGTGGTGTGGCTGCTGGAGTGATGGATTTAGTTGGGTATGTTTGGCCCGGAGGCGGGGAAGCAGCAGCGGCCAGTTTGAAACCAGAAGCTACTTTTACCGACATACCTCATCCAGTACAAAACGATTTGATAGCATGGTACCATGCCAATGGCACAGTAGACTTTTTGAAAAATGATGTAATGCTGGCTCAATCAAAATTGAATTTACCAGAGGGTGTTTCGCCGCATGATGTTCACCTTGAATTTAAGGGAGATGATTTGATGGCAACACAAGCCAGTACTGGAGCCGATCTTGGCACTATCAAATTGGATATTGATACTGTTGGCGATACTGGCCAGCCGATGGACACCTTACGTTTACAGCCAAATTTAAGCGGCCAACAACCTTTCCCATTTGTTTATGGTGGAAGAATTTTTCAATTAGCAGTGGACCCTCACGGACAAATGCAAATGCACGAAATTATTAACATTACCCAAGACCCTCAACCAATTGGTCAGCCTTTTAACGTGATGAATGAAACAATGCGTTTGAAGTTAGATGAATATCAAAAATCCCCCTTGCAATTTAATGTATCTAAAATTGGCAAAGTTCTAGAGATTTTTTCAGCCTTTGATGGACAAAAAACAGTCATGTTTAATCTTGATGAGCTGGCAACGACTACAGTCGAAACCGCAGCAACCACACCCACCACACCCGCCGGCGACATGATGGAATGTTTAATGAGCAACTCAGCGCTAAAAGATTTATTAGATAAAATGGGTTTACAACCCAGTGAAGCCCAATTTGACGCTGCTACTAAAACTTTTATTATTCCAAAAGAGGCGCTGCTCGATGCGGCCGGAAAGGCTGAATATCTTGGCCGAACCGCCGGTTGGCGCGCCACTAGAATCGTGGCTCGCGCCGAACGCGCTACGCGGCATTTATTGATGGAACAGACAAAATATCCAAATCCTCAAACCGCTTTTGACGAAGCTTTCAATCAAGACCCAGCCTTCATTCAAAAAAATGAAATACCATGGATTGACGGAACAAAAAGCAGAGTAAGTGATCGTTGGTTACAAACGGTTACGGAAATGAAAAACGTAGACTTGAGTAGATTGGGTGAAGTTAGTGCGGACAATGTTGAGCCGGAAGCGCCAAAAATATATTGGGATCTGAATACGCTTACCCCAGAGCGTTTAGTTGCGACGGCTGGTGAAGAGGTGGCTACAGCGAAGTATGTATCGCCTGCTATGATAGATAATTATTGGGAAACCTTAACTGGTTTGGCGGCTGGTTTAGCTGCCGGTGGAGCAGTAGAGGCGGCCGGTGCCGGTATAAGCGCGCGAGAAATTGCACGTGTATTAGAGAGATCTTTTGCAACCGGAAAATTAATTGATTATAAAGAATATAAAGATACCGGCGACATTACCGATTATATCCGTAGTCCGTTTCTACCTTCTTTTGAAGACACGGCCGCACGCACCAAACAACAAAATCTCGAAGCCACGCGAGACAGCCGCATAGCTGCCGCGCTTAACGATATGAATGCAGAAATTCACGATTACGATTACTTGCTGCCGCATTTCCCAGTTTTAGAAAATTTGCTAACTGATATTTTAAAGGGCGCGCCTACCGCCGATCAATTATCACAATTAATAAATTTATCTCAAACAGCCACTGATACAGAGAATAATGTGCGGTATGCTAAAATACTATTGGCAAATAAGGATCAAGATTTAGTCTACGCCGATATTGATGCTACTTACAGTGGCGGTAAATTAAAAAGATGGATCGAGCGCCATGAGATTGTAAGTAGCTTCCGCAGCGAATTAGGAAGACAGTTAACCAGCGAGATGGATAATGCTTTAACTGAGATCGATCAAATTAGAAAAAAACCGAATGATGAAATGCCGCCGAGTAATCGCCGCCAGCAGTTGGAAGATGTTATTAAGCCGCGTTTGGCAAAGTTTGCGCAAGCTGAAACATTACCCGCCGGCAGCGCGCTGGCTTTGGACGCGTTGACTTTGAGCGAGTTGAAAATTAAGCGTACTCAGGCCGAGGCGACCATTAACAATGCCGTAGCGGTGATTGATTTTAATGAGCGCTTTGGTATTAATAATGATGTGTTCAATACCATGCGCGAGTTATTTATTAAAGCCGGAGTATTAAATGACAGTGACCCAAGTTTAGCAGCGTCTAACAAAGTATTTTTATTGCAGCGTTTGAT
>CAYMXY010000043.1:1360-5526 GCA_964394525.1 uncultured Gammaproteobacteria bacterium | reverse complement strand
CGCTTTAGCGCTGATTCAACTGGTTTGGAAAAAGCAGGTTTTTTAAGCGCCCAAAGACCGCGGTTTGATAACCCACAACGACAACGCATTAATGAAGTAATCGCGCGATTATTTCATGGTCAAGGAGATATTTTTGCCGCCACGCCAGCAACGGCCTTACCGGATGATTTAAGTGGATTTGATTGGTCAGGGGCAGAAGCGGCGGTGCAACCAACTTTAGTGCCTCCACCATCGAGTCCGACTACACCTGATACCACTTTGGTTAGCCCATCACCTGCTGGAGATGTTGATGAAACAGTGCCAGCAGACGATTTACCTGATTAAAATTATTTTTTAATAGTAAAATTATATTATGGCAAGAGAACCAAATCCATTTAATCCACAATCGGGCGACCATGACCATGATCTTCGGGCTCGGATGGTTGCGCGAGCGCACCTGGAAGAGTCAGGAGCATTACCAGTAACTACTGGATCAGCGGCTGAATCCAAACTTGAACCGGAGGAGATCACTGACAAAGTCCCTATGTCAGACGCTTTAGCTGCTGGTTTAGGTGAAAGCCGGCCGCGATCCGCTCGCAGACGTCATCATAGAAGTAGAGAAAGGCGACCCGAGCAGCCAATAAAAGAATCAATTGAACATTTGGCTCAGGAATTCTTCAACAGAGTTCGCCCTAAATTATATGAAATTGTCTATGATCTGGGAATTAAAACTACAGACGACTCTGGTACAGAAATTAATAAACCGGAAGAAGACTGGAGTTTTGCCGCTGTTTCACTTGATGTGGCACAAGGTGATTACGCCTTTAATTATAATCCAGACGATTTAGCAAAGGCGCAGCGCGGTGAACGCATTAGACCAAGAAAAGCAACACCAGACCAAAGCATCGGCGATCACCAAAAAGCGCGCGTTGCCATGATTCAATTATTGACCAATCGGTGGCAGGCTGATCGAGCGCGGATCGAAGCAATTATTACTGAATTAAATACCGCTGCCGAGGCTTCCGGTGATAAAGAAAAATTTTTGGCGGCGCGGGTAAAGCGTTATCCAAAAGATAAGGGCATTGAACTTAATGAGGCGGTTACTAATTGGATAAACAGCCTTGAAAATCAACGGTGGTTGGCGTTAATGGAAGCAGTTGATTGGTTTGGCGCGCGTGTTCGTCAAGAGCGAAGATCCAAAATTTGCTAAATTAGAAATGCGTTTAGAGAAAATGGACAGCGACGAAGGTTTCAAGAATTTGCAAGCAGAGTTGGAACAAGACTTGGCGGCATTCGAATCTTTTCGTGTCATTAAGCCTGAAGGCAATAAAGCAGAGTCTCTGGAGACACGCCTTAAACGGCAGCTTGATCGCGCTGGCCGGATTTTGGAAAGGTTTAAGCGTCAGCAGACTGAAATGAGTAGACTAACCGAGGTTGATGAAAGAGGTCAAGATAAAATTGGTCATGTTAGAGCAATTGTTGAGCGCGCTCTGTTTAGTTTAGGTCCGGTTTTTACCAAAGTAGCTGATTTACAAACAATCGGGTTATCTCCAGCGGAAGAAGAAAGTTTTTGGAGTGTGATCAAAGAAATGTTTGATGATGTGGCGGAATGGCAAAGAGCAGGACGGGGCGGCGATCAAACAGCGCTTGATAAACAGCGCTTACGTGTGTTAAACGAAAATTTACATATCTACAAAAAAGAAATAGGTCCCGACGGTAAAAAAGTGGCTCGCTTATTGCGGGGTTCGGCTACTTTGCCAAAAGGTGAACAAATCCAAAATTGCGATCAACTGTTCGCTAAAGCTAAGGATGATGCCCGATCGCTGGTGGAATTAAGGCAAAAGTTGCGCCAAACGTTTGCCATTATGGGCAAAGGATTTGATAAAGCAGTGCGCGCTGAATATGAAGGCGATCCCTATTCCGACCGACTCGATAAAGTAAATAAACTGAACGGAATTTTACGCACTACTCAAGATAAAGTAGTAAAAAAATTACAAACCACTGACGCCGCTTTTAAGGAAGCTTTAGGTGCGCGACCAATGCGCGAGTTAAAATGGAGGCAAGAGGCTGATAAACCTTTGATTGAAAAAGTTAGAGCAGCCATGTATGCAGAGTTACAGCTTGGTAGTTCTGCCGAAATTGACCGAACTGAATTAAACAAATTGATGACAGTAGTTGAAGAAACAGAAGAAGTAGCTATCGGTGAAGCGGCTGCTGAAGTAGCGGCTAATATGCCCTATTTGAGGACATTGCTCAATCGACGCGCGACCAACGAGGAAGAAACCAAACGCTTCGTGCAAGCGCGTAAATTATGGGAGCGGTTCAAACAAGCCGTGCGTTTACGCGAAGTGCAAGATGCATTATTAACGGCCTTGCAAGAATATCAACCGGAAGCCGGTAAGGAAACCGACCTAACCGAAAACGCCGCTTATTTTATTGCCGCTGATGAAGTAGTAAGTGATTGTGAACGGTTAAGGCAGCTTTTTGGAGATAAGTGGTTAAGTGAGCTTGGTTTGGCGGAAAGAGTTGAAAAAGTTTGGCAGATAAACCCAGTCCTTACAGAAGCGGTTGACAAACTTGGCAAAGAAGCCAGGGTAAGATTTGTTGATAATCTTGGATTAATTGATACAAAGGCTGGTAGCGCCGCTTTAATAAAAATGATTCCAGCCGGTGCGCATACTCGTTTTACTGAATTAGGTATAACTAAAGAGACAGTTTTAGCGAATTTAGTGTATTATGCAGTCTTGCCAAATGGAACTACAAATACCGGTAATCTTGTAAGAGGCTTAAAGCGTTTATTCAAACATCTTGAAGGCAGCACAGCTACCGGAATGGATTTATTGAAGCAGGCAGGGATTGGTGAAGCAGTAACTGAAGATGGTGAGGTGGTATATGTGATCTATACCGAAAAGCTTAATAGTGTATATGCCGATGCCAGCCTAGACGCCGCGGCTGCTACCGCTTAAAGTGCTATGTTTGCCGAACACGAGCGTAAAATTTTAGAGTATTGGCGTAAACAGCGCATTTTTGAGCGGTCGGTAAGCGAGCGTCCCGTTTCGCGGCGGTTTACATTTTACGACGGTCCGCCGTTTGCCACTGGTTTACCGCATTATGGTCACATTGTCGCTTCCACCATTAAAGATGTGATTCCGCGTTATGCCACAATGCGCGGTTACCGCGTGGAGCGCCGTTGGGGTTGGGATTGCCACGGTTTGCCGGTGGAGAATTTGATTGAAAAAGAATTAGGACTTAAAACTAAACGGGAAATTGAAGCCATGGGCGTGGCAAAATTTAATGCCACCTGTCGCGCCAGCGTATTGAAATACACCAAGGAATGGCGCTCCACCATTGAACGTCTTGGCCGCTTCGTAGACATGGACAACGATTACCGCACAATGGACCCTACTTACATGGAATCAGTTTGGTGGGTGTTTAAGCAACTATATGACCGCGGCTTGATTTACGAAGGCAAAAAAGCGATGCATGTTTGTCCGCGCTGTGTAACGCCGTTATCTAATTTTGAAGTCACTCTGGGGTATAAAGAGGTTGATGACTTGGCGGTCACTTGGAAATTCAAAGTGGTTGATCCATCACAAACCGTGCCGACATATTTACTAGCGTGGACAACTACTCCTTGGAGCACGCTTGGCACAACCGGATTATCTGTTGGACCGGATTACACCTATGTTAAAGTGCGGGTTGGTGAAGAGCAATTGCTGGTGGTTAAGGAGCGTTTAGCCGCAGTTATCGGCGAGACCGAGTATACTGTTGTAGCAGAATTAAAAGGTCGTGAATTAGTTGGTTGGCAGTATGAGCCGATCGTATCGGATTATAAAAACTTGCCCGAGATTAAAAATAATCCTAACGCTTATCATGTTTTTTCGGCGGACTATGTAGAATTGACCGAGGGTACCGGCATTGTCACCATCAACGGTTCTTACGGTGAAATTGATATGCAGGCGGCGCAGCGTAATGGTTTGCCAATGGTTATGGATGTGACTATGGAGGGAATGTTTAACGATGCCGCCGGGCAGTATCGCGGCTTGCCTGTAAAAAAAGGGCAGCAGCAGTTAGTGGAAGATGCCAAGCAGCGCGGTTTAGTGTGGCGAGCAGCCAATTATCGTCATAGCTATCCGCATTGTTGGCGCTGTGAAACGCCGTTGTTAAATTACGCGACTATATCCTAT
>CAYMXY010000043.1:0-1350 GCA_964394525.1 uncultured Gammaproteobacteria bacterium | reverse complement strand
GTAAAAGTGACTGCCTTGAAAGAGCAAATGCTGAAAAACAACGAACAAACCAACTGGCTACCGGAACATGTTAAACATGGCCGCTTCGGCAAATGGTTGGAAGGCGCCAAAGACTGGGCGATCTCACGTGAACGTTATTGGGGTGCGCCATTGCCGATCTGGCGCTCGGCTGACGGCTCAATTATTTGCGTTGGCTCAAAGGAAGAACTGGCGCAGTTATCCGGCCAAACCGTTACTGACTTGCACAAAGAGTTGATAATAAAGCGAGCGGGCAAAACTTATCAGCGGGTAGCTGGCGTGCTTGATTGCTGGTTTGAATCTGGCGCCATGCCGTATGCTCAAGCGCATTATCCGTTTGAGAATAAAGATAGTTTTGAGCAAACCTTTCCGGCTGATTTTATTGCCGAGGGGTTAGATCAAACCCGCGGCTGGTTTTACACGTTAATGGTATTAAGCACAGCATTGTTTAATCAGCCGGCTTTTCGGCAAGTGATTGTGAATGGTTTAGTGCTGGCGGCCGATGGCAAAAAAATGAGCAAGCGGTTGAAAAATTATCCGGAGCCGGAAACAGTGTTGGAAAAATACGGCGCTGATGCGTTACGTTTTTATTTGATGAGCTCGCCGGTGGTGCGGGCAGAAGATCTGCGTTTCTCAGAAAAAGGGGTGGATTTAGTGATGAAGAAAGTATTGATGACATGGTGGAATGTTTTTACGTTTTATAAATTGTTTGCGCCCGCTTCGATTGGTGAAAAATTATTGATGGCGTCTGCGCTCAGCGCCCAGTCGAATGATATAATGGATCGTTGGGTGCTGGCGTTGTTGGCGCAACAAGCTACAGCCGTGACGGCGGCGTTAGATAGCTACGATTTAGCCGAGGCTGCCCGTTTGTTGGAAGAAACAGTGCAGGAAGTTTCAACCTGGTACTTGCGTCGTAGCCGAGAGCGTTTCAAAGCGACAAATAACAGCACTGCTGTGGCGGTATTAGCAACCGTACTTGATACTTTAGCCAAACTATTGGCTCCGTTTACACCTTTTATGGCGGAGCGGATTTATTTAGGCTTACGGCCTGCAGCCGAACCGGCTGGTGATTCCGTGCATTTACAAATGTGGCCGGAATTGCCAAAAGAGTGGCTAGATAAACAATTACTGTCAGACATGATAAAGGCGCGCAATCTGGTTGAACAAATTCTCGCTTTGCGCGAATCAGCCGGCATTAAAGTGCGGCAGCCATTGCTGTTTGCTACCGTGCCTAATTTAAGTTCACTGCCAAATGAATTGCAGCAGGTGATTTGCGCGGAAGTAAATGTACAACAGTTACAAACTGGCGCAAACGTTGGCCTTGATACTACC
>CAYMXY010000042.1:2843-9754 GCA_964394525.1 uncultured Gammaproteobacteria bacterium | reverse complement strand
CCAAAGCTCAAAGCGCGCACACTGGCGAGCGAAGTTTCCTCGTAATGTATAGGAGTAAACACGAAGACGTCGCTGTCTAAATAACAGGCAGCGTTGTTACTGCCATACAAAGGTCCGGGTTGAATAACGGCCTCGGCTAACTGTAATTGCCGAATTAAACTATCAACTGCAGCTTGATAGCCGTCATCGCGACCAACAATTACCAACCTTAGGTCGCGCCCGGGTAAGTGTTGACGCAACAAGGCAAATGCTTGCAACAATGTGCGCAAACCTTTCAGCTTGTGAATCCGGCCAACGAATAATAACAAGCGCGCCTGCTGCGGCAAATTATAGCGAGTGCGAAATTGGCCGCGTTGAGCCAACTCCTGAACCGTCGGCACATGATCCGCTAATGGAATAATACGTATGTTTAATTTGTTTACACCAAGAGAGATATAATCTCGCGCCTCGTTGTCTGTTTGTGCCACTACAAAATTAGCTTGCCTTAACAAACGTTTACCCCAAAATTCATCAAACAGCCATTTTAACGGATATTTAACATTTAACGGTTTGCGAATCTGCCCATAAGCTGCCACGGCATAAGGTTTAGGGTGACGCTGCAATAACTGATAAGCGACCGCATTTTGCCAATGACGCAGATCTGACAAAAATACAAAATCAGCGGCGGCAAAATAGGGCTGTGCGGTGGCTGCAAAATTTTTTGGAATAATAATTTTAGCGTGCCAGCTAAGCCAATTGCTAACTGTTGGACAACGAATTACTTTTACGCCATTTATTGCTTCCTCTAACGGCGCCGCCCGATGAGTTGCATCCAAAACATCAGTCGTCAAAACAGTAACCTTATGTTTTTGCGCCAAACCCTCGGCCATGGCACTAACTAATCTAGGTGGTCCGCCATATCCCCAGGCCGGGGCGTAATATGGAATTACAATAAGTAAACGCATCAATGGATAAAATGATAAATTAAAATAACTAAATAAGCCTGTAATTTATGTAACAAAAGCAACAACGGATTATTAGTAAAGAGTTTGGCAACTTGATATTCCTTCTGGAACTGTTGTACAAACCAACGGCCACTCTTGGCGGCGGCATGAATGCGAAAACAAGCCAAATATTTATTGATAACACCAGCCGGATGATGTTTCTCTAATCTTAACCAATATTCATAATCCATTACTAAATGCTCTTTGGGATTAAAATATCCGATTTCGGGAAGTAACCGACGTCGCCAAAAGGTTGCTGGTTGGGAAATATAATTAACCACTAATAATAACCAATATCGGTAACGACGCAGTAATTGATTTTTATACCAAGTCACGGCTGGTCTAACTTCATTGTCGGATTCGTCAATAATGCGACAACGACCATAAGCCCATTGTGTCTTGGGATGAGATTGGAAAAAATCGGCTACTTTTTGTAAAGCGCCCGGTAAATAAATATCATCTGAATTCAAATAAGTCACCACGTCGCCAGTAGCCAAGCGCAAACCTTTATTAATGGCATCGGATTGTCCTTTATCTGGTTCAGCTAGCCACTTAATTCGGTGATCGCGTTCGGCATAACGCTTAATAATATCAATTGAGCCATCACTAGAGCCACCATCCACTATAATATATTCCAACTCAAAATTACCGGCTTGGTTAATAACGCTATTGATGGTTCGTTCAATAAATTTAGCCTGATTAAAAGAAGGGGTAACGATCGAAATTTTCATGCCACTACAGCAGCCTGATTTTATACCATTCCAAAGTTAAGCGGATACCTTCGGTCAAGGAAGTTTTAGCGCGCCAACCCAAGGCGGTTAGCTTACTCACATCCAGCAGTTTTTGCGGCGTGCCGTCGAACTGGCTGGTATCAAATACTATTTCACCAGCAAAGCCTACCATCTGTTTCACTAAGACCGCCAATTCCGCGATGCTTATATCTTCGCCAGTGCCGATATTGATTATTTCGCTGCTATCATAATTATTCATCAACCATATCACGGCATCCGCCAAATCATCAACGTACATCAATTCTCGGCGCGGTTTCCCAGTTCCCCAAACAGTGACGGTTGGCGCGCCGGCCTGTTTCGCCTCATAAAATTTACGAATCAGCGCCGGTAAAACATGAGAATTTTTCAAATCAAAATTATCGCCCGGACCGTATAAATTCGTTGGCATCACTGAAATAAAATTAGTGCCATATTGTTCGTTATAAGCCTGACAAAGTTTAATACCGGCAATTTTGGCAATAGCATAAGGTTCATTAGTTGGTTCCAGTTGACCAGTTAACAAATATTCTTCTTTGATTGGCTGCGGGCACAGTCGCGGATAAATACAACTACTGCCCAGGAACAATAATTTTTTAACACCGCTTTGCTGCGCCGAAGAAATGATATTATTTTGAATCTGCAGATTATTGAAAATGAAATCAGCTTTATATGTATTGTTGGCGTAAATTCCTCCCACCATCGCTGCCGCCATAAATACATAATCTGGCCGCTCCGTTGCAAAAAAATTCTTCACCGCCGCTTGGTTTAACAAATCAAGTTCCTGATGTGTGCGCTGCACCAAATTGTGAAAACCCAAGGCCTGCAAGCGCTGGCAAATGGCACCACCCACCAAACCACGGTGTCCGGCCACATAAATTTTTGCCGTTGGCTCCATCATGACGACAAATGCCCCTTTTCCTTGGCGAAATAATTATAATCAGCTTCGGTCATAATTTTGGCTAATTGGCGAAATTTCACCTTAGGTTCCCAACCCAGTTTCGTTTTGGCTTTACTGTAATCACCAATCAATAAATCTACTTCCGTAGGACGGAAATATTTTGGATCAATGTTGATAATTTCTTTACCGGTGGCGCGATTATACCCTTTTTCGTTAACGCCGCTGCCGCGCCATTCAATGGCAATATCCAAACACCGTCCAACCTCTTCCACAAATTCACGCACCGTGTGAGATTCATTGGTGGCAACCACATAATCGTCTGCCTCGGGTTGCTGCAGCATTTGCCACATGGCCTCAACGTAATCCGGCGCATAGCCCCAGTCGCGTTTAGCCTCCATATTTCCAAGGAATAATTTTTGGTCAATGCCGAGCTTGATTTTCGCCAACCCGCGGGTGACTTTGCGCGTAACAAAAGTCTCGCCCCGCCGTGGCGATTCGTGATTAAACAATATGCCATTGGCAGCAAACATACCATAAGCCTCGCGGTAATTTTTGGTTATCCAATAGGAGAAAACTTTAGCTACGGCATACGGTGAACGCGGATAAAACGGCGTTGTTTCCGTTTGTGGAATCGCCTGTACCAAGCCGTACATTTCTGAACTCGACGCCTGATAAAATTTTGTTTGCACCGCCGACTCGCGCAGCGCATCCAGCACTTTTAATGTACCCATGCCGGTGACTAAACCGGTGTATTCCGGAATATCAAAACTGACGCGCACATGACTTTGCGCTCCTAAATTATAAATCTCCTGTGGTTTAATTTCCCGAATCAATCGGCTTAAATTACTGCCGTCGCTTAAATCGCTGTAATGCAAAAATAAACGCACACCATTAATATGCGGGTCTTGATAAAGATGGTCTATCCGACCGGTATTAAAAGTGCTGGCGCGCCGGATAGTGCCATGAACTTCATAACCTTTACTCAATAACAACTCTGCTAAGTAAGAACCGTCTTGACCGGAAATACCGATAATCAATGCTCGTTTCATACTTTTTTTTCGGGTTGAGTATTATTTGGCTCGCCTAATTTATTTTCCAAATCATCCAGCGAGCGTTGGCGGACACGTTGCTCAAGACGTTTTTCCAATCTGGTAATAAGTAAATAATTATGGAAAGTCAGAAACAGAATAATTACAAAAGCGACAATGGCAAATAAATCAAAGGCACGCGCGATTCCCAACCGTTCAGTGACAAGATTAAAACGATCGGGCAGTAATGTCACACAAACAAAGCCAAACCACAAAACTTCCCAAATGATAAACTGATATCGGTTAAATTCATGCCGTTTGTAATGTAAAAAAGACAGATACATCATCACTAAACCAAAGCTGGCGGCTATTAGTTGAATAATCGTCATATGAATTTCCAACGCATGATATGCCAAAAAATTCGAATCCCATCAAGAAAGGTAGTACCTTTGTAATTGTCGTGATAAATAGTATCAATATCAATTTCTTGATAACGCAATTGATGTTCACTGGCGCGTACAATCATTTCGGTTTCGGCTTCGTATCCGCGACTTTCCCATTGCATCGCTCGATAAGCCGCTATGGTAAAAGCGCGAAAACCGGATTGCGTATCATGCACCATCATCTTAAACAACCGATTAATAATTCGAGAAAGGAAATAATTCCCCAGAATCATTGACCAAGGCATTCGACTGTTAAATTGCCGCGCGCCAAACACAATGTCAACCCGCTCACGTTGCAACGCAGCAATAAAATTAGGAATGATTTTAGGATTATGTTGATTGTCGGCGTCCATAGTGATAATGATATCCGCTTTTAAATAAATAGCCGCTTCACAACCAGTTTTGAGCGCTGCACCTTTGCCAAGATTCACTTCATGATACAAGGCAATTACCTTTTTAGTTAACTGATTGGCGCTGAGTTGACGAATGATATCTGGCGTTTCATCGGTTGAACCATCATCTACCACAATCACGTAATCAACAAATGATCGCGCTCCATTGACCACTTGCGCTAAATATTTGGCCTCATTATAGGCTGGAATAACCACTGCTACCGTCATATGATCGAACACTACTATTACATAATTGGCAAATATGCGCAAGTCTGATAGTCTTTGGTTTAGTATGACAAAAATTTTGGTAACTGGTGGAGCTGGTTTTATTGGTTCGCATCTGGTGGATGATGCTATTCGCCGTGGTCATCGGGTGGTGGTGATTGATGATTTGTCACATGGTGATCGTCGTCAGGTTAATCCGCGCGCCAAATTTTATCGCGCTGATATTACCAACGCCAAAACGATTCAACAAATTTTTAAACGGGAACGTCCAGTGGTGGTGAATCATCATGCCGCCTTATCCACTGTGGTTGGTTCGGTTCGTCAGCCGCTGGAAACTTTTTCCAATAATGTCACGGGCACTAGTGTTGTCTTGACGGCAGCAGCGGCGGTTGGCGTAAAAACTTTTATCTTCGCTTCAACTGGCGGCACTATTTATGGTAATGCGCGCCTTTCGCCAACTCCAGAAACAGCACCATTACGGCCAGTTTCTATTTATGCGCTGTCGAAACAGTTGGCTGAACAACTGGTAGAGTATCACGCGAGAAATTTTGGATTGCGCGCCATTAGTTTACGCTATGGTAATGTTTTTGGTGTTCGCCAAGATCCTTTTGGGGAATGCGGGGTTATTGCCATTTTTAGTGAGTTACTTAAACGGCATCGGTTGGTGACTATTTTTGGCAATGGTAAAAAAACACGTGATTATGTATACATTGATGATGTGGTTATCGCTAATCGTTTAGCATTGCAACAAGCACAGCGTTGGCGCACTGGTAAAAATACTGCTATCAATATTGGTTGTGGTCGCCCGATCAGCGATTGGGAAGTTTTTCAAACTATAAAACAGTTTTTCCCATTGGCTCCTGCGCCGCGCTTCAAGCCCATCCGGCCAGGTGAAGTGACCAGCGGGGCATTATGCACCGCCGCAGCGCGCCGCTGGCTTAGTTGGAAACCACGCTGGACATTCTCGAACGGCGTGCGCGATTATCTTGAACGCATGAATTATGTATAAACGTTGGCAGTTGCTTTTAATTAGTGTTGGGGTATTGCTACTAGCAGCGCTGCTGGCGCTGGTGCCTTTTTTTTTCAATGACTGGTTTCTAACTACGCCGGATGCTGGCGGGTTAACTTGTGGCGCAGATACACTGGCTCGCACCGGAAATTTTAGTGATGGTCAAACCGCCAATTTAGGATACAATTTTAATATCTGCTGGACCAAGGAAACATATCCGGCTTTGCAGCAACTGCATGCTTTTATTCTGCGTGTTTTCCCTGTGACTCCTTGGCGACTGGTTATTATCACTTCGATTATCGCTTATCTCGGATGTGTCTTGACAATGATGCTGGCAGCGCGACGTTTATCTGGAAACGCAGCAGTAACTATATATACCGGTATCTTAGCTGCTGCTTCACCGCCCTTGCTGCGTTCATTAATTTTGACACCACAAAATTTGTATGGCTACTGGTTAATTATCGGCATTATTTGTGCCTGCATCCACTTGGTAATCACTAAACGTTGGTGGTGGTTTGTAGTTGTGGCACTACTTGGCGCGCTCCTAAGCTATACTCACACGCTGTCTTTTGGAATTGTTAGTATTATTTTTGTTGTTTGGTTTTGGTTGTTTTATTTACAAGGCTGGCGCAGTCGTTTATTTAGCGCCGCTCTTGGTGTGGTCGGCATATTTACGGTGATTTGGTTTAAACTCTTGCCTGTGCCAATTGATGTTGCTTGGAATTTATTGCGCTCGGCGGCATTTACCGGTTACGATCACCCGCTGTACGATCATCCGGCGATCTGGGGATATATTGCTACACTGCTTGTCGGCATTGGCATTTTTTTCCCACTGCGCCTGGCGAAAAAAAATTATTGGCTGCTGATTAGCGGTCTGTTGATTCCATTATTGCTTGGCCATCTAAGCTGGATTGGTCTAATACTGATGCCCGATCGTTTCGTAGCCTTCAGTTGGATAAGCATCACGCTTTTTGCTGCTATCGGCTTGGCGCAATTGCAAACCAAACTGCGATTAGACCGTTTATGGTTTGGACCGGTAGTTATATTATTGTTAGGCGCGCAACTGATGCATGGCGTAGTTTACGCCAAAGACGATGTTTTTGGCTGGAGTGCCCGTTTTAAACCTAAAGCTGATTTTATTTCCGCGTTGCAATGGCTCAATC
>CAYMXY010000042.1:1651-2833 GCA_964394525.1 uncultured Gammaproteobacteria bacterium | reverse complement strand
ATCAACAACCAGACAAAGGCGTTCTGGTTGGAATAATGGCTGTATCTAATCGTGAAATTATTTTTTCACCAATTTGGTATGATGGGCCGGTAGCTTCGTACCCGTGGTATAATTTGAATCACCGTGACCTTAAAAAATTTCAAGGAAACAGCTCGCTTTATCGGCAAATTTTTTCCGATCCAACTAATCCGGAATATTTGCGCGTCAAGGCGTTTTATTCTATGATCACCAAACCAAATTCAGATGAGGCTGCCGCTGCCGTTAGTCAATATCGCTTACAATACCTTATTTTCCCAAAAAATTCTCAAGCCGATGCCATTTGGCAAAAGGCTAAACCCTCTCACTTTCCTCAAATTTATGAAAATAACGACTACCGCATTTTCAAACTTTACTAAAATAATTTGGTGGACATTGCTAGTTATTAGTTTGGCCATTGCTGTACTGGTTTTTTATTTGGCGGCCAGCGGCGATACAACTATGCTGGGAGATCCGTACTACGAAGATCAAATTTTAGCGCCGCAACGCGCTTTCGGACCGTGGGCTTTAAGTTTATTTGGTGTAGCAATAATAATCGTGCTGCGCATCGTTACCGCCTTGGTCAAGCGTAAGCGTCAAACCAAAACTCAACTTTCGGCTTAATATGGCGGTAATGGTAACTGGTGGAGCTGGTTTTATCGGCTCACATCTGATTGAAGCTTTGCAGCGAGCCGGACAGGAAGTGGTAAACATTGATGAATTGAATGATTACTATGCGCCCGAGTTTAAGCGGGAAAATTTAGCGCGTTTGCAACCGCACGCTTTTTATCAAATTGATGTTGGTGATGCGGTCGCTTTGGAAAAAATTTTTCAAGCACACTCCGTTGAGGTGATTGTGCATTTGGGTGCGCGTGCCGGTGTGCGGCCGTCACTTAATCAAGCCCCATTGTATGAACGAGTGAACGTAGGCGGAACGCGAGCCTTACTTGAAGCAGCCGTGCGCTATGCTGTACCACGATTTATTTTTGGTTCAACGTCAGCGGTTTATGGCAACACTACGCCACTGCCTTTTGTGGAAACAGCCGAACCGCTGCAACCGGTATCGCCTTATGCTTTTACAAAATTGACGGCAGAAAAATTGCTGGCCGAATATCAGCAGCAACATCACCTTCAAACTACCATTCTGCGTTTCTTCACCGTTTACGG
>CAYMXY010000042.1:1347-1623 GCA_964394525.1 uncultured Gammaproteobacteria bacterium | reverse complement strand
CGAACGCGGCCGGCCGGATATGGCGCCGTATATTTTTACTGAAGCATTGCTGCGGCAATGGCCGATTAAAAAATTTGGTGGCGGGGCGAGTAGTCGAGACTATACTTACATTGATGATATCGTTGCTGGTTTGATGATGGCCATAGAACGGCCGTTCCCGTTTGCCATAATTAATTTGGGTGGAAATCATGCGGTAACATTGAATGAATTTATTAAGTTATTAGAAGAAATCACCGGCCAAACGGCCATAATTGAAAAAATGCCGGCGCAGGCAGG
>CAYMXY010000042.1:0-1319 GCA_964394525.1 uncultured Gammaproteobacteria bacterium | reverse complement strand
TGAACGGCTATTAGCTTATCGTCCAGCCACGCCGTTGCGCGTTGGCATGGAACGATTCGTAGATTGGTTCAAAAAAAATCGTTTATGAAACAGTACATCGCCATTCTTGGTAATACCCCAGAACTTTCAGCGCTTGAATTAGGACAACCCTGGTCGGGTGGTCAAGTGTTGCTGCTACCAAATCAACCAAATTTAGCACGCTTGGGAGGTACGATAAAAGTAGCAGAACAATGGTTGACTGTGCCTCACAATCTGGCTGATATTGAACAGGTTTATCAAGCTCTGGAACATTTGGCACAGGCCAGCACTGACAAAAAAAGCCGAATCGTTTTTGGTTTCAGTGTTTATGCCGGGGATACATCTGTTACGCATTATACTGTTCAAGAGTACGCAAAAAAATTGCAGCGCCTTGGCATTACTTGGAAGCAAAGGCTGCGGCAACAAGGAGTAGCCGCGCGATATGTAGCCAGTCGTGAGCCGGATTTATCTTCAGTCATTGTGACGCGCGAACATTTACTCGAAAATCAGACAGATTTTGTAATAGTATTGCGCGCCAATGATTGTATTATTGGCCGAACCGTGGCGGTACAGGATTATCACGGTTTTTCCCAACGCGATTACGGCCGGCCGGAGCGTGATCGCTTTGCCGGAATGTTGCCGCCAAAAGTTGCGCGTATGCTAATAAATATTGCTCAACCACGGCCAACTGATGTTATTTTGGATCCGTTTTGCGGCTCAGGCACGATTGTGCAAGAGGCGCTTTGGCTAGGCTTTCGGCAGGTGATTGGCTCTGATATTGCCGCTGCTAGCATTACTGCGACGAACGCTAATATAGCATGGGCAAAACTGCCGTCGCCACGACTGCTTTGTAGCGATGTTCTCAAATTACCGCAACATTTACCCCTTCATTCCGTTGATATAATTGTTTCAGAAGGCCAACTTGGACCGCAGCAAGCTCACCCGAACAAAACTGTCATTCAGCCGCTGGAAAAATTTTATCAAGCGGTTTTTCCGGTGTTGGTGAAATTAATACGACCGTCCGGACGCATAATTTTAGCTTTACCCGCTTGGAAACAAAGCAACGGCCTAACAATTATGGAGCTTTCCAAAACCATCAGCAAGGCCGGCTTAAAACCATTCCATCAACCAATCTTCTACGGTCGTCAGACAGCCACCGTTTTACGTCAAATATTTTTTTTGAAATATCAACTGTGATGAATTTCTACTACGTCTCCATCTTGCACTAAATATTCCTTCCCCTCCATCCGTAGCCAACCTTTTTCTTTAGCCGTCACCCAACTGCCGGCGGCCAGTAATTT
>CAYMXY010000041.1:9567-9905 GCA_964394525.1 uncultured Gammaproteobacteria bacterium | reverse complement strand
AATTACCCGATCACGCACCAGCGCCTGTGTTGGACAATTTATTAAACAAGCGCGACAATTGCGGCAACTGCCGACGGCGCGCGCCAGTACCGGCTCTAACGGCAGCGCCGTAATTATTTCACAAAGAAACAAATACGAACCAAGACGGGCGTTGATTAATTGGCTGTGACGACCAATAAACCCAAAGCCAGCGCGCTGCGCCAATTCTCGTTCTAATACCGGACCGGTATCAACGTAAGCTTTGGCCTCAACCGTTTGTCCGACCGTCGCCTCAATATATTTTAATAAACGAAGCAACTTACGTTTCAGCACTAAATGATAATCACGCCCCCAAGCGT
>CAYMXY010000041.1:3288-9557 GCA_964394525.1 uncultured Gammaproteobacteria bacterium | reverse complement strand
AAATAGTCGCCGGCAAATCGCCAGTTGAATAAGTGTAAGCCAACGTAATAATTGATTGAGCGGTTGGCAGCACCGCTCGCACGTGAGCGCGTTTTTCTTTACGTTGGTTGGTTATCAGCCACTCCATTTCACCGTGATAACCTTCTGCTAGCCAATCGGCGTAGGCGGGAAAAGTGGCGGCGGGCGCAGCCGACACAATTCCAACCAAATTGAAACCCAGTTCAGCTTTTGCGTAGTTAACAATTAAATCGCTTATCATTGAAATATTTTATTCCTGAATTTGACAAAAGTAAATTTTCTTAGTATTATTTGAATATGATTGCATCACAAAATCAAACTACTGATGCTGCCAAAGTTAAACAAGCAAAAAAGGCTTATGCTGAATATTTGCATTTGCTGCACCAATTGGGCGATGAACAAAAAACCGAACTTGCTCAAACTATTAAAAAACTTGAGCTGCAAAAAATTGATCAAATTAAACAATATATTCAATCATTGAACGAATAAACATTATGGCACAACCTGCACCGTCACTTTCACCTGAAGAATTGCGTCGCAAAGAGAACATTGAAAAAGCGCCAACCCAACCACCAGAGGAAGAAGGGGGCTTGTCTGATGAACCGGAAGAATTGGCTGAGCAACTTGAAGCCGGCGCGCAGGCGGCGGAAAGTGCTGTAATTGAAGATCCGGGAAAAGCTTATACCGCCGCGGCTAAACATTTAGGAGGAGGTACAGCAGAAGTTCAGCAGACTACAGAAACTTACAGAGAGCGCGCTGGAAATTTAGTTAGCGATTTTATGACTAGGGTCCGCACCTTGCTTAAACGGCGTGAAAGGCCAACAGAAACGGCTGAACCAGCCGCGCCTAGTGAAGTAGCCGTGACTGCACCAGAGCAACCTATCGAACCAACCACCACCGAACCGGCTATAACTGATGCGCAACAAGCAAGGGCTGATACAGCACCACCCGTAGTCGAAACTGTTGAAGTCGAACTCAAAGGCCCGCTCGCTACGCAGGTTGAGAAACTGAGAGCAGATGGCAAATTTGCCGCCGCAGTTGAGACAGCTATGAAGACAGCACTCCATGAAATACCTCGAGAGGATCTCCCCCGACATCAAGCTATTCTGCTGACAGAATTACACCGTTTAAGCGCGCTTGCGCCCGGTTTGCATGGCGCCGAACGCGATGCCTTGGCCATAGATTTGGATACAGTAGTTGATGGCTATAATAAAGGTGTAGAGGAACAGGATAGAGATAACAAAGGCAATTATAAATTTGATCCTAAGGGTAACCCAGTAATGGTGCGAATGCATCGGCCGCCTTTTAGTTACAATGCCATTCAGGCGGAACGCGAGCGAGCGAATAAATTGTTTGAATCGGCCAGTAGGCGCGTGTTTGGCCAAAGCATAGATGAATGGAAAGTATCGTTAAAAAGGGAAAAAGAAACAGGTGACACTGGTGGGGGCGTTAAGCAGAAAGATGAATCTGACAAATATAGTCCTACCGATTATCAGATACTACGTGCTATTGGGACAGCGATTGAAAAAACATCGGCAGCACCACGAAAATTTTTGGGGATGCTCGGTAAAATAGTTAAAACAGTTATGTTCGACTTGCCAGTTAATATTTTAAAATTAATACTGGTATTAGGTAGTCGTGAATTACAGGGTCGTTCTGAAAGAAAACGCGTACTAACAGAAGGTGGTGCTAAAGAATATGCACCAACCAAACTGGCGGAATATCTTGGTAGTAATCGCCGACTGGATGACATTCTAACCCAGATTGAAACCATTCAAGACCGTTTAGCCGATTTGCAGCGCTTAAACGAACAACCCGCTACCAGTCAGGCTGAACCATTCGCTCGGCGCGAATATGAAATTACTCCTGCTAACGAACAAGTAGTTATTGACCGAGCTACTCTTCAACTGTTGTTTCAAAGACAAATTGATAGTCTATTACAGACAGGTAATTATAAGGTTGTGGAACGGATGCTTAGTGATCCAACTGCCATTGAGAATTCATTCCAGCATGATAAACAAGCTGGTACGGTATCATTTACTGGCGACCAGTCACAAGGAAAATTCAACAAAACCGAAGTGGCCGATGCGCGTCGCTTGGCGTCTTATGGAATTAAAAATGAACCAGCTCTGCATCAAGCCGCGGCTCTGATTGCCGCTAAAGCAGGCAGCGGTAATGAAGCGTTGTCTCGCGCGCTAAGAGCTGGAAATTTTATCACCACGGTTGAGGGTGATGGCTCTATTTTGTTGGAAGTAGTCGTGCGCAGTAAAAAACGCCCTGTCAGCTTAGAGGATGAAGGCGCTGATGATAGTAGTCAGGGGAGCATTAGGCGCGTTCGGATAGATAAAACAACCAGCGCTAAGATCTTTCGAGCAATTGACGGAGGTTTGGTAGAAACGCAGGGCAACAATAATGGTCGCTTCTCGGAAGAAAATTTAAGAATAATTCTTGGCGATGAACTGGCTGAACCTCCGGTAAATAAAGAATTACAGCAGGATCTGCGACCGGTAGGCGCCCTTGAACAAACCATGGTTGATTTCCATGCCAAAGTCTTGCAATTAGAACAACAATTCGCTTCCGGCAAAGATCAAGTGGCCAACGGCCGCGAGTTGACGACGCTTTACCGACAAGTTGGAAATGAGTTGTTGGTTTTACAAGAAGATTTTCCAACAAATTCAGAATTCGGATCCGCGGTGAATAGTTTAGCGAAAAATATGGCTGACACTGCTGCAACGTATGATAGATTGGTGAAAATTGTGGTAACTGAAGCTGAATCGCAGCCACCAGCAACTACATCCATAGAAGAAAAAAATAGGGTTGTTCAACAATTAATAAAGTTAGGAGTTGAGCGTATCACTTCTTTACAATCTTTTAGATTGTCGTTGGAACGATCACAACGATTGCCAATTGAAAATATGTTTAAAAACCTAAGCGCTCTACCAGAACGTAACAAGATCGTAAGTAAATATTCAGTTGACACAATACTAACATTACCCAATGAGCGCTTCTTAGGTACTGCCGGTGAAGGCACTTGGAAAATTGTTAAAGCCGAGCACGGCCTGAATGTATTACAACTGCAACCTGAAGACGATGAATTAGCTGCCACCTATTTTCACCTATTAATGACTGATGCTGAAATTGATGGATGGATGAAAGCGGCTAAAATCCGCAACAAACGTGAACGCAGCCAAAAAACAATTCTACCCAATGAAGCAGCCACTATACTTAGAGAAGAGCAACCTCCTGCTAGACCAGCTGCCACTGCCCGCCTAGCGGCCTAGCCTGCATTTCTTATTCCACTTCCTCGGCAATCGCCAGCAGCCGATTATATTTGGCTACGCGATCGCTGCGCGACAGCGAGCCGGTTTTTATGTAGGGCGCGTTTACAGCCACGCTTAAATCGGCAATAAAGGTGTCTTCGGTTTCACCGGAACGGTGCGACACGACCACAGCGTAACGTTGTTGTTGCGCCAAACGAATGGTATCAATAGTTTCGGTTAAGGTACCGATTTGATTAACTTTTATTAAAATAGCGTTGGCTACTTTAGAAGTAATGCCGCGCTGCAAGCGCTCCACGTTAGTTACAAACAGATCATCCCCTACCAGTTGCATGTGGCGGCCAAGCGCGCGCGTCATAATTTGCCAGTTTGTCCAGTCATCTTCCGCCAAACCATCCTCAATCGAGATAATATGATATTTTTTCGCCCACTGTTGGTAGCGACGCAGCAAAACAGCCGGTGTTAGAGCGCGCCGATCTACTGTGTAAGTGCCTCGTCGCGCGTTATAAAATTCCGACGATGCCGGATCCAACGCCACGGCAATATCTCTACCTAACCGATAACCGGCTAAGCGCACTGCCGCGGCAATGGCTTGTAGGGCTGCCTCATTATTACGCAGAGCCGGAGCAAAACCGCCTTCGTCGCCCACGCCCGTTGCCAACCGGCGCCCGCGAAGATAACTCTTAAGCGCCTGAAATACTTCCGCGCCTTGCCGAATTCTTTCGGCAAAGCGTTTGGCCTGCGGCACGATCATGAATTCTTGAAATTCCAAACCGTTATCGGCGTGTTTACCGCCGTTGAGAATGTTCATCATTGGTTTAGGCAGTTTCCAGCCGCGCAACGGCAAGTGATACAACTGACGCAGATGTTTATAAAGTGGCCGTCGCTGCGCCAAAGCTCCACTGCGCGCCGCCGCCAAAGAAACGGCTAAAATTGCGTTAGCGCCGAGCCGGCCTTTGTTCGCGGTCCCGTCGAGTTGCCGCAAGCGTTCGTCTAGCTGGCGCTGACGTAAAACATTTTGGCCACGCACTGCGCGAGCAATTATACCATTAACGTTAGCCACTGCCCGCCGCACGCCTTTGCCGCCGTATCTTTTTTTGTCACCGTCGCGCAGTTCAACGGCTTCGTGCACGCCGGTGGAAGCGCCTGATGGCACCATCGCCTCGGCGCTTACTCCATTAGTTAACGTTACTGTCGCCGCCACCGTAGGATTGCCGCGCGAATCTAAAATTTCCCGTGCTTGAATGGATTTAATTATGGTTGATGACATGATAGTTTATTTTATTACTTTATTCAAGGTTACCGGCACATCCGGCTCTCAATTCAGTGCTTCAATGCCTGGTAACTGTTTTCCCTCCATGAATTCAAGCATTGCTCCCCCGCCGGTGGAAATGAAGGAAACTTTATCAGCCAAACCGACCACGTGAATAGCACTGACCGTTTCACCGCCGCCGAGCACGCTGTAAGCGCCGTTAGTGGTAGCATCAGCCACAGCACGCGCTAAAGCAAAGGTGCCTTCAGCAAACGGCTTACGCTCAAACATGCCCATTGGCCCGTTCCAAATGATAGTTTTAGCGCGCGCAATTTGTTCGGCGTAACGTTTTACTGTGCGCGGCCCAATATCCAAAATCATTTCATCTGGCCTAATTCCGTTAATTGTCACTGTGCGCGCCTGAGCCGCAGTTACTTTCTCATTCACCGCCACCACTGCGTCTTCCGGCACAAATAATTTTTCTGTCAACAAACCCGTCACCGTCTTTGCCAAATCCGCTTCCACCAGCGACTGTCCAACTTTTTTCCCTTGCGCCAATAAAATTGTGTTGGCGAGCGCACCGCCTAACAGCAAAACATCAACTTTCGGTAATAAATTTTTTATCAAATCCAATTTCGTGGAAATTTTTGCTCCGCCGATAATAGCCACCACTGGCGCCGCCGGCTGCTCTAACACCTTACGCAAGGCGTTGACTTCGCGTTCCATCAACAATCCAGCCCCATGCGGTAACAAAGCCGCCACACCAACAGTTGAAGCATGTGCCCGATGCGACGCGCCAAACGCATCGTTCAAATATATGTCGCCTAATTTAGCCAACTCCTGCGCAAAGGCCGGATCATTTTTCTCTTCACCCGGATAAAAACGAATATTTTCCAATAATAACACTTCACCTTGATCCAGATGATTCACCGCGGTAGTAACTGCTTTTTCCCCGATTGCTTCAGGCACATAGTTAACTTCACCCTCTAATACCTTACTGATCGTTGGCACTATCGGCTCAAACCGCAACTTTTCTACCACTTTCCCCTTTGGTCTTCCAAAATGAGACAACAATACCACTTTCGAGCCGCGTTGCCTTAACCAATCAACCGTCGGCTTAGTTTCAGCAATGCGCGCCGTGTCGGTTACTTTTCCATGCGCATCCACCGGTACGTTATAATCTACCCGTAGCAGCACTGTTTCCCCAAAAACCATGATGTCGCGAATTGTTTTCATAAACCGTCGTCTTTATTGATCAACAAAATAATCCACTACCGGCACTACACCGTTATTATCTGAAATCGAATAAGCGCGCAAGCGTGTGCCCACTTGACCATCAATATTGGCAATGCCAACTTCGTAATAACCCGGGCTCATTAAACCAAACGGAATCACCACGCTTATTTCCGTGTCCGAATTTACATAAGTAGCATTGAACGGTCCAAAATAAGCGATGGCGCCGTGCTCAAATCCGCTGCCGGTAATTTTTAACGCTTTAGTGTCGGTGCTCTTGCCGGCTACTTTGTTGCTGCTGGGAATAACGCTGGTTACTACCGCCGCCGGCTCCGTGAACGGAATAGTTTCGCCGTCGCCTAAATCAATTTTTCGAATGAGATCATTTTGACTGTCGGCGATCAGTAAATTATTCCCTTTACGCACAATGCCCACCGGATTATCAAATTGAGAATTATCTCGGTCGCCGTTGCTGTACCCGCGATTAC
>CAYMXY010000041.1:1640-3200 GCA_964394525.1 uncultured Gammaproteobacteria bacterium | reverse complement strand
GCCACCAAATTTACCGCTTCATCACCCATATCCACCACTCGAATCATGTGCGTGCCGGCCTCGGCGAAATAAATGTTGCCGCGGTTATAATAAACCTCCACCGGTAAATTAAGATAAGCGTCTTCCAGACGACCATCCAAATAACCCGGCGCCGTTGGGTCGCCTACCAAGGTTGTCACTTGGCCGTCTGCTAGGCGCACCTTACGCAGCGCGTGGTTATTCCGATCCGCCACGTATAAATAATTATCGGCGCCGTCGATTGTTAAAGATATTGGTACGTTGAAACGGGCGGTGCTGCCGGTGCCGTCTTTATATCCGCGCAACTGCGGATAACCGGCCACTAATTTGGTCTTCCCCTTTTTTGAACCGAATAGGGTTACTCGACGAATAACGTGATTACCAGTATCCGCCACATAAGCGTATTTGCCGGTTGAATTCACCACGATGCCGCCGGGACGGGTGAAATAAGCGCAATTTTTTCGCCCTAAACCAAACTGGTTGGGACAAGCCTCTCCCTCTTGGTAACCGTTATCAAAACCGCCACCAACGTTTACCTCGCCGGCGCCGGTCAAATACGCCACTTTCTTACTTTTTATATCTATCTCGCGCACCCGATTATTATTGCGGTCAATCACATAAAGTTTGGTTTCATCCTTCGATAAAGCAGCGCTTAAAGCGTCGGAAAATCTTCCGTCTTCGCCATACCAAGCTTTGTCATCGTGTTTCTGATAATTATCAATCGTGCTGCCGACCAATTTATGCACGGCCCGATCAGCCGCAGTAATATATTTTACCTGATTATTGGCGGTAAAATAAATTCGCGCCCGGTCTTGGGTAATGGCTAAATCTTTCGGCCGACCCGGCAAACCGTGAACGCCGTTACGATTATGAAACCGATCCTGTCCGGCAAACGCTTCCATATTAGTGGCATCGCCGATGGTATAACGCAACACTTCGCTGATGCCGGTTACGGCCACGTAAATGCTGTTGCCGTAACGGGTGATGGAATTAGGATAATTGATCGGCCGGTCAATGCTATTTTTGGCAAATAGATAACTTTCGCACAGCTCACCGGCCACATGTGCGGCGATTTCTTCTTCGGTTTCGTCTAGCGGCACCTCCGGCACATCGGAACCATCTATATCAATTACCCTAATTTTGCCGTTGTCGGCGGTGTTTTGAATTGATAAATCACGTTCCAAAATGTTGCCCGGGTCGCCGGTGCCGTCGGTGACATAAATATCATCACTCTCAAGCCCGGCCGAACCTTCCACCACCGTGACCCCCCATAAATTTTTGAAGCGTGATAAAGAACAGGAACCGTTACTTTTCCCCGGCTCGCCCGAAGCGCCGGCCACAACTTGTTTATAGCCGCCGTCGAGTTTCACGCGCACCACCGTGTAATCGTTAGCGTTGGTGATATAAGCATAATCGCCGGAAGTGCGCACATAAAGTTTTTTGGGGCCGTTAAGCGAGCTGGTAATTATTTTAAGTCCACCGCCGTCGGTGTTCATTTGATACAGTTTGCCGGCTTGATAATCGGTAAAATAAATTTTATTG
>CAYMXY010000041.1:0-1538 GCA_964394525.1 uncultured Gammaproteobacteria bacterium | reverse complement strand
GGTGGTGGCCAAGCCGTTGACATCGCCATAACCGCCTTGACCGACTACGGTGGAAACAATGCCATCAGCCGCTATTTTGCGAATCACGCCGTTAAAGGTGTCGGTAATATAGAAATTTCCTTTGCCGTCGGAGGCGATGTCTTCCGGAAAATCAAAATAGGCGTCGGTGCGATAACCGCCGTCACCGTAAACTAATTGGCCAACATAAGTGGTGCTGTCGCCAAACGCCGCCGCCGCGTAATGCGTCGGAAAAAAGAGAACAAAAATTGCGATAAAAAACATAAAATGAGTATAGCAGCTTCTCTAAAAATGTCCAAACTAAATTTAACGTCTTGCAGCTCAGCTTTACAAATGAATGCCGGTTTGTTTTATTTCGTACGCCATTGGATTGATGTCAACAAAATCAGCCGGCGTCATGCCAAATGGTTCAATGCCGCGTTCAATATCAACAGCGCGCCGTCGCGTCCAAAGATATTCTAACGGATCAACTCGTTGAAATTTTTTTGAGATAATACAGACATCAATATCGCTCCAGGGACGTGTCTTTTTTTTGGCGTAAGAACCGAATAAATAGGCTTGTTCAACCGGTAACCGATGTTGAGTTTGTAAATACTCAACATATTCACGCGCGTAATTTTTCACAGTTTCTGACTTTATTTTTCTTTGAGCCATAGACTAACCCAATAATTTCATCATCTTCATTAAGGCACTTTTGAGCTGTGGTAAATCTTCTTCAAGCACACTCCAAGTCCGTTCTAAATTGACTCCAAAATAACTATGAATCAATATATCACGCATCCCAGCCATTTCAGCCCAAGGAATATCCTGAAATTTTTTACGGACATCTTCGGGTATGTGTTTAGCGGCCTCACCAATAATTTCTAAACGACGTATCACAGCATCTTGCAATTGCTGATTTTTATAAAATTGTTCTTCAGTGATATTACGATGATATTCTTCAAGCGCCGTTAAACTTTCAAGAATGTCATCAAGATATAAATGAAGGTCGCGAGCCATTTCAAAATTATAATAAAGAAATTCGCTCTTTTAGAACTCTATCTTTGATTCCCGGTTTAATGGTCTGATATTCAACTAAATCAACCGATGATTGTAAAGCACTTTCAATTTCTAACTTTATTTTTACGAATTGAAGTAAGCTAAGTTTAGCATCTTCCAATTCCACCAATAAATCAATATCGCTGGTTGGTTGTGCTTCACCACGGGCATAAGAACCAAATACAGCCAAGTTACGTATTGGATAACGCTGCATAATTGGACGTACTCGGCGTTTTATTTCTTCAAGATCGATCATGAGTTGAAGTTTAGCATATTTCTCAAAAAGAAAACAGACCCGTAGAGTTTCGCTTCCAAGCAACGCGCGAGGCGTCGAAGGAAGACTACTCAATACGGGTCTGATTCGACCGCGGCGCTCGCTCGGGGTTGAACCGATGGCAAGCGCCGGCGGGTCGGGTGGTTCGTTCTCTTGGCCGCGGCTGGAAAAATATGCCGCGGCCGACTACCTCTTACGTGGGAAACAA
>CAYMXY010000040.1:9663-10137 GCA_964394525.1 uncultured Gammaproteobacteria bacterium | reverse complement strand
CACTAAAACATCTTGAGCGTCGGCGTCGGCTGGTGCCAGATAATGACTGTCGGCTGTTGCCACTAAAGCGGCACCAGTGTGTTGCGCCAAGGTCGGCAATAATTGATTGACGGTAGTTTGCTCAGACAAATTTGGATGAATTTGCATTTCCAGAAAAAAATTATCCACCCCAAAAATTTTTTGATAACGCTGAACCGTGGAAATGGCCTGTTCTAAACCACCACTTAACAAGCTACGCGCCACCGCGCCATTAAGACAGGCGCTTAGGCCTAGTAAACCGTCATGATATTTTTCCAGCAACTCCAAATCAACTCGTGGCTTGTAGTAATAACCCTCCAAATGAGCCGCGGTAACTAATTTTATCAGATTGAAATATCCAACCTGATTGGCTGCCAGTACGACTAGGTGATACGGCCGCTCATCCAAGTGGGGTTGGCGGTCTTGTCGGCCGCGCGGCGCCACATATAATTCAGC
>CAYMXY010000040.1:0-9625 GCA_964394525.1 uncultured Gammaproteobacteria bacterium | reverse complement strand
TTCTTCGTAAAATTCGATTGCGCCGTAAAGCGAGCCGTGGTCTGTGAGCGCTAAACTACTAAAACCAAGCTCCTTAGCTTTAGCTACCAACTGCTTAATACTGGGTAGTCCGTCTAGTAATGAGTATTCACTGTGAACATGAAGGTGGGTAAATGACATATTGTGTAGCCGTAGTATATCAATTGTGGTATAGTATCACCAGATCTAAATAATGCTCAATTTTTTTATAAATTATTTATGCCTATAAAAACAAAAGTTCAAACTATCCCTTCTCCAACCGCTAAAACCAGTTGGTCGGGGAAAATGGTTACAATGACCTATTTTTGTGTCGGTTTAGCTGTGATATTAATTGCTGCACAATTTTGGCTTTATGGCTTGCGCTTTCAACGCCTATTTCCAAATGACGTTTGGCAGGCTGTTACCTTAACTAATGGCCAGACTTATTTTGGAAAGCTTGAGAAATATGGTCCTCACACGTTGGTGTTGTTTGAGGTGTATTATCTTCAAGCTAAGTCTGATGAAGCTACCTCGGACACCGCCGACACCACCGCCGATGAGACCACGAACAACGACTCCGGCTTAAAATTGATTAAATTGACCGACGATTTCCATCGGCCAAATAATTATTTAATTATCAATCGCGATCAAGTGCTCTTCTGGCAACACTTAGCCAACGAATCACCGATTGTTGAAGCGATTCAAAAAAATAATTAAACTTTACGTCGGTTAGTGGTTGACTTACCGGTATAGCGTTTAATCAGTTCAATTAGGTTGGCGACTTGGCTGCTAACTGAGCTAATTGTATCAACCGAAGTGGTTAGTTTATCTTTCATTAATTGCATCGTAGCATCAAGTTCTTCCATTTTCTTTCTAAAATCAGTGATCAGCTCGTTGCTTTGTCGGGTGATCTGAGCTAGATAATACATAATCCAGACCAAAAAACCCGTAAAAACCGCAATCGCCACGGCGACTGTTATATAAAGGATATCTTGGCTCGTTTGAAACATAAATTTTTATTATTAATTTTGTATATTGACTTCAGTATAGCATAGTTTTACAGTTACACCTATGGACGATGAAATAAAGGGGAGCGAATTAGATGCCGCCTATTGGATAAATACGCATAAGCGGCAATTACGATTGGTTACCCGGCTAGCGGGAATTGGCACAGTTGCACTGATTTGGCTTTTATTTGGCGGCTATTTGTTTGTGTATCTGCGCAATTATCAGGCCACGGAACGGGCGCAGCAATTAATCGGGGAGACTTTAGTTAATTACGAATCAGTTCAGCCGCCTAGTCCGCTGCTGGTAAAGGAAGCCGCTGCGCTTGAACGGCAAACCGACTTAATTGATGTCTATGCTCTGGTTAGCAATCCTAATCCAAATCATGTGGCGCGTTTTCGCTATACTTTCACCTTAGCCGGTCAGTCTTATGATTTTAACGACGGCTGGTTGATGCCGAATGAATCAGGATACCTTGTAATGAGTCCAATTAGCGGTACAGGCGGCAGTGACGTTACCGTTTCTTTAACCGACGTCACTTGGCAACGTGTCAGAGGAAAAAGACCCATAGTGCAATTTGAAGTAACTGATCAACTACTATCCACAGCTACCATAGCTCAGCCAAAAGAAGAATCAACCACAGCAACTGCGACCGAGACACCAGACATAATTACACCCGAAGACGATAATGAAGACACAAGTGATACCGAAACAACCACCCAATTAATAACCCAACTTACTGCCAAGGTAGTTAATCGAAGTCCATATGGCTTCAAAACGGTACGTTTGATTGGTATTTTGCGCGGTAGTAGCGGGCAAATTATTGGTATTCAGCAAGTAATTTGGTCAGATGTAGCGTCTTTCACCAGTCGGCCTTTGCAAATGTATTGGCCGCGTCGCTACTCAATTGACACTAAAACTGAAATCATAGTAGCAACCGACTGGGATGATCAAACTAATTTAATCTATCCCACCGCCGACTAAATAACATGTCATCGCTGCTGGCGCGATTACGGGTAATGGATTGGTGGCTGAATGGCTTGGTGTTGTTGTTGATAATTTTTAGTTTAGCAATTATGTACAGTATTGAAGGCGATGGCGGTTTGGCTGATGGACGACTGAGCAAACAAATTATTTTTGTCTTAATTGGCTTAGCCAGTGTATTTTTTGTTGGACTACAAAACTATCGTAAACTTATTAATTATGCGTATGGAATTTATGGAATTGGTGGATTAATGTTGATATTGGTATTGTTGGTTGGCGTTACTATTCACGGCACTACTGGTTGGTTCCAAATCTTCGGCTTAAGTTTGCAACCGGTTGAATTTGCCAAAATCGCTTTTTTACTGGTGTGGGCTAGATTTATTGGTGATTATTCATTTTCTTTGAATCAGTGGCGGATGATCTTACGAGCCCTATTGTTGCTGGCCGGGTACGTTGTACCAATCTTGTTACAACCAGACCTTGGTTCAGCGGTAGTGTTGATTTGGTTGAGTTTAGTGTTACTGTTTAGCAGTCAACTGCCATATCAAAAAATATTAATTATTTGCGGAGGGGGTTTAATCTTAGCTATGCTTACTTGGTGGTTAGTATTGGCTGATTATCAAAAAGCTCGCTTGCTTACGTTTATAAACCCAGATTACGATGCGCTTGGTTCAGGTTATAATGTTACCCAAGCTGTTATTTCAGTCGGTTCAGGACGACTATTTGGCAGGGGACTTGGCTTAGGTCCGCAAAACCAATTACAATTTCTCCCGGAACGTGAATCTGATTTTATTTTCGCTGCCATTGCCGAAGAATTAGGTTTTATTGGAGTTAGTATTACCATCGGCTTGTTTATTGCTATTTTTTATCGGCTCTGGAGGAATTGGCAAAACAGTCGTGACGATTACTCTAAAGCGTTGGTGCTTGGTTTCGCTAGTTTGATATTTAGTCAAATGGCGATCAATATCGGTATGAATCTCGGAATAATGCCTGTTACCGGGATTCCGCTGCCGTTTGTTAGTGCCGGCGGTAGTGCGTTGATTGCCAGTTGTCTAGGTTTAGGGCTAGTGCAAAGTTGTCGCCTGCATCATTGACAAGCCCCCAAGGTTTATAGTAGATTGATGCATATGAAACAAGCGCTTAAATTTCAGGCTCTCCAAAAAATGCTGGCGAAATGTCCGTTTTGCAAATCAGACCAAGGTAAATATACCACCAGCAGCGTCGGTACTAATCAATCAGCTGAACTTGTATTTATTCGTTGCCAAGCTTGTCAAACAGCTATGGTAACTTTACTGGTAAGCGCTGGCTCAATGGTAAGTTCAATTGGATTGTTAACTGACTTAACTGTGGAAGACATGGACCGTTTATCAAATAATCAAACCATCTCGGCTGATGAAGTGATGGATTGGCACAACCAACTGAAATCAACTAATATTGTTTCGGATTTACATAAACTTTAGTAACCAAATTTATTTTTATGACAGAAACGCTGCAACTAAAAGCAACCACTCGTACGGTATCAGGTAAAGCCGTAAAAAAGCTACGTACTGAGGGTATTATTCCGGCAATTGTTTATGGCCATAATCAGCCGAATGTAATGATTCAGGTTAACAATCAGGAGTTTGCAAAAACTTATCAATCGGCCGGCCGAGGCAGTTTAATAAATTTGGAAATTGATGCCATTAAGCCTTTGTCGGTGATGATTCAGGGTATAACGCGTCATTATTTAAGTGATGATGTTGAACATATTGATTTTTATGCAGTTAAAATGTCTGAGATGGTCACTACCACAGTGCCATTGCATTTTACGGGCCAAGCGCCGGCAGTTAAAGCGCTCGGCGGAACATTTGTCAAAAATAAAGATCATGTAACCATTAAATGTTTGCCTGGTGCTTTGGTTAAAGAGTTATCAATATCAATTGATGGTTTAGCTACATTTGATGATGTCATTCGTGTAAGTAGTATATCGGTACCGGAAGGAATTACGATCGTAGAACAGGCGGCTGATATTATCGCCATGGTGGAGCCGCCGCGCAGTGATGCTGAATTAGCTGCTTTGAATGAAACAGTCACCGAAGATGTGGCTAAAGTTGAAGGCGTAGTTAAGCCTACTACTACAGAAGAAACTTCTGCAACAACCGCTGAAGCACCGGCCAAAAAAGAAAAATAAGAATAATGGCCGGTTGGCGTGAAAAAGTGAAGGATATTTGGTGGAAATTGCGCCGAAATAAAGGTGCACAATTGATTGTGGGTATAAGTGTATTAGTATTGGTGCTGGCTGTTATTTTTGGAATATTAGTTTATTTAGGAAAAGTGCCTGGTTTCAAACGCAATAGTTCATCAGTAAATACCTTTAATCAATTATCGACTCCGGCAATTGAAGCTGTTGGTGCCCGTCGGCTAGATGGTGTTGAAGTACCAACTAGTGAAGTTAATTTATTTCCCATCGCGGTGATGATAGAAAACTTAGCAAAAATCCGCCCGCAAGCCGGATTAAGTCAAGCTAATCTAATATATGAAGCGCCGGTTGAGGGCGGAATCACCCGTTTATTAGCACTGTATGCTAACCACGATGTCATTCAAAAAATTGGACCAATCCGCAGCGCTCGCCATTATTTCGTAGACTGGGCCGAAGAATATCATGGCCTTTATAGTTACGTTGGTGGGAGCCCACAGGCTCTTGGTATCACCGGCAGTTCTAATTTTATTGTTGATTTGAATCAATTTTATAATGCTGGCTATTATTATCGCGACTCAGCGATAGTAGCGCCGCATAACGTATTTTCCAGTTCTGAATTATACGCCTTTGCCTTACGCGATTTAGGATTAACCGATAAAGCCGGTGATTATCAACCATATCTTTTCAAAGAAAACTCTATTAAAGCAGATCGGCCTAATGTGGTTGAGTCAATCATAATTGATTTTTCTAGCCAAGATTATCAAGTAGAATGGCGTTATCAATCAGCCACAAATAGTTATTTGCGTTGGAATGGTGACCAACCACATACCGACCAAAATAATGGTCAGCAATTAGAAGCGCGTAATATTATAGTACAAAAAGTTACCAGTCAGGTGTTAGATGAAGCGACTGGTCGGCTTGATATTGTGACTGAAGGCAGTGGTGAGGCGATCTTATTTCAAGACGGTCAGGCTGAAGTTGGTCAATGGCAAAAACAGGAACGGGGAGTGCGCACACGTTATATCACTCAATCAGGCAGTAATTTTAAATTTAATCCGGGAGTAACCTGGATTGAAGTCGTTCCAAGTGATAATTCAGTAACTTACTAAGGCTGATGAGTCGCCGCAAATTGTATATTATGATCGGTTTAGCTAGCTTGCTGGTGCTGGCGGCGGTTGGTGTGTGGATTGGTATTTGGTTAGTTGCCCAACAACAAAGACAGCAAACTAATCAAACCACAGTTAAACCGGAGATAGTTGAATTTGAACCCACTCCAAAAAAGAAGCCCTCAACGGCAGCTACCCTGATACCGCGGCTAATTGACGGCGTATTAGTTCCAACGGCGGAAGCCAATTTGTACCCAATCGCGGTGATGATCGAGAATGCCGCTTTCGGTGGTGTACGACCGCAAGCTGGATTAAGCTCAGCTTCGGTGGTTTATGAAATGTTGGTTGAAGGTGGTATCACTCGGTTAATGGCGGTATATGCCGGACCATTACCCACAGTGATTGGACCAGTGCGCAGCGCTCGCCCGACTTATTTGGAATTTAGCTCCGAGTACAATGCGATCTACGTGCATGCCGGTGGTAGTCCAGAAGCGTTGGCGGCGACTGATGGTTTGGGTATTATAGATTTGTCGGCTCTGACTGGTGATAGTCGTTATTTTTATCGGGAAGGCAGTAAAGCGGCGCCCCATAATCTATTTACCAGCAATGAATTACTGGAATTGGCGCGGCGTGACAAAAATTTAATTAGCCAGCAGGCAGAATTTGATAGTTGGTTATTTAAGACTGACAATCAACCCAAAGCGGAGCCGTCGTCTGCCAGAACTATTACTATTGATTTTGGTTCAGGACCACTTTATGCCGTACAATATCGCTATGACTATGCCACTAATGATTATCGCAGGTTAGTGGCACAAGAAGAACAAATTGACGCAGTGACTGGTGAAGTAATTCACGTTAGCAACGTAATTGTGCAGCAGGTGCCAGCCGCCATTGCAGCCGGGGAGAATCGAGTAAATTTTGACGTCACAGGCGAGGGTAAAGTTTATGTTGCCCGCGATGATGAAGTCATTGAAGGCAACTGGCGCAAAGCTAATCGCACCAGCCGGACATTATGGTACGACGCGGCCGGCAAGGAAATTGAACTCAACCGTGGTAGTGTCTGGATTGAAATTTTGCCAATAACTGGGACAATAGAGTATACTAAGTAATATTAACGATTTAATATATATTTATATGAAACGTTTTATTCAAATTGGAGTAATCGCCTTAGTGCCAAGCCTATTATTAATTGGCGCTGGTTGCAAAAATCAAGCAACCATTAATGCTAATGAATCAACCGATGAATTAGCGGAAACAACTGATGTTATCTCGGCGGATGATTATGAAATTGAAATTGTTGTGGCCGATGTTTATGGTCAAGATTTAGATTTAGTTGAACGTTACCCAGATTCAATTCGCAGTTATTATTCGAGTAATCAGTATGAAACAGATGCTACTTATCAAACAACTGAGGATCAAGAAACTATCCGTGGTTTTTATAACGACAAATTAACAACCGCCGGTTGGACCAACAGTGAAGAAGCGACCGATTACATGGAATACACTCGCGGCGATGAAGATAATCCCGAAATCTTAACGCTTTATCTGACAGAATATAAAAAACAAGGGATCGTTGAATACGAGTTAGTTTACGAGCCAGCCTTAAGTGATGCTGAACTCGAGGATATCGAGGACGAGGAATAGTTTTTAATTCTATTGGCGGTCGGTTAGTATACTCTTAGTTTGTGTTAACTAAAAAGCCTCACCAGCCTAGTTCAGTATTTGCGGCGATTGCGCTGATGGTTGGAACAGCTGTGGGCGCTGGAATTTTTGGATTACCGTTTGTGTTTGCGCAAAGCGGTTATGCTATCGGCGTAAGTTATGTAATCGGTTTGGGAGCAGTGTTGGGTTTAGTTAATTTGGCCTACGGTGAAGTTGTCTTAGCCACTGCCGGCACCCATCAGTTTCCGGTATATGTTGAAAAATATCTGGGGAAACGCTGGAAATATTTAGCGATTGTTTCAACTTTTATTGGGTTCTACGGTGCCTTGGCGGCTTATCTATTGGAGGTCAGTCATTTATTAGCTAATTTACTGCAACCAATAATTGGTGGCGATCGATTTTGGTATCTGTTGGCCTACGCCGGCATTATGGCGATAGCGTTATTGATTGGTTTAAGAGCCGTTAGTTTATTCGAAAGAATCTTGATGATCGGGATGTTACTGCTAATCATGTTGTTGATAATTGGCGGATGGCCATATTTACAGCCGGCTAATTTCAACCCAACCGCAAACTGGCAAAACTTTTTTCTACCTTATGGCGTTGTGTTATTCGCCTCGGCGTCCGCTTCCGCAGTACCGGACATGAAAAATATTCTTAGCCGTCAACCGCAGCGCTTGCAGTTAGCAATTATTGTCGGTTCATGCGTGCCAGTGATCGTTTACTTAATCTTTACTCTAATGGTGGTTGGTATTACTGGTTCAGCCACTTCGGAAAGTGCCTTGGTTGGACTTGGTGAGGCGCTGGGATGGCCGGTGTTGATATTTGGTTCGCTGTTTGGCGTTATCACCATGTCAACTGCTTTCCTGATGCTCGGATTGGTGCTTAAAGAGATATATTTATATGATTTTCACTGGCCGCCATTACTTGGGTGGCTAGCCGTCATTTTGCCGCCCTTATTGTTAGTTATCAATAATTGGTTGTCGTTTATAGAAATTTTAGGTATTTCCGGAGCTTTAATCGGCGGTATCGACGGTGTGGTGATTATGAAAATGCATCGCCAGGTTCACGCTCGGCAGGATCGGCCGTCAGCTTTTACCATCACCCAATCGCGGCTAGTTCATTATTTGACCTATTTGGTTTTTATTGGCGGAATTGGTTACGAATTTTATGTCGTGGTTAAGCACCTATTCTAAATATCGGCTGTTGGAAATGGTGCCGGGCAGTCTAGTATGGCTGACCTTAATTGGCGTTGTCATTGTTACCTTTGTAAACCCAGTGATAATGATTTATGTGGTGATTGTGTTTGATTTTTATTGGATGATGAAAATAATATATTTGAGCAGTTTCTTATTATTGTCATTTCATCATTACCGCCGAGTGATGGCCACGAACTGGTTTGAGCGCTGCCAACAACTAGTGCGCTATCCGAACATTTGCCATGTCATATTTTTGCCTCATGCATCGGAAAACCGAGCCGTAGTCGAAGCTACTTTACAAAAACTGGCAGCCACTACCTACCCGAAAGAACGATTGCTGGTCGTGTATGCGGTTGAGGAACGTTTTCCAGCTAGTGTTGAGATAGCCGAACAATTGGCGGCCAAATATAGAGATAAATTTGGTCACTTTTTCATTAGTCGGCATCCAGCTAATTTAGCAGGAGAAATCGCCGCCAAAGGGGCAAATTTGGCTTTTGCAGGGCAAAGCGGAACTGATTGATCCGGCTAAAATGCAGTATGATGATCTGGTAGTAACTGTTTTGGACGTAGATTCATGCGTTGAGCCGGCCTATTTTCATTATCTTACCTATACTTATCTCACTCATCCAAAACCAACTCGCTCCAGCTATCAACCAATTCCGATGTTTCACAACAATATTTGGGACGCGCCAGCCATTATGCGAGTAGCGGCGATGGGGACTACTTTTTGGTTGATGTCAGAGCAGGTGCGCCCCGAACGATTATTTACCTTTTCGTCACATAGCATGTCGTGGCGCGCCTTGGTTGATGTTGGTTTTTGGCAGAAAGATATTGTGTCCGATGACTCGCGTATTTTTCTGCAATGTTTTTTGCAATATGATGGCGACTATGAAGTAACGCCGCTCCACATGCCAATCTATATGGATACGGTCTGCTCGGATCGGTGGTATAAAAGTCTTATTAATTTGTTCAAGCAACAGCAACGCTGGGCGTGGGGGAGTGAGAATATTCCGTTTATGCTTTGGCAATGGCCGCGTGCCAAAGCAATACCTTGGCGGAAACGTTATCGCCATTTATTTAATCAGCTCGAAGGGATGTGGTCGTGGGGTACGGCGTCGCTGTTAATATTTTTTCTTGGTTATGTGCCGCTTTGGTTAGTGGGTGACCAGATTACCAGCTTGCCAATTATCGCCTCGGCGCCGCCGCTGCTTCACATAATGTTGTCGATTGCCAACGTTGGCTTGGTATTATCAGTGATTCTTGGTACAATTATGCTGCCCAGAAAACCACAGCACCATCCGCCGCGCCGTTGGTTAATGATGATTCTGCAATGGCTCTTATTACCGGTTTCAACTGTCTTGTTTGGAGCATTTCCGGCCATTAGCGCGCAAACCCGTTTAATGTTTGGTAAATATTTAGGTTTCTATGTTACCGAAAAAAACCGACCAAATTTATAAAATATCGGTGGTAATTCCAGCTTATAACGAGGAGAATAC
>CAYMXY010000039.1:9588-10230 GCA_964394525.1 uncultured Gammaproteobacteria bacterium | reverse complement strand
TATTGAAGGTAGATAACGCGGAAGCGCGTAAACGCATTGTTGAAACCATCAAGCGGGTGATTGAAAAAGCCAATGTGACCACCAATCAAGTGGTGGCAGCATTGCCCAGTTATACTGTATTTTCTTCCATTATCACCTTGCCGGAAATGAAAGATAAGGAATTGGATGCGGCAGTGCGTTGGGAAGCAAAAAAGATTGTGCCGATGCCGCTTGATAAAATGATTCTGTCCCAAAACATTTCTCCCGAGTTGGCGGGCGTGCTCGCGGCAGCTCCGGCCGCGACCGAGGGGGGTGCCATGGCTCAAGTCAAAACCAAGCCAAAAAAGTACAAAAAAATTCTGTTAACGGCGGCGCCGGCCGATTTAGTAAGCCATTATTTGGAAATTTTTAAGCTGGCCGATCTTAATTTGATTAAATTGGAAACGGAGGCGTTCGCTTTGGAGCGAGCCTTAGTAGGGCATGATCGTGCGCCAATGATGATTGTGGATATCGGCGCTACCACCACCAATATCACCGTGGTTGTGGCCAGCGTGCCGGTAATAAATCGCAGTATTGATTTGGGCGGCCAAACCATCACCAAAACAATCGCCAGCAGTTTGAATGTAGACGCGGATCGCGCCGAACAATTTAAACGTGATTTCG
>CAYMXY010000039.1:9255-9491 GCA_964394525.1 uncultured Gammaproteobacteria bacterium | reverse complement strand
GTTATGTCTTGAATCTTTATCATAACCAAAGTTCAGCGCGGATAGAGAAAATTATTTTAACCGGCGGGTCGGCCTGGTTGCCTAACTTGCCGACTTATTTAAGCCAAGTGCTCAACGCCAAAGTAGTGATCGGCGATCCGTGGGCGCGGGTAATTTATCCGGTGGAACTAAAACCGGTGTTGGCAGAAATTGGTCCGCGCATGGCGATTGCCGTTGGCTTGGCTATGCGCGAGATT
>CAYMXY010000039.1:7988-9123 GCA_964394525.1 uncultured Gammaproteobacteria bacterium | reverse complement strand
AAAAAAAAACCACCCCCAAAGCCAAAAGCCACAAAGCCTCAACCGAAGGCGGCTGTTCCAGCCGTTCCGGCGACACCACCTTCAGTAACCGCTCAACCATTGCCGCCGCCAATTTTCAAACCAGCGGCGCCACCAACCCCATTGCCACCAGCAGCGCCATCGCTACGGCCAACACCATCTGCCCCAGCCACTGGCGCCGGGCGTCCGCCAGCCGGCATGTCTGCCCCGGTAACTACAGCCCATCCCCAAGCCAGACCGACTGGTTCGGTAATTGTGGCGCAACATGTCAGTGAACTAAAAGGTGCCACCACTGAACCACCCCTTAGCCGGACAGCAGGTTTTGCGATTAATCTAATGCCAACCTTCGGCGCAGCTTTGCCCAGCGCTCAAGCTACCAGCGGCAGTTGGCGTTTACTGCGTTTGGCGGTAATTACCGTATGGCTAGTTACGTTGTTGTATGCCGCGATGGTCGGCTATCAAGGATGGTACCTTTACCGCAACCAAACCAGTCAACAGCAACTGCAAATTTTAACTGAACAGATTGATGAATATGATGAGCTGCTGGTGGCAGTGACAAAAACAAATTCTGCACTCACTATGTTGCAAAAAGTTGTAGCACAGCATCTTTATTGGTCTAATTGGTTCGCCTTTCTTGAGGAATATACTTTACCAACTATTTATTATACGGATTTTAGCGGTCACAGTGGCGGTAATATGACTTTAACGGCCATGACTAATGATTACGCGATGGTCAGTCAACAAATACGAGCATTCCGAGCGGCCACTGATTGGGTGGATGCGGTGCAAGTAAACACGGTTACACAAACGGAAGATTTGATTACTTTCACCATGTTGATCAAAGTGAAACCAGACCTATTATATTATCACCCGGATTATGCCCGAGATTAAACAACAAATTGAGCAGTTTATTTCTTCCTACTATCGCTTTTTTGCGGTGTTGACAGTGTTATTGATTGGTTTTGGATTTACTCAATGGTTATTATTGCCACAGTATCGTCAAATCCAAGTGAGTGGAATTGATCAATATCAAGATTTACGTCTTAACGTGGCGGCCAGTCAGGCTCATCTGGATAAATTGAAAAATATGAAACGAAGTTACAACGAACTTGATCAA
>CAYMXY010000039.1:5823-7978 GCA_964394525.1 uncultured Gammaproteobacteria bacterium | reverse complement strand
GATACAGCCTTACCGACTGATTACAGTGAAGCTGATGCCTACGAAGAGATCGCCGCTGTTTTTCGTGACACACCGTTACAAGTACAAAGTATCAATTATACATCAACCGCTGGTGACGATGATGTTGCCGCCAAAGATACGACAGCCAATAACACCAACCCAGACGACCCCACCACAACTTTATCCGCTAATTATACACCGGTACAACTGACGGTGAATGTTCGGCTAACGGAAGCAATCGAGGCAGAAACCACAGACGTAACTGGCGCGGCAGCCAGCGAAACAACCACCAATGGTTTGGCCTATGAAGATTTCAAAGAATTGTTAAAAAAGATTGAACAACAGCAACACCTTTTTAATCTTGAGCAATTAGTTTATTCACCCACTAGCGATTCATTTACTTTTGTATTTACCACCTATGAACGGACGGCCACTGCGCTCTAATCGACGTTGGATTGTTGGACTAGTATTCGGTCTAGTTTGCGCGACGGCTGTTTATTTGGTGTTAGTGTTTTATATTCAAAAACGATCGCTGCAAATTAAATTTAATAACGCAGCCTTAATGACGTCATTACCGGAAGTTATTGAACAATTATTAACCGACCCATTAACGGCACCGTCATTGCTGAATTTGACCTATGACTATTCTTTTGAATATGTGCCGCAAACTGCCGGAGTGGCTGATGCTGGCGAAACGTCATTGCCTCCACAATGGCAAGTATTAGACAGCCAGCTTGGTAACAGCGTCGTGTTGGCATGGGAACCAGCGGCTGGCCAAACCTATGATGGCGTGCTGATTTATCGCGCTAAAAATAGCAGCGCACTAGAATCACCCGCCACCGAAGACGCCTTACAGCAATTCAATAAAAGCAATGGTCAATGGTTAGATAAAGAAGTAGAAAATGATCAGGAATATTTTTACGGTATCCAATCTTTTCGCACTGATCAAACTGGCCATTTAATTCGATCGGCCATAACTATTTTGTCTGCCATTCCCACTGACAGCACACCACCGGCACCACCAACCAGAGTCTTGGTAACAAATTATGTTGGCGAAACAGAAGAAACAACAGAAACAGACTCATCAGCCGAGCCAGTTGAACCGATTACAGCACTAACTATTAGTTGGGAACAGCCTATCGGCGATGATGTGGTGGAGTATCGTCTGTATCGCTCTACTGAACGTGGTGTAATTGGAACCGAGCTACAGCGTGTAGCAACGGATACAACAGAAATTAATGATCAAACCGTTGCCGCTGGCGTGACCTATTATTATACCGTTACCGCTGTGGATGCCGTTGGTAACGAATCTGCCGCCGCGCTTGGCGCCGGCCCAACTGGCAATGACCATCCATTCGTAACCAGCGTTGACGAGGCGATAACTTTGCTGCAAGGCAATTTTCAAGGCGATGGCGACTGATTTCATTTCTTCAGTATTAGAACAGTTGCAGGCCAAACAAATTTTGTCCGGACAGCAGATAGGCGAATTGCTGGCGCAACAGTCCGCTGGCCTCACCAGCGACATTTTAGCCACGGCCGTAGAACAGCACCTTATTACCAGCGAACAATTAGCCAAAACTAAGGCGGAAGTTTTAAATATTGGATATGTTGATTTAACCGAACAACAGGTGTCGCCGGAATTATTGCGTTTAATTCCAGCCGACGTGGCCGAAAATTATCAACTGGTGCCGTTTAAGATTGATACCGGTGTAGTTGGGGTAGCTTGTGTTAATCCGGAAGATTATCGGGCAGTGGGAGCACTAGATTTCATCGGCCGGCAGCAAAAAGTTAGGTTTGTTTATTACAGCGCCACCGCGCAATCCGTCAAACACGTTTTGCGTCAATATGCCAATCTATCCAGCGAGGTTCAGGCGGCGCTGGCGACGGCTGATTTGGGTGAGATTGAGTTGGTACAGTCGGTTGAAGAAACTGCCGCCGCCGACGCTGAAATTTTCAAAACCGCACCGGTCTCAAAAACCATTTCGGTTATTCTTAAACATGCCATCGAGGGTAATGCTTCAGATGTTCATATTGAACCAAGTGGTCAAAATACGCGCGTGCGTTATCGGGTTGACGGCGTATTGCAAACCTCACTCGTGTGGCCGCAAAACATTCACCCGGCGCTGGTGGCTAGAATTAAAGTGTTGGCTAATTT
>CAYMXY010000039.1:1293-5813 GCA_964394525.1 uncultured Gammaproteobacteria bacterium | reverse complement strand
AACGCGGTTGCCGCAGGATGGTCGTTTTCGGATGAAATTTGAGAATCGGGAAGTGGAATTTCGGGTCTCCACTTTGCCGCTGCTGGAACATGAAAAAGTGGTGATGCGTATTTTAGATACCAGCCAAAGCGTGCTCAGTTTAGAAGAATTAGGTTTTCAAGACCGCAATCAACAGCGCGTGCAGCATCATCTTAAAGCGCCGCACGGTTTAATTTTAGTTACCGGCCCAACTGGTTCAGGCAAAAGCACTACCTTGTATTCCATGTTGACTCAGTTGAACGAAGAAGGAGTGAACATTATTACTTTGGAAGATCCAGTGGAATATCATTTAACCGGCATTGCCCAGTCGCAAATGCGACCGGAAATTGGCTTAACTTTCGCCAATGGGTTACGTTCTGTTTTACGGCAAGATCCGGATATTATCATGGTTGGTGAAATTCGCGATAACGAAACCGCCGAGCTGGCCATTCATGCCGCGCTGACCGGTCATAAAGTGCTATCTACCTTGCACACCAACGATGCCTTCGGCGCAATTCCCCGCTTACTCGATATGAAGGTAGAGGCTTTTTTATTGGCCAGTGCTTTGAATTTGGTAGTGGCTCAGCGGTTAGTGCGGAAACTTTGCCTGTATTGCCGGCAACTTATTTCAATTGATTCTAGCAAAACTAACGAGCTAATTTCTGAAATTAAACGCATGCCGGTAAATTTTTTACCGCATGACATTTCACTGTTGCCGCCATTTAAGGTTTATAACGCCGTTGGCTGCGCGCATTGTGAGAATACCGGTTACCACGGCCGTGTTGCCATCAACGAAGTGCTGGAAAATACGCCAACGTTGCAACAACTAATCGGCACCGGCGGCTTGAACGATCCTGTAGCGGTGCAAGCAGAGTTCGTGCTCCAAGGTGTATTTAGTTTGCGTCAAGATGGGATAATAAAAGTGCTGCGCGGCTTGACGACCTTAGAAGAAATATGGAACGCTACTAAATAAACTATGCCGATTCCGCTTGATACCGCCACTGAATTGCGTTTCATCAAATTATTGTCGTCTTTGACAGAATACAAAGCGTCGGATTTGCATTTAACCGTGGCTACACCGCCGAGTTTACGAATCGGCGGTAAAATAGTGCCGTTGCTGAATGAAGATTTAATCAGCCAAACGTTTATTCAGCAAATTGTCGGCGCCATGATCAGCGACGAACAAGCCGACCAACTACAGCTTAAACGTTCGTTGGTATTTGCGTTCACCCTCAAAGGAAAAATGCGTTACAAAGTTCACATTTATTATCAACATCAGCAATTGGCTGCCAGCTTTCGTTATTTACCAACCGTAGTCCAGTCGATCAGTCATTTACCAGTGCCGGCCGCGGTGCAAGCGCTTAGTCAACTGCCACATGGTTTAGTGATAATTGCCGGAGATTACGGCACAGGCAAATCAACCGTCTTAGCCGGTTTGATTGAAGCCATTAATTTAACTTCTGCCCAACATATTGTCACATTTGAACAGCCAATTGAACTAATTTTTACAGATAACAAAGCCATTATTGAACAAGTCGAACTAGGCCGAGATTTACCTGACCTAACTTACGCCATCGATTTTGTCAGTAATGAAGACGTGGATACCATCATGGTGGCGGCGCCACTTGAGGCGGCCAACATCAGAACGGTGCTGCAATTAGTAGCTATGGGTAAACTGGTATTAATGGAAGTGCCAGCGCCAAATATTCAGCGGGCATTGGAACGGTTGGTTACTATTTTTTCTAGCGACGAACAAGCCGGCATTAGAGAGGCGCTGGCTACAGGTTTACAAGCGGCCGTGGCTTTGCGGTTGTTTACTACCGCCAGCGGCACTAACGCCCTAGCGGCGGAAGTATTACGCTCCGCCACCGGTTTGGCCAATTTCTTGCGTCATGAATCATTCGATCAACTGGAAACCATTTTAGCCAATAGCCGCACCGAAGGCATGCTTACTTTTGCCCAAGCGGAACAGGAATTACAGGCTTTAGTCTAGCCTTATTAAGGTATGTCGCAGTTTCAATTTTCTGCCAGAAATAATGAAGGTCAAGCGATCAGCGGCGTGGTTGAGGCCGCCACGGTTGAAGCCGCTGCCGAAGTTTTACGGGAGCGGCAGTTGCTGGTGGTTAATTTACGGGAAAAGACGACCCACACTTTGGTTGAATATATTAACCAGTGGCTTAACCGCATTTCTCACAAAGAAATTACTTTTTTTGCGCGTCAATTGGCGGTGATGGTAGGCGCCACTATTCCAATGGTTAAAGCCTTGCGCGTCCTTTCCCGTCAAACTAATAATGAATATTTTCGCACCTTACTTAGCAGAATCGCGGCCGACGTGGATGGCGGCAGTAAATTGTCGCAAGCCCTTGCCAAATATCCAAAAATTTTCGATGCTTTTTTCATTCACATGATTCGTTCCGGCGAAACCACCGGTCGGCTCGACAAAGTGTTGGAGTATCTGGCCATCCAAAAAGAAAAAGAGTTCAACTTACGTGGCCGTGTGCGCGGCGCGATGATTTATCCAATTTTTATTGTCAGCGTCATGCTGATTGTAAGCATCGTTATGTTGATATTTGTAGTGCCGTCGTTAACTTCAATTTTTGCCGGTACCGGTGTGCCGCTGCCGTGGACAACACAACTATTAGTAAACATCAGCGCCGGCTTACGGACATTTTGGTGGTTAGTGATTTTATTGGTAGTGGTGTTGGCGGTTGGATTAAATACCTACATTCGCACGCCGCAAGGGCAATACGCTTTTGATTTAGCAAAAATAAAAATGCCAATCTTTGGACGGATTTATCAACAGATCGCTTTAAGTCGGTTATGTGTTAGTTTGGCGCAACTGCTTGGCAGCGGTGTTAGTTTGCCACGTTCGCTAACTATTGTGGCTGATGTGATCAATAATCGTGTCTATCATGACATTTTGCAACACGCGATTCGTGAAGTTGAAAGTGGCCATCCACTGTCTGCCAGCTTTGGGCATTACACTATCATCCCACCCATTTTAACCCAAATGACCAGCGTTGGTGAAGAAACTGGCCGGCTTGATGAAATTCTCAGTAAACTTGGCCAATTTTACAGCCAAGAGGTGGATAATAACTTGGCTATTCTTACCAGTTTAATTGAGCCGATCATCATTATTTTATTGGGCTTGGCGGCCGGCATTTTGGTGACTGGAATTTTATCACCAATCTATCAAGCAGCTTCTGGTATTGCCTAGATTTCGCCGGAGTGGTATAATTGTTTCATAATATATTAATAGTTAAAAAATATAAAGGTATGAAAGCTCGTCAAACCAAAAACCATTCTGGTTTTACCTTAATTGAACTTTTGATCGTAATCGCGATCATTGGTTTACTCGCCACTTTGGCGATCATTTCGTTAACCACGGCTCAGCGCAAGGCGCGTGACACCAAACGGGTGGCCGACATTAAACAACTGCAAAATGCGGTTGAACTTTATTACAGCGAAAACGCGGCTTATCCAGTATCTAGCGCTTATGATGTTTGGGCGGATGATGGCGATGAAGCCACCAATGATGATTTCGGCGAGGTAATCGCGCCTTTTATTACCAACATACCAATTGATCCACAAAATACCAGTACTAATGTTTATACTTACGGTTCCACCACCGATGAGTATTTTATCGGCGCTTTACTGGAAGATACTGACCATTCGGCGCTAGATGGCGACGATGATACAGCTTACACCACTTCGGAATTAGCCGGCCTTAATGTGGTTGATTCGGATGATGCCGGTGCTGTGTCTGAAGTTGCTGCTTTCAGCTGCGTCGATGATGTGTATTGCGTGTCGGAATAAGTAGCGGGTAATCGCGTGACAGTAAAAAGACCGGTGCTAGTAGCGCCGGTCTTTTGTTGAACCGTATGCTATAATTCAATAATGATTGTAATCGTGTTTGTTTGGTTATTGCTGGTTGGTGTGTTAGGCGCGGGGATTGGCAGCTTTATCAATGTGGTAGTAGATCGGCACGCGGCTGGACAAAGCCTGTGGGGTCGGTCGCATTGTCCGCACTGCCAGCACCAGTTGCCGTGGTTTTGTTTGGTGCCAGTGGTATCTTTTTTGGTGTTGGGCGCGCGCTGTTATTTTTGCAAGCGTCCCATTTCGTGGCAATATCCGTTAGTTGAAAGCGTTACTGCCTTTATATTTTTGGTGGCGGCGTTTTGGTTTTGGCCGTCCATTGGTTTGTTGTTATGGCACTGGATCATGTTGACGTTTTTAATCATAATTTTTTTGTATGATTACAAATATTCGCTTATTCCAGACGCATTTTCATTGCCGGGAATTATTGTGGCAGTGGGCGGTCAATTATTATTAGGCGCAGCTTGGTGGAAAATTGCGCTAGGAGCTGTGATTGGCGCTGGTCTATTTCTTGGACAATATTTAATTTCGCGTGGCCGGTGGATTGGCGGTGGCGATATTCGTTTGGGTGCATTGCTGGGAGCATATTTAGCTTGGCCGTTGATTGTGGCGGGTCTATTTTTTGC
>CAYMXY010000039.1:0-1283 GCA_964394525.1 uncultured Gammaproteobacteria bacterium | reverse complement strand
GGCTGGCGCCGCGGTGGCTATTATTCTTTTGCTGCTTGGTAAAAAAAGTTTGCATGATGCGGTGCCATTTGGCACGGCGCTTACTGCCGCCGCTGCCTTTAGTATTTTTTTTGGAAACGATATTCTTGAATGGTATCTTTATGACTTATTACATTGGTAAACAATCCGGCTTTACCTTGGTTGAAGTAATTGTGGTGGCGGCGATGATTGTTTTTCTAACGACTGTTATTGTTGTACAGGTGCGCACGTTGTCACCCAATCAAGCTTTGACCGTGGCGCGAGCCGACGCCCGTTCGTTGTTGGTGCAGGCGCGCAGTTACGCTTTAGGTGGCCAGCAGTGTTGTGATGGAATTTTGCCGGTCGGTTATGGCGTAGAGGTTACGCTGGACGGGAGTCCGGATAACGAACTAGCTCTTTACGCCGACCTAGACGGGAGTTATTCTTGGACAGAAGGGGATGCCATAATAACTACCGCAACCCTACCAAGTACAGTTGACATTACTCGCTGCGCCGATGAAACGCCTTTAGAAATTACCACGGGTAATTGCGATTTGTTTTTCCCAGTCAACGACGATACCACAGTATATTTTGGCGGTGAGTTTCCTTTAGTTGGAAGTTATACACTTGATCTAACGGAAACAGATACGGCCACAACTGAACAATTAAAAGTACATGGGTACGGCATAATTGAATAATATGAAACGTTCTGGGCAAACATTATTAGAAGTTCTTATCGCTGCTACAATTATTGTGGTTGGTATGGTCGGTTTAATTAGTTTGCTAATTGCTACGCAAACTACCGCGCGCGCCACTTACCAAGAAGCCGTGGCGGTACAACTGGGGCGCGAGGCCATTGAAGCCGCTCGCTGGCTGCGCGACAGTAATTGGTTGGAACGTGAGAGCGGCCTCACTACAGTGAGTTTTGCCGACGGCTTGCAAGCGGCAGCCGACCCAACCGATTACTCAGCTATTTATGTCTGGCAACCAGACGCCACTAACCCAGCAGACGCCATCACTTTTGATTTTACACCGACAGTCATTACCGACAGCGCAGCTATTGTTTATCAAGCAGCCGATACTTCATACTATTTACAAACAACAGCCACACCACCCGATAACTGGACCGCCACCAACTTTCGCCGTTTAGTAACTTTTTTTCCAATTTGTTCCACCGATGCCGGCCTAACCCAAACAATTGTAACCGCCGATGGCCAAGATTGCGCCAGCGTTGCCGCCGACGGCAGCCAAATTGGAGTTGCAGTGCAGTCGCAAATAAGCTGGAC
>CAYMXY010000038.1:9818-10575 GCA_964394525.1 uncultured Gammaproteobacteria bacterium | reverse complement strand
GTGTAGTCAGTTGAATTCCGTGCGCCGCCTATTTGTTTAAATAAGTAATTGTTAATTGCAAAACTGTTGCAAACGAAACCCAGAGCAAATATGGAATGTTGGCATAGACGACCCAGCGGAGTTTAGGCATTGCGCTCCAAACAGCATAAAGCGCCCAAATGAGCGTACCAAGGACCAGCAAGATATCAATCGTTGCCAAAAGATTATTTTTCAAACCGAATTGCAATGGCGTGAAGGCGATGTTAAAAACAAGATTGAGGACAAAAGGAAGCGTCACTCTCCAGGCAAGTTTGCCTGTAAACGCTTTATAAAACACGGTGCCAAAAGAGACCGCAATAATTGCATACAAAACCGTCCACACTGGCCCAAAAAGCCAGCTCGGCGGAGCCCAGGTTGGTTTGATAAGTTGTGAGTACCAGTTGTATGTGTTCATAAATTATATTTTTTTATTTGTGAAATTATTTGATTAGCGAAATCGCGTTTATCAATTAAATAATTGTCCCATTTTTTAGCCAGCCACGATCAAGGGCAATTTTTGTAATTTCCTTGTTGTGAAGTGGCTTGCCCGATTCCTTTAATATTTGATAAGCGATTGATTTGAATGAGGTCATAAAGTTATATCTAATTTTTTGGTAATTTGGAAAGTTTTTTCACTTCGCGATCAAAATCGGAAATATAATTTTTGTCCCTACCCTTGCGGTATTTTTCAAATTCGGCGTTGGCTTTTTCCACCGCCTTCTCATGACTTATTTTACCC
>CAYMXY010000038.1:0-9748 GCA_964394525.1 uncultured Gammaproteobacteria bacterium | reverse complement strand
TGAGTTTCTTGATTTCTTTTTCAGAAAGATAATTTTTTGCGATCGCTATATCATTGGCGGTGATATAATTTCCTTTAAAACTTGTCAGCCCCATCAGTGGCTTCTTGCTATTCGCCCTTTCCGCTATCATTTCTGCCGCCGTTTTTCCATGCACGGCGTAGTGCATTTTGTTTTGCACCGTTGCAAAAAATTTTTGTGTCATCTCGTCATCTTTTTTGTAATCAATACTCGTCGCGTAAATATCCGTCACTTTTTGATAAAAATTCCTCTCGCTGGAACGAATATCCCTTATTCTCTGCAAAAGTTCCTCAAAATATCTTGCCCATTTCCCGCCTTGCTTCAATCTTTCATCATCCATCGTAAAACCCTTGATTATATATTCCTTCAATCTTTCGGTTGCCCAAATACGAAATTGAGTACCTTTTTGTGATTTTACGCGATAACCAACGGAAATAATAACATCCAGATTATAATAATTTACAGAAACATTTTGTGTTTTCCTTAGAATAGCCCCATGTTGAGTGGTATGTCGGAATTCCCGACATACCAGTTTCTCTTTTAATTCTCCTTCTTTGAATATATTCCGAATATGTTCGGTAATAGTTGAACGGCCTTTATCAAAAAGTGTGGCTATCTGATCTTGCGTAAGCCATACCGTTTCATCTTGAAACTGAACATCAATTTTAGTTTGCCCATCTTCAGCTTGATAAATAATGATTTGAGATTGTTTATTTTTTTTCATAATTTATAATTTATTTCCAAAAAGATAAATGTTCCGATTTGCCCATTCAATAAACTTTTCCACTTTTTTTCTTAATAGCTTTAGAAAGCTTCTTTACCTCGCGATCAAAATCGGAAATATAATTTTTGTCTTGCTCCACCTTGAATTTTTCATATTCATTGAGCGCCAACGCCTCCGCGACTTCGTGACTGATCTTGCCCGCATTCGTCAAAATCTCATATTCGCTAAATTTAAGAAAAGCGTTAAGTTTTTCTGCCCAATCTTTCATGGTCATTGCTTTACCACGCGCCGCCTGCATCTCGGCATAATCAAGATACATATTCCCGATTCGATTAAGATGCTCCAGTTCTTTTTTATCTAAATAATTCTTGGCAATCTTAACATCGCTCGGCATTATTTTTCCCCGCGGAGATCGTCTCCATGAAGTCAGTCCCATTTTTTTTTACCATCCACCCTTTCCGCAATAATCTCTGCCGCTGTTTTACCGGTTATGGCAAAATGCAACTTGTTTTGAACGGTAGCAAAAAAATTCTTGCTTTCGTATGCCTTCGGAGAGTAATCAATCGCCGTTGCGTAGATATCGGTAATTTTCTGATGGATTATTCTCTCGCTGGTGCGAATGTCCTTAATCTCTTCATACAATTCCTCAAAATATCTAGCGCTGAAACGGGAACCGTATTTCATGCGGTCGCTGTCCAAAGCATATCCTTTGTGGATATAATTTTTCAAAATTCCAGTTGCCCACTGCCGAAACTGCGTGCCACGCTCTGAATTAACTCGATATCCGACAGCAATAATAGCTTCAAGTGAATACAATTTCGTAGTGCGTTCAACGACTCGTCCACCTTCATCATGAACTTGTAAGAAATTCTTACAAGTTGCTGGCCGCTCAATTTCTCCATCAATGTAGATGTTTTTAAGATGTTGAGTTATATTTTGAGGCGTAGTATCAAAAAGCTCCGACATCTTCTTTTGAGTGAGCCAGATATTTTCCTTGGCATACAGCACCTCAATATTAACCGCGCCATCCGGCGATTGATAAAAAGCTATTTGATTATCGGGTAATCTTTTCATAAGAACTGTTAAAAAACGTTATTTTTCAATAAAATGTAAAACCAATTGTTGCTATCTTACAACGTTAAAAAGCGCATGTCTACCGTTCCCTTTAACCCTTAAAAAACTCGTAGAAGTAAAAAGTGAGGATGATCAAAAAAGCAGCGCCAAGAGCGCCTTGTAAGAATAACAAAGATTTTTTGGTTTGTGCGGCGGACACGTTTTTTTTCAAAAAAAAGATCGCGCCGAAACTTAAAACAAACACCAACACTGTCAACCAACTTTTTGTGACCCAATGGTGTCCGGTGAATCCGGTTAGCCAATTTTTGAACGGCGCGGATAATTCAGCCGCCACAGTTACCATAACCACCACAATCGCATTAACGGCGGCAGCGTAGGCAGAAGCGTAAATTGATTTGAGTCTGTTCATAATTATTGGCACATTAACTAACACCCCAGCGCGCGGCGGCGGAAATAATATAACCCATCAATCCAATACTTAAACCAACACCGGCCGCCATCCCGCTTAGACGTATTAAATTTTGCCGCAAACCGAACGAACGTAATTCGTCGCTTGAAAGCCGTGCCAGTAAAAACACTGTTACTGCCAACGGCACAACTAATAAAAAAATATGTTCCTTAGCTTCCATGGCAATGGCGTGCGCCCACGGTGCGCTGCTGGCTTTGATAATCGGTTTAACTAGCGTTCCGTAAACTGTGACATAATAATAGCCGCCGATGATCCACGTAAAAATGTAAGCAATCAAACCAAGCAAGGCCGCGCCAATTTTTCGTCGGCCGGCTGACGCATTCGCCACTACCTCGCCCAACAACCACAAGAAGGCGTCTATCCCCAAAATGGCAAAACCCAAATGCAATCCTATTAAAACTGGTTTGGCGGTGAGAAGGGCAAACATATTTTATTTTTTATGCGTTAACCAGCGCGCTAATGCGAAAATTGCCAAAATTAAAACTGTCCATACCAAAATAATGGTGAACCAAAACGCCCAAGCCCAAGCGGTCACTCCTTGATTCACATTTTGCATCATTTGTTGCATCCACGAATAATCGGCAGCAGTACCCACGCCCAAGTTTTGCATTCCATTAGGCATCATCATGCGCGTCATCATCATTTGACTGGCCGGACCAACTGTATCATCGTTCAACATTTGCATAAATTCAGTTTGTTCAGAGGTAGATAAATCACCATCCAGAAATTTTATCATCAGTTGTTCCATTCGTTCGTGCGCATCCTCACCCATCATTTCTTCTTCGATATCTTCACTCAAACTCAACGTCTCTGAACCCATCATTCGTCCCATAAATTGATAATCTGCATTAGGCAGCGTTTGTGCGTGTGCCTGAACTTGCGGTGTTGCCACCACTAAACTTAATAAAATTACTAAGATTGATATTGAGATGGTTTTTTTCATATAAATTATAGTTTATCATACCCAATGAAAAGCACAATTTGACCAACGGCAGCCAAGGTATTACACTATATCAACTATGTCAAAACGAGTAACCGCACACCGACCATCGGCGCTTGACCGCGATCAAGACACCTATATCAGCACTGTTAAATTTATTAATGTGAAGCAAGTGGAAAAACAGGCTGAACTGTTAAATTTATTGACGCACATTATCAAAGAATATTCCACCACTAAATCAATTTTAGTGCAGGCTAAAACTAGCGCCAATACCATTGAGTACCGCGTGACCAAACGCCGCGCCGCTATCACCATGGCTAAAAAAGTGCAAGCGGCGTTTAAGCATCATCATCCAGTAGTGGATATTACCGAACCGAGAAATCGTACCTTTTGTAACGTCACCGTGACGTTTAATCCATAAGCGGCTGATCGGTAATGGCCAAACCGTCGCCTTCGGCCAATGCTTTCGACGTTCATTACGCGTTGTTGAATAAAGCGCAAAAGCGCGCGGTGGATCATACCGACGGGCCGATGTTAGTATTGGCCGGCGCCGGCACCGGCAAAACGCAAATTATCGCCCTGCGCATTGCCAAATTGCTGCGCGACACCGATACCGCGCCACCTAATATTTTATGTTTGACTTTTACCGAAAGCGGCGTGGCGGCGATGCGGGAGCGATTGATTGCTTTAATTGGTGAAGCCGGGTATCACGTGCGAGTGACCACTTTCCACGCGCTGTGCAATGAAATTATTCAAGAGCATCCGGAAATTTTTTTTCTGGACACCGAGCGGCAGGCGTTAAACGATATTGAACGCGTTCAACTTTTTCAATGGATAATTGATGAGCTACCAGCTACTAACCCGTTAAAGCCGTTCGGCTCACCTTATTCCTATTTGACCGAATTAGTTAGAACGATTCAAACTTTGAAACGGGAAAACATCCCACTTGAGCGTTACCGGCAACTGGTGGAGCAGGCGGCAGTTGCCTCGGAACAAGCCGCTGCTGAACAAAAATCCTCCCCCAAACAAAAAAAATCCGCTAAACAAAAGATCGCCGCCAAATCAACTTCAACCGAGGCCGATACCACTATTAGCACCACTGAACTCCGCCGGCAGTTGCGTTTACAACGTTTGCTAGCGAGGCAGCGGGCGGTGGGTGAGTGCTATGAGCATTATCAAACCCGCTTGCACGAGCTCGGCCGTTACGATTATGAAGACATGCTGCTGTTAGTTACGGAACAATTTGCCTCTAACCCCGATTTGTTAGCGGATTATCAGGAACGTTACCATTATATTTTGGTTGACGAATATCAAGATACCAACGGCGCGCAAAATGAATTGGTGCGGTTACTAAGCAGCGGTCTTGAGCAACCGAATTTATTTGTGGTCGGCGACGATCGCCAATCAATTTATCGTTTTCAAGGAGCTTCGTTGGAAAACATTTTATATTTTCATAAACTTTTTGGCCGCGGCGTGGCGTTGGTGAGTTTGCAGGATAATTATCGTAGTCAACAATATATTTTGGATGCGGCTGAAGAGATGATTGTTCATAATAATCTCAGTTTGGAGAAAGTAATTCCGGAATTGTCTTATGAATTGAAGGCGGCGCGTGATTTGCCGTTGGTTAAATTATCATTGGCGCGTTTTACCACGCGAGCGGTGGAAAATTATTGGATAGCCACCACCATTCAGCGGTTGTTGGCGGAGGGGGCGGCGGCGCGCGATATCGCCGTACTATATCGCAATCACAGCGACGCCGAAGATTTGATTGCTTTGGCGGCTAAACTAGATATTCCGGTGCATATCGCAGCCGGTGTAGACGTGCTAAGCGATCCGCTGGTAGCTCAATTTGTGCGGCTGCTGCATTATTTGGGATTATCTGGGAGCGATGAAGAGTTGTTTCACATTCTTCATTTTCAATTTTTTAATTTGCCAGTGCTGGAAATTGCCCGCTTAACTCAAATTGCGCAGCAGCAAAAACAATGGTTATTGGACGCTTGTTTGAACGCAGCCAACCAATCAATTCGACAGCTAGCTGAACGATTATTAAACTGGCGGACGGCGGCGCATAATCTTTTATTAGCCGATTGGTTCGCTCGGGTAGCCGAAGAAACCGGCTGGCTTGCTTTTGTACAACGGCAACCAAATAGTTTGGAGCACCTTAACCATTTGAGCACTCTATTTGAGACAGTTACGCGACTGAATCGCGATCAGCGGTCTATGTCGTTGCGTGATTTATTTTCTAATTTGCAGTTGTTACAGGAACATGATATTTCGATCACTGAACAAGAATTGTATACAACTCGTGAAGCGGTGCAATTCATGACAGCGCATCGCGCTAAAGGTTTGGAATTTAGTCACGTTTTTATAATGCATTGCGTGGATAAACGGTGGGGTAATGTGCCGCAGCGCAGCAAATTGTCGCTGCCGGCTGGTATTTTGCAGTTTGAATCTGAAGCGGATTTGGCGGCGCAAAAAAATGAAGATGAACGACGGTTATTTTATGTAGCGTTGACGCGTGCCAAGCAACGTATTTATTTGAGTTACGCCAAAACCAGCCCAAGCGGAAGCAGCGTTAACCCCAGTCAGTTTATTAGCGAGCTGCCGGAGGAATTAATTGAGACAGAGAAGGTGACGGCAGTAGAGCAGGATGCGCTGTCGCGTTTAGAGAAAACGTTGGCGCCGCGGCCGGCGGCAATGATAGCTGCGGCTGGAGCTATCAAAGTAAGTGAGGAGGAGCGCGCTTGGTGGCAAGATCGCTTAAAGCATTACCGGATGAGTGCCACGCATTATAACGATTATCTTGAATGTCCGCGGTTATTTTTTTATGATCATATTGTGCGAGTGCCGCGTCCGCCGCATCGGGCAATTAGTTTTGGTGTAGCCGTGCACGCCGCTTTACGCGACGCCGCTACCGAATATAATCGCACCGGCGCGTTGCCGCCGATTGAATTTTTGCTGGATCGTTTTCGCGCGGTGTTGCAACAACAATTGTTGTCCAAAAAAGATTTGGCTGAGAGTTTAACATTTGGCGAGCAGGTAATAGTAGACTATTTGGCCGACCCAATCGCTGCCACCGTTTTGACCGCTAACAAATTTCCGGAGCATGATTTTGGACAGTATCAGATAATGATCGGGCAGGTGCCGGTAACTGGAAAAATTGACGCGCTGCGCTTACTTGATGAACGGAATAAACAAGTTCACATGATTGACTATAAAACTGGCAATCCGGACAACAAAGGGAAACAATTGGCTAAACAAGGGCCGTATCATCGTCAATTATTGTTTTATAAACTATTGGTTGATGGTGCCAAAGAATTAGGTTTAACTGCCGCTAGCGGCGAAATTCATTTCGTTCAAAAAAGCAAACGCACTGGGGAATTTATCTCAAAACATTATGAATTTAAGGGCGAGGATGTTGCGGCCTTGCGCGTTGATCTAGAACGAGTGTACAATGAAATCAAGCAGCTAACTTTTTTGGAAGCTGCTGATCGGTTTTGCGGTGAATGTCGCTACTGCGCTATTGAGAAAATAAGCTAATTAATTATTTAACTATTTGCCTATGCAAAAAGTGATTTATGCGGGCTTAACTGCCCTGTTAACTGTTCTGCCCTTTGCGGCCACCGCCGCCGATTATTCTCGTTTCGAAGGTCGTTATGTCGGCAGCTGGGACGATACTTATGATACTTGCGGCGACACGGCGCAGGATGGTGATCTGATTGTTAATTTGAAAACAATTTTATCGACCGGAAAAATTACTTCAGCTACCGTGAAGTTCGATGATGATACAAGAATTTTGGCCAGCGGTGGGAAAATTTTTCGGCGCAACGGTGTTCGTAGGATTCGATTAGAGTACGGCGGCGCTGGCGAAGACTACGTAATCAAAGCCAGATTAACCGATAAAAGAAAAATTATTGGTAACTACGAACATGAGTATGCAGGTTGCAGTTGGGGTGGAACAGCGAACTTAAAACATTCCTAACTTTGTAGCGATGGTTAAGGCCTGACGGTGGGCGGACACGTCGTGGACGCGCAACCAACTAGCGCCGTTTTGAACAGCTATTAAATGTGCTGCCAGCGTTCCAGCTAATCGTTGATTGGTTGGAACGCTGGTTAATTTACCGATAAATGATTTACGCGATGCACCAATCATTATTGGCAGACCGAACAGTTTGAATTCGTTGAGTCGTTTGAGTATGGTAAGATTATGTTGAACTGTTTTGCCGAAACCAATACCGGTATCAAGAATAATTCTTGAACGTTTAACGCCGGCGCGTTCGGCGGCGGTCAATTGTTTATGAAAAAATTTAGAAATATCCTGCACCACGTCGTGGTAATGCGGTCGGCGTTGCATGGTGCCGGGCAGGCCTTGCATATGCATCAATATTACTTGGCAGCGAGCGCGTGCCACCAATTTAAGCATAGCTGGGTCGCGTAAACCGGTGATATCATTAATGACATTGGCGCCGGCGGCTAAGGCAGCAGCCGCGACCATTGGTTTGTAAGTGTCAATGGAAATAGGTTGACGTGTTTTTTTACGCAGTGCTTTGATAACTGGAATAACACGGCGCAGTTCTTCCGCCGCTGGCACAGGTTTGGCGCCCGGTCGGCTTGATTCGCCGCCAATATCAATAGCGTCGGCGCCTTCAGCAATCAGGCGTAAGGCTTGGCGCACGGCAGCGGCCGGCGACAAAAATAATCCGCCGTCAGAAAAAGAATCCGGCGTAACATTAAGTATTCCGAGCAGACGAACAGCGTTTGTCGACATAACTTTGGAATAATTGCATCAGTTGTTTAGTCACTTGTCCCACTTGCCCACGGCCAATTATTTGGCTATCTATCCGCCTAACCGGCACCACTCCGGCCGACGTTAGCGTTAAGAAACATTCCGTGGCACGAGCGAGATCCGCCCGAGTGATCGGCCGGAAACGAATTTTATAAAGCGGACGCGCTAACCGTAAAATAATCTCGCGGGTAACTCCCAGCAATATATTATCAGGTGGAGTAATAATTTTGTCGTCTAAAACCAAATAAACATTACTGTGCGATCCTTCAACCATTTGGCCGCGCTCGTTTATTAGCAAAGCATCGTAACAGCCATGTTGTTCAGCGTAGCTGTTCGCCATATATTCCCGGATCCGCGCTAAACTTTTTACCACCGGATCAACTCGGCGACTTTGATAAGTGCATAACTTCACACCGTCACGATACCAATTAGCGTTTAGGCGCAATGGCGTAGAGATAATATAAATGCGTTGCGGCGCTGCAATCAATTTCAATCTAATATCAAATCCGCGGCGACAATGACGCCCTAGCCAATTGGTTAATTGGTCATTCGTCGGTTCAATCTTCAAACTAATGGCGCGCGCCGATCGGCGTAAACGTTGCCAATGCGCTTGTGGTGCAAACGGCTGGCCATGATAAGTACGCAGCGTTTCAAATACTCCATAGCCAAAATTGAATTCAGGTTCATCGCCGCGCAGTCGCAGCCAGCGGCAGCGTTTACCGTTTACTGAAATAGTGATAGCAGTTTTGGCCATGGCTACAGTATAGAATAATGGCGGCCTTGGCGAAAGTTTCCGCCCATTCTTTTGTTAGGGTTGAATCTAAGGTGATACCTCCGCCGACGTAATAATAAAAGGTATTGTTTTGCAAAATGCCGGTGCGAATGGCCACATTAAATTCCATGTCGCCGCGTGCAGTTAGATAGCCGATGGCGCCGCAATAAACGTGGCGGGGCGTTGGTTCAAGTTGATGAATAATTTCCATGGCGCGTAATTTGGGCGCACCAGTAACCGAGCCAGCCGGAAAACAAGTAGCTAGCAGATCGAGCGGTGAATAGCCGCGTTGCAGTCGCGCTTGAACACGCGCCTGCGCTTGCCAAACAGTGCGATACGGTATTAGTTCGCGCCGACGAATAACTCGCACACTGCCGGGGCGAGCCGTGTGCGCCAAATCATTCCGGTGCACATCTATTATCATATCTAATTCAGCTCGTTCTTTTTCACTAGTTAGCAGATGGTGGCGCCGGCGGCTATCTTCGGCGACGGTGCGTCCGCGCGGTTGGGTGCCTTTCATTGGGCGTTTCCACCAGGCCATTGTTCAAGCGTAAAAACAATTCCGGTGAAGCGGAAACAATAGCTAAACCCGGCAAAATAATTTTAGCCGCGAACGGAGTTGGTTGAGCCTTAAATAAACGCCAAAATAATTCTTCGGCCAACGCCATGCCGGCGCCACCGCGCGTAATTCCGTCACCATGCGCTGCTAAATCAAATTTTAGCCGATGACTTAAATTGACTTGATAAATGTCACCCAAACGAAGATGTCGTTGCGCTTGTGAAAACATCGTTTGATAGCGCCGTTTAGTAATGCTGTGAATTTTACCCCAGCCGTGGTCAGCCGACGCCATCGTCACCACCCCCGGATAAATAATTGGCGATGGCCGAGTTGGCCGCCTACAGGCACGTTGAAATCGTCCAAACAGCACCGGCGGTAAAAATAATTTATCAATTTTTTTTCGCCA
>CAYMXY010000037.1:8866-10587 GCA_964394525.1 uncultured Gammaproteobacteria bacterium | reverse complement strand
CACCTCCGCAGTGCAAATGCGGCGCTCTACCAAATGAGCTACGGGCCCAATTCCCCTAATAATGCCTCTCGTCACAACGACTTAAAGTCGACGCGACTTTGGTTTACTATTTTTTTAGGCTCCTCTATTAAAGATCCAATCAAACAGCGTGACTATCTTACCAGACATAATCAGGAAAGCCAAGACAATCATGCCGACACCAATAATTTTGTAAAAAATGCGGGTGCCACCTTCGGCGCCCAATTTTTCTTACGCCCAAGCGATCCGACCAAAAAATGAAATCATCAATTCAGTTTTAACAATTAAAAACACACTGACAACAATTAATCCTAGTCCAATCAAAAATCGTACAATCATAGTGGACGGTGAAGGATTCGAACCTTCGACCTCCTCGGTGTAAACGAGGCGCTCTAACCAACTGAGCTAACCGTCCCGAACCGCAAGCAAAGCATTAGATAGTTTATCAAAAAATATGAAAAAAGCTAGCGGCTGTCAATAATAGCTAACCTTAATAAACACAATAACCCCTAATTGGGGCTATTGTGAAAAACAGATTTCTACATTTATGCACCAGCGCTGCAACCACAAATGGGGCATTTCTGACCCGGCTCGTGTTCATGTTCGCATGTTGGACACATAGGCGTTGGTTTTAATGATCAGATAAATTAAATATAGCTCAATCTAGACAAGATGTAAAATTGAAGTTTTGGTGCGCGGGAGAGGACTCGAACCTCCAAGCCTTTTTATCGGCACAGGCACCTCAAGCCTGCGTGTATACCTATTTCACCACCCGCGCCTATTGGTAACGTTAACCCAAAAACTGCTAGTTTTTAGGTTCACGTTCGGTAATCTTAAACAGCGCGTAAATTATAACAAAATTTATTTATTATTCAAGGCAGGCCATGTCCTTGAAAATTAGCAAACGCTTAAACTTTGCCTAAGCAGCGGCTGGAACAATCTCCTCGGTTAAACGCTTACGATATGATCGTAGATAATACAATCGTTGTCTGTGCACCCGTGCTTTCTTAACCACTTCAATTTTTTCTAAACTTGGCATGGCCAGCGGAATTATTTTTTCCACGCCGTACCCTTTAATTTCTTTTCGCACTGTGATGGTGCGTGTCTCTGGGATCTGGCCGTGAATACTTAATATGATCCCCTCAAAAATTTGAGTGCGTTCTTTTTTGCCCTCAGCAACGCGAAGATGTAATTTTACGGTATAACCCGATTTCAATTCTGGTAATGTAGCCATACTTTATTCAGGACTCGAATTAAGAATTAACCGTGATTAGTATAGGGAAGATTAGAAAAACCGTCAAGGATCTGCTGTAATTCGGCTGGCAACGGCGCAGCATAATTAACCTGCAGGCCATTAGGCTCAGTAAAACCGAGGCTGGCGGCATGTAAAAAAATCCGGCCCGGTTGCAGGCGTGAACGAAAGTGCCTTGGCAAATAAACCTGTTCTCCAACCAGCGGATGACCAATGGCATTTAGATGCACCCGTAGTTGGTGAGTACGCCCAGTTTCTAGATGCAACTCAAGCAAAGCATAATGCTGCCATTGTTTAAGTACAGTGTAATGGGTGATGGCAGATTTAGCAGTCGAAGCGGCGTCAGCGGCCACATTCTCTGACTTAGCCGGCAACGCCGCCATTTTGGAATAATTGCGAGCCGAGCGCGCTAATGGAAAATTGATAGTACCGCTACTTTGATTAAAACGTC
>CAYMXY010000037.1:7330-8856 GCA_964394525.1 uncultured Gammaproteobacteria bacterium | reverse complement strand
GCGCCAAGGCCAAATATTTTTTATCAACAAGTCGCCGCTGAAATTGATCTTTCAAATCATTAAAAGCAGTTGGTGTTTTGGCCACTACCATCACACCAGACACGTCTTGATCTAGTCGTTGCACAATACCCGGCCGCACCAAATCATCACCGACCTTAGCCAACGGCGGCCATTGAGCCAGCAGAGCATTCACCATAGTATCCGGCGCCGGATGCGACACGCTCTGATGCACCACCAAACCGGCTGGTTTATTCACCACCAAATAATCGTCTGTCTCGGCCAGTATCGGCACCGACAAATTTGCATTTGGGCTGACGGCAGCTAACGCCAAAGTCGGGGCGAGCGGCGCCACTATTTTTGTCGCCGCCGCTGTCGCTGCCGTTTTCACTGACAGCTGACCGACCGTATTATTTAAGGTAATCGCTTTCACTGGTCTTACGAATAAGGCGCATCGCCTCGTCAGCCGTATCTACAATTGTGTAAATGCGCAAATCTTCCGGATCGATTGCTTCATGATGCGTTAGCACCTCGGCACGCAAAAATTCATCTAAAGCTGACCAATATTCCTTCCCCATCAAAATTAACGGCACCCGCGGCATTTTTCCCGTTTGAATCAACGTCAGCACTTCAAAAAATTCATCTAATGTGCCGAAGCCGCCGGGAAATACCACAAAGGCTTGCGACGGCGAAGTCAACATCACTTTCCGAGTAAAGAAAAAATGAAAACCGAGCCCTTTTTTCACATAAGGATTAACGCGTTGTTCCTGCGGAAGTTGAATGTTTAAACCGAGTGATTCGCCGCCGGCCTCATAAGCGCCCTTATTGGTTCCTTCCATGATACCCGGGCCGCCGCCGGTAATAGCGGAATACCCTTCATTGGCCAACATTCGCCCAAGTTTTTCCGCCTCCAAATAATAGCGCGTGCCGGGTTTGGTGCGAGCTGAACCGAAGACAGTAATTTCTTTACGCAAACCAGAAAGAAATTCGTAGCCATCAACCATTTCCGACATCATCCGAAAAATACGCCACGAAATTACTCCGCCGCGCCGGTTAACATCGTGGGGATGAATAATTTCTCCGCGGATCTTGGCGATGCGTTTTTGATGATATCCGGGTCGTTTTTTTGAGAATGAAGACCGAGCGAATTTTTGAGCCATTGTCAGATCAAACTAATTGTTCTAGAGTGCGATTAATGTTGGTAGATTATCATTTCCATCCTAACCTGTCAAAAAATGATCGGCGGGCGCGGCGTCATTGCCAAAAAATTTGGGAACGGTTTACGGCCACCGGACTTGACGTAGTAATAATAACTGAACACGTTTTCAAAAATCCGGAACGCGCTTATCGTTTGCTGTGTGAAGAGCGGCCGCCGACGGCGCGCACGCAAATTTTCCCTGGTTTGGAAGCGCTTACCAATGAGGGGGTGGATATAATTGTTTTTTCTGTGGGTAAACAAATTTTTCGTCATCAAAAATTATTAGTTCCAAAACAACTTGGAGTGATGGCCATGGTCAAATATATTCGTT
>CAYMXY010000037.1:5464-7253 GCA_964394525.1 uncultured Gammaproteobacteria bacterium | reverse complement strand
GTGGAAATCCATAATTCATGTTTTAAGGGTTTACGTTGGATGTTGGATCATACCGGTTGGTCACATATCCAACCGCGTCGCCGCGCTAATATTGAAGTGGTGGATACACTGCCTGAATTGTATTATCAGTTTCCGGAAGTAAAACTTTACACCGGCGGTTCTGATGCGCATGTTATCAGCGAAATCGGCAGCGGTATGTTGGTAAACGATCCTGCTCAACCAACGCGCGCCGCCATTTGGCAAACTATCATTACCAATCGCCGCACTAATTTCTACCAAACAACTGTCAATTTTCATTTATGGTTCGGTTTTTATAAAATTTACAGCGTGGTGTGTGAAACTTTTATAAAAGCTTTCCGTTTATATGAAGGAAAAATTTATCAAAATGACGACCGTTTCACCAATTATTATAGTGAAGCCGAAAAAGAATCCGTGCTTGAATTACGCCGCTGGCGGGTACACTGGTTAAAACCGATCCTAAATTTTTTAACTTATTTTGGTGTAAGCCCAACTCATCTTAATGCCGTTGAAATGATTGCTATTTTGGTGAGTTTGGCTTTAGTTTGGCAGAGCGTAGCGGCGGCAGTGGTTGGTTTTTGTGTGTACCTGATGACGGCTGGTTTGGTTGGCCCATTGGCGCGTTATCAAAATGTTGAAACTGAACAAGGAGCGATTACCAAAATTATCTTGTATATTTTTAGCATAACGGCGGTGGTGTTGAGCGCTATTGCCTTACATTGGATTGAACCGGTCTGGGGAGCGACTTACTTGGTGTTGTATATTTTGATGTTATGGTTGACGATTGCGTTGAATCGGCTTGGTCGGCCAATTCGGTTGATTATTCGGTCACGGCCGCTGCTGTTATTGGCGATTATCCTTTTTATTGGAACCAACTTAAATCTGCTAACGCCGCTGGTAATTGTACTATCTTGGTATATGGCGGTTGTTAATGGCTTGATGTTGCTGCGTTTACGACAGGCGGTCCGCTAGACCGAAGTGATTTGGAAAAAAAGTAGGCGACAATTATGAAGGTGATGAGCGGCGACACCCAACTGGGAATATGGATCCCGAAACTGTCAAACCACATAATGACGCCTAAACACAAAATTGAGTACATCGCGCCGTTTTTTATATAACGATACCGCTTGATACGATCAATGTTGCCAATAGTCACTTGCCGCACTACAAAAGCGCCTATACCGTTACCAATTAAAATCAACGGCACCGACAAGGTAAAAGCAAAAGCGCCCAACACACCGTCAATTGAAAAAGTTGCGTCAATTATTTCAAGATAAAGAATTTTACTAATATCCGACATGCTGCCTTTAGTTAATAATTTCTGTTCACTTTGCTCGGCATTTTGCTTAAAACCATGGGTGATGAAAAAAGCCGTCGAGCCCACTACCGCGCCAAAGGCCATGGCCGGATTAATCTTCAAGGCCAGATACACTATGGCTGTGAGCAGTACCGAAACCACTGCATAAAACCATACACCTTGACGGTAAAAAAATTTTTCACCGACTAAACCAAAATTTTTTGTCTCCAAAAAAAGCCAGTGGAAAAACAGGAACACTAAAAATGTGCCACCGCCGATCAGCAGAATAGGTGCAGACTGCTCGACCGCTGCAATCACTCTGGGATCGCTGCTAAAAGTTGCTAGAAAAGCGCCCACCGGACCAAGTGCCGGATTAGTTCCCCAAACAATCAATAGCGGCAAAAAACCTCGAATCAAGAATACGGCCACCAACAATCCCCAAAACAAAAACCACCGTCGGGCTCTTGTCTGCAT
>CAYMXY010000037.1:4860-5454 GCA_964394525.1 uncultured Gammaproteobacteria bacterium | reverse complement strand
GAAAGCACCTCGGCATTGATAATAGCGTTATCGACGCTGCTGATTGTCTCAAACAGCGTTAAGCCAGCGATAGTAATAATAATTGATAATAGGTTCATAACAGTTTAACCAATAATACTAAATAACGACAATTAAGACAATTGGTGTTCTTTTTCAATTTCTGGATGAAGGCAAAGTTGGTATAATAAACGTTGGCGACCATTCAATTTACTAATAATCGGTCGGCGATTGATATTATTTTCTAGGAAGGTTGATGATGCCGTTTTGACAATAATCTTCCAGATTGGCGCATACGCGGTCAATTAATTGTTGTTTGTCCGCGCCGCTAAGAATTTCCGGTTTCAAATTTAGGCTACGAATGGGCACTAGTACGATTTTCAAATTTTCAGCAGTCAATTCACCGGTAATAATTAAACCCCGTTGTGTTTCTTCTGAAAATGTTTGATCAAACACGAAGTTTCCCAGTGAATACAATACCAGCTTGCCATCTATTATTTGAGCGTCTTGCACTACATGCGGATGACCGCCGATAATTAAATCGGCGCCGGCGGCTAGCCACTGCCGTGCCAATTGCTCTTGGCTGGCATTGTGTTT
>CAYMXY010000037.1:2633-4850 GCA_964394525.1 uncultured Gammaproteobacteria bacterium | reverse complement strand
GCGGCAGAACAATACTGTATTCGCCGGCTGCTTCAGTTTGCTGCAGCAACTCTTCCACGCCGGTTGTGCCTGCCAGCGCATTTACGGCAATCAGCGTTACGGGCAGTTCGCCGGCAGTGTAATGATAAACCGATTCAGCCGTAACTTGGTTAGGATTGCCGTGCCAAACAATGCCGACTTCGTTGAGTAAGCGCCGAGTTGTTTCCAAGCCGGTTGTGCCTTGATTGCCGGTATGATTATTCCCCAAACCAACCACCGTTAATTTCAAATACTCTAAAGCGGCGATAGTTTCTTTTGAAAAATTAAATACCAGATCGGCCGGTTGGCGATCTTGCCAAATAGTTTGATCGCTGACTGGTCCTTCCAGATTAATCCAAGCGATGTCTGTGCCCCAAAAAGTGCGTTGACCAAAATTAGCAAACAATTCCTTGAAGTTGTCTTGTTGAAATTGATAACCGATCTCACGGCCGAACATGCCGTCTCCGGCGAAGGTAAAGGTAACGCTGGCTGGCGGCAACAACGCTTCACCACTATGGTACGAGCCAAAAATGTGCGTAGTAGTTTCGGCATCTGGATTGGCAGTCAGCTCGCCCGAGTTGGTATGAGCAAAAACCTTAAACCGCGGCAGCTCATTAAGCGTTGCCCATTGCGTTAAGCTGGCTAAAGCTGCGTTTGAATCAACCTCGGCTTGCCAAATTTCAGTTTGATCACGTGTGGCCAAAGCGCGCCGCGTTTTAATATCGTGAATAGCCGCCACCGCCGCCGGCTGATAGTGCGACATATCCACTGAAGCAATTAAACCGCAGTCACCACCGCAATTTTTCCATAACGTTTCGGTGAACATTTCAACTTCGGTTGGCGTCACAGTATTTTTGAAGATCACGGGTAAGAGGCTAGCATTTGGAAAATAATCGTGAATGTCTGAGAGCATGTTTTTAATTCCATGTTCTTGAGTGAAGGCGGCTGCCTCATCTTGGACTAAACCTTTGTTTGTCAAAACAGTGGCTAATTCAGTGGCTGGCGCGATAGTGCTTTGTCCGCTGGCTACATTCCAACTCTGGGTGGTGGTGATAATGTTGCTACTTCCGGTATCAAAGTGATTAGGTGAAAGCAGAACTATTATTTTTGGCTGGGTGGAATTAGTAAGCTGCGCAAAAAAATCACGTCGTTGTTGTTTTACTAAATCGTGATGTGGCGCTACAGCCACGAGCGGTTCAAATTTTTTTTCTAGATTTGGAGTAATGGACGCATTTTGAATTGGCGGAAGCACCGGCGCAGGCACAAAAGATTGACCTATTAAAAATCCAACTACTCCAACAATTACCACAAAAAGCAGCGCGCCAACCAGCGCGAACACGGTGCGTTTAGCTGAACGCGTTGTCATTCCAACAGCCCGCCCCATTCAACCACAGTAAAACCGCGGCGCGGGATGGTGGTGAGTTTCTGTAGTGGCAAATTGGTGGTGGCCGTATCTTGTCCGGCAAAATCTAAGAATACTCGAATAATTGTATCTGGCTGCGGCGTAATATGAAGGGGCGCCAGCGCGTTCATTTCTTTTGTTTGTAACCAGGTTAAACGAATATATTTGCTGTTCGGCATGCGAGGCAACCAAAATTCCAAAAAGTCGGCAATTTCTGTATCGTTTAGACCCAAGGCGGTTAAATCTTGACTTAATTCTTCAGCAACATTTATGCGCGCCACCACTCGACCTTTAGTAATTTCTGGATACACTCCTTTACCTTTGCCTTCCCAAAATAAACTGTTGAACTGTTCCCCGCTAGCAGTAGTTAGTTGGCCAGATGGTTTTGCCCATACATTCCAACCTTGATTATAAGTCGGCTCGCTGGTTGTTATCGCCGCTTCCACTTGAACATTTACAGACAGCGGCGCGGTTGGGTAAAGGTAAATCACCGGCTTACCGCACTCCACCAAAGGCGCGTAATCAGACGCTAAAAATACTAAATAATCTCCCACCGGATCTAACCATACCAGCATCGGTTGTTGAGCGGCAAATTTTTCAATAGAAATAATTGTCTCGGTGCTGCCTTCGTACTCCCGCCCGATTTTATAAGTATCGTAAGCCAGTTGCATTAAAGGATCAGTGTTGTTGGTGAGAGTATAAAGGGTGCCTTCCGGCGCGGTGCCAATGGCGGTGAGCCTTTCAGGTGTTAGCTCCTGAACAAATTGATCGCCGTTATTCGGAAAACCGCAGCCGTC
>CAYMXY010000037.1:0-2623 GCA_964394525.1 uncultured Gammaproteobacteria bacterium | reverse complement strand
GTCAGATACTAACGCTCTTAAAAATGTCCGCTCACCGAAATTGTAGTCAGGATTATCAATACTAGCTATTAATGTGCCATCATCGGCTAAAAATTCTTTTTTTACCAAATAGGTAACGGTTGAACTGTCGGCCAGTTTCAATAGATATTTTTTCATTTGAATTAAACCGTTGTTGGTTGGTGTTTCTACCTCGGTGACAATGGTATACACCGGACCAAGCGCCGTTTCGCCGAATAAACTGGCCGCAGTATCAGCAGTACTGTCGGCAAACAGTTGGTTATAAGTGAACGGCGGCCAGCCTTGAACTAAAGTTAAATCATTAAGGGTGATATTATCCGGATATGTTAAGGAAAGATATTGGGTAGTGTCGTCCACGATAACATCGCCCGTTAATGCCGTAGCCGCATTAGTACTTAAGTTTTGATCGGAATGTTTGCTCAATAAATAATATTGGCCAGCCGCGTCGCTTCGAAACCGCGCCACAAAAGTTCCTAAAGTTGAAACCTTGGCGTAAATTAACGTGCCGCCGTCGGACAGATCGGCAATTTTGAAATAAGTGATCTCTCCTTCAGCTGAGATTACCCACTTGAGCAGGCTCGGCTAGCCAACTAACGCCCGGGTCGGTGACTAGCGTGATTGACTCGATTGTTTCGGTATCGTTGGTTATACTTTCTTCAACCGCTGGCTGGTTTGAGATAGTTGAAGTATTTGTGGTTTCATTGGTATTTTCCGGTTGATTGACATTTTGGTTGTTGTTTATTTCAGTAATCGGCGTTGGCTGTTGCGCTCGACCAAAATAATAAGCGGCCACGCCAACCAACAGAACGATGATCAGCGTTAGAACAATAAATAAAATATAGATGGTTTTTTTCATATCATTAGTTTATCGAAAAAAGGTCTAACCGTCTAGTTTTATGCCGAAATCTAGTGTACCTCAGGCGTGGGTCTGCTGTCAGGAAGCATGAAGAAAGTAACTAAGTTTTCTGCTTCTTCTTCGGTATCAGCAATATATACTGCCGTGTCTTCAAAATAAACATTGCTGCCATCGTAAACTTCTCCAGATTTCAAACCTTGTTTCCAAAATAATCGAATATTGTCACTGGTTTGTGAAATTGGGAAAATGGCGGAAACCGTATCCCAACTGTTAGCCGAACCGTTGAAACGCAACTCTGAATTTTGCAAATAACTAACTATCTTGCTGCCGTTCATTTGATAACCATAAAGATAAGGTACACCAGTGATGCTGCCGGTGCGTACAACTTCCGCTGACGCCCAAGCAACCATGACCACATACTTTCCGGTAATATCAACGGTAGTAATGTCTTGCCAAGTATAGGCTTTTTGAACTGAAGTACTAGCTAAAGTAATATTTTGGGTATCGGCGGCTGTGACTGGGCCGACTTTGTTGAAGGCGCCTTTGACCCAACAATATTCATTGTCACTACTTGATAGTGAGAGTAAGCAGTTCATTTGCGTGGTAGTAGTTGTGCCATAACCATAACCGTAACCCGAACCAGAACCACCGTAACCATAACCGCCATAACCGTAACCAGCGGCTTGCACATCTAGTAATTTGGAAAACAGAGAGAAAATTATTATTACCGGCAAGATCGAGAGAAAAGAGGAGGCCAATAATTTGTGATTGGAAGATAAGTTCATAATTGCCTAATAGATTCACTGCTGTAGCTGCGTGATTTTTTGCTAGTAGCTTAATTTAGTTTGATACCACTCACCTCTAGAAAGTTCTGGTATTTTTTTGGTAGCCACTGTTTCACCATTAACTTCAATAACCACGCGATACTTAGTATTTCTCTTTACTGGAAAGAAGGTAAAATTCCCATTTTCGTTTGTGGTAGTAGTCGCGTATGTTCTTGTTTTAGAAATATTCATTAATTTTACAGTTGCTCCGCTAACTACCTCATCTTGCCCAGCTTGCTCATGCTCGACTGTACCAGTGATTTGAGGTTTGGAAAAATAATCTGCCGATACTGCATCTATATGCATTCGCGACACTCGGGCACTATCGTTCACCACTTCAAATACCATTTGTAATTGTTTAGTTAAGGCTTCAGTCGGCAGCACTACTCTAACGCTAGTCCAATCATCAGTAGCAGCGGCTGGAAAAATTTCTCGATAATAATAGAGTTGATTATTGGCAATGTCTTTTATTTTGATAATTCCTTTGTCCGCCGTGCTGTCAGCTGCTTCTTCGGTGAAAAAACGATACGAATATTTGAAGACAAATTTGCCATGATCATCCACTCCCGGTCCGGCCACCTGATATACACACTGTTTGACGTTTAATTCCCCAATATTAAAAAATGTATTATCTCTCCAGCTGGTGTTTTCTGAATCTAAACATTCAGTCTTATCATCATTTTCACAGCCGCCAAAGTATTGATAAAGATCTGTCCGCCATTCTCCCTCAAAAAATGCCTTTCCTGAATAGTAATGAGCGCTGGCCGTTATCGGAGCTATTAGTGAGCCCGCAAGACTTAGCGCTAAGATAAGTGATTTTGATTTAACCATAAATTTACATTAATTATTTATTTACATTAATTATTTATCTTGGTGGGCGATAGTGGGCTCGAACCACTGACCTCATCCATGTCAAGGATGCGCT
>CAYMXY010000036.1:0-10612 GCA_964394525.1 uncultured Gammaproteobacteria bacterium | reverse complement strand
TGCCGCAAGCTGACCTACCGTGGCTGGATCAATATCAAGCTGGCGCGACCGTTACCAATACTCCAGCAGCCGTCTCCGACAAATTGACACAGTGGTTAAGCGATGATAAACTGCGTAATCAGTTAAGTAAAAATGCGTTAAAGTTATTTGCCGAACATTATTCACTTGAACGAATGACTGAAACATTCGAACATGAAATCTTCACCCAACTTAAAGTTTAAACAATATCACCACAAAAAAATTCTTATCACCGGCGGCCTTGGGTTTATCGGCAGCAATTTGGCTATTCAGTTGGTGAAGCTGGGCGCAACGGTGACGGTGCTGGATTCGATGATTGAAGCTTACGGCGGAAATTTTTTTAATATCGCGCCGGTTAAAAACAAACTCACCGTAAACATTTCAGACATGCGCGATAAATACGGCATCAATTATTTGGTGCGCGATCAGGATATTATTTTTAATCTGGCCGGACAGTTAAGTCACATCGACAGCATGACCGATCCTTATTCCGACTTAGAGATTAATTGCACCGCTCAGTTATCTTTGTTGGAGGCGGTGCGGCGTAACAATCCGAAAGCGGTGGTAGTACTATCTTCCACTCGACAAATTTACGGTCGGCCGCAGCATTTGCCGGTAAAAGAATCTCACCCGATTAACCCGGTGGATGTAAACGGAATTAATACGGCTGCCGGCGAATGGTATCATACGCTTTACCATAACGTGTATGGCTTAAAGACTGTGGCGTTGCGTTTAACCAATACCTTTGGCCCGCGTCAGTTAATGAAACACAGTCGGCAGGGTTTTATTCCTTGGTTTATTCGTTTGTTGATTGAGGGTAAAACAATTCAATTATTCGGCGATGGTTTGCAAGTGCGCGACATAAATTATGTGGATGATGTAGTTGCAGCGTTGTTATTGGCTGGGATTTCTAAGCGCGCCGTTGGTAAAGTGTATAATTTAGGTGGTAAGCCGATTAGTTTGCTTGATTTGACGAAACTGATGATTAAAATTAATCGCCAAGGAAAATATACGATTACTCCATTCCCGCCAGAAAAGAAACGCATTGATATTGGCGATTACTACGGAGACTATACTAAGATCAAGACTGAGTTGGGTTGGGAGCCGCAGGTCACATTAGTTGAGGCGCTGCGTCGTACTTTTGCCTACTATAAAAAATATCATCATCATTATTGGTAAATATGTCGCTCTATACTTCTTACCCCAAAGATGAATATACGCTATTGAGTAAGGATATTAAAAAAGCCATTGCCGATGTGTTGGATAGTGGTTTATATGTGCTTGGTCCCCAAGTGAGTGCTTTTGAAAAGGAGTTCGCGCATTACGCAAATCGTAAATATGCCATTGGTGTTGGCAATGGCACCGAGGCGCTATTTCTGGCGTTACAGGCGTTTAAAATTGGTAAAGGTGATGAAGTGATAACTTCACCATTTACCGCGGCTTACACCGCCTTTTCTATTATTTATTCTGGCGCCACACCAGTATTTGTTGATATTGATCCAGACACGTTTAATTTGGATACTTGCCAGTTGGAGCGCGCGGTTACTCGCCGCACTAAGGCTATTATTCCGGTACATCTTTTCGGACAAGCTTGTGATATTGCTGGGGTAATTAAGGTGGCGCGACGACATAACTTAAAAGTGATTGAAGATTGTTGTCAGGCGCATGGGGCAAAGGTGGGCGGTCGCATGGTGGGAACGTTTGGTGACATTGCCTGCTACAGTTTTTATCCAACGAAAAATTTAGGAGCAATCGGCGATGGTGGCGCGGTGGTCACGAATGATAAACTGGTAGCAGAAAAAATTAGTATGCTGCACAATGGTCACCAAACAACCAAGTATTATCATACAGCGGTTGGTTATAATTCCCGGCTTGATGAAATGCAAGCCGCCATTTTACGAATTAAATTGCGCCAGCTTGATAAATTTATTCAAAAACGACAAACAATTGCTCAGTGGTACAATCAAGAAATTAATAATCCAAAAATAAAAAAACCGGTCATTCAAGGAAATCGGCGACACGTCTTTCATCTTTATGTTATTCAAACGCAGCAACGTGATGCCTTGCAAAAACAGTTGGCTGCCGCCGGTATTATTACGCAAGTTCATTATCCGTGGCCGCTGCATAAATTGCCGGCTTTCAAATTTTTGCGTCGGCGTTATCATTTACCAATCAGTGAGCGGCTTAGTCGACAGTCACTATCATTACCAATGTATCCGGGATTGACTCAAACAGACGTTAAGCGAATCTGCACTATCATCAATCAGATTATTTGAATTAACGGCAGCGCATTCATTTGATCTTCGGAGAGATAACTTTATAGAGCGCCCATTGTAAGCGGTTATTTAGGTATTGTTTTTTAACTACTTTAAAATCTTTAGGGTTATTTTTCCGAATGTCATTAAATATTTTTAATTCAGTTTGATCGTATTGATCGTTTACAATAAAAACATAATTAACCCCATAACGTGTTAGAGAATCCATGAATGTGTCATCCAGTAGGAAGCGTAAGTAAAGTTCAGGATAATTTTTTTGGAAGGTGCGCACTTTAGGTTGAGCACCGGTGTTGTCAATTCTAGGGTCATCTGCTAAGTACTGCACTTTATATGGGTGAATATTGCTATAGATTACATTATCAGCGGTGCTTAGCTGGTGTAAAATTTTAGTGGCAGATTCAACGCCATAGTAATAACCATAGGTTGATAGGCTCAATTTATTATCCAAATAAAATGGTATGAATTTTGAGGCAAAAAAGATGATCAAGACAATTAATAATACCCAATATTTCCACACAAATTTAATCTTTGGGAAAAAATAAAACAAAACGCCATTACCGCATATCCAACCATAAATACATAATTTTTATATACAAACAAGAAATTAAAAAAAGATTCATTAGCCAACACACTGCCATAAATAATGTCTTGGATACTAATACCATAGGCAAGTAATAAACCAGCCGTCAGCAACCCAAAGGCTAGTGTTTGGCGCAGTTGAATTTTTTCTGTCAAGCTACGTAGCCCGAACGTTGCAAAATAAATTAGAGCAATAATAATTGGTATAGTAATTCGAAAACCATGCTTATTGTCGGCTTCATGATAATTAAAATAGAGAAAAAGAATCAATAAAATGAACATTATAATATCCGCTCTAACCTTCATGTATTGGTTTTGAAAATAACTAATCAGGTTTTTACCTCGAAGGCCAATACCAATTACAGCCAGCGGCAGCATTAATAAAGTTACATCAACATCTGAGAGATTATATTTGTATATCCACCACCAACGCGTAAAAAAGTTTTGTACGGGATAGTTTGCAGTTGATTTAATAATTCCTTCACCAATAGTACCGGTTAACTGTAAATCTGCAGCAGCATTAATCAATTCTGGAATAGGAGGAGGATTGGTTACTGTTGTTGTTACAGTTTCTACCACTGCACCATCTGTAATAATATTTGGTTCTATGACGGTTGGACTTGAAATAATTTCTGGAAAGGGAGCAGTAGTTGTAACTAAATTAGAAGTTTGCCCCAATAATAAAAGAATGCCTTTATTTATGGCAATAAAAATATCACCTAAGACAAATAATAAACTATTTTCCAATAAGCGTGGATACGGCAAAATATTAAAATCCAAAAATAAAACTATGGCTATCAAACTTGGTAGTATAATTAAAAAAATATCTTTTATAAAGAACAGAATTTTTTGGGATGTTTTTTTGTGTTTTGCAATAAAAAAGGTGTCGAATATTAACATGCAAAACACCAATAAAAACATTAAATAGATATAGTATTCTTTTAGCAATAAAACCAAAAGCAATGCTAATCCTATTTGGTAACTAGGCGCTCGTTTGATTAATAAATAAACTATTAGAGCCACACCGAAGGTCGCTGGAATATCCAACATTAGCCGTACGGAAAATATCCAAAAACCCGGTATCAGTAGCAATAACCATATAGGCCACATCCGATATTTATTTTCTAATCCGGCTGCCTTACCAATGCCATATAATAAAGCCATAATGCCAAGACTATAAGAAAAAATAACCATACGACTAGCAGCTAAGGTGTTGGGATGGAAAATTATATTCCAAATGAAAGATAAAAATGACACTAAACCAACATGTTCCGTATTGATATCAGACCAACGCATCAGGCCTTGGCTGGCTGCTTGAAAGGATTTAGCCTGAATGCCATAAAAAAATTCATCAGACGTGGGCCATAGCCACTGATTTAACAGGAATAAAAAAATGCTGCTAGCCAACAGGTATAACGCAAATTGATGAGCACGCAACATATTAATTCCATAAACCAACCATTGCGATGATGTTCTGGTTGGATGATCATGAAAACCTTTATTGAAATCGGATTGAACCGAACGAATTAATTTTATGGAGAAGCGCAAGGTGTGCAAATAAGGTTGATAAATATAATGTTTTGTTGTCCATGACAGCCAATAGTTTTCAGCCGGTTCATACATAGGTAATCCATGTAACCTAGTTTCATGATACCAGCGGAAGGCGTGGAAGTGATAAAAGATAACTGGCTGGTCATTAATAAAGAGACCGCCTTTTTTCTTTTGCATTTGATATTGATCAACATTCCAAGGAGCAACTCCACCGCCGCGATGATGTAGCACGCGTACTTTGCTAAATCGCTCTGGCCAGTCATTCAGATACAATTGATCACCTAATTTGCCATCTTCGTAGCGGAAGAAACACCATTCAATACAACGTTCCCTCCACCATTGCAAAATTTGTTGGCCATTCGCATTATTTCGAAAAATCAACAATTCAACGTTGTATGTGCCGGATTCTTTTTCTTTATGTTCAAATTCTGGAGCAAAGTTATGTTTTACAATTAAAGCGTCATAATTAATAAATTCATCATACAATGGTTGCGTGCTACTATAAAAGAAAGTATCAGCATCTAAATAAGCAATATCGGATAATTCTGGGTGATTTTTTAGTATATATAGCGGCAGTGAAGGAGTTAATGTCCAGCAGTATTCTACAGCGGTGCGAGTTGGCTTAATTTTTAGCAACGCTTCATCTTCAATATCTGACAATTTAATCAAACTTACTTTTTCAAGTTGAAGTTTATTCAAAATAGTATATGTTTCATTGTCCATGCACAGAATCCACAACTGAAAATCATCGCCATGCCGTAGTAATGATTGATATAATGCCAATCCTCGAGTAAGATAATTTTGATCAAATAGTGTACAAAAATTATTCTTCATGCCAGTTTAGGTATAGGTTTATGAATAAATGTCCAAAATTTATTTGCCACAAAATTCCAGCATAATATAATGGCTGCTACGATAATTTTACTGATAATGTCATTGAATTTTAAAATATGAACAAAGCTGAAGAAAAAAGCTGCATTAATAACTAAGCCAACAATACTCACTAAAATAAATTTAGGATATTGGATTGCATGTGAACCCATGCCTTGTTCAAATGTCCAATATTTATTCATGAAGTAACTATTAGTATTAGCAATAATAAAAGCTAAAATTGTGGTTGTCACTAGATGTTTAGACCAAAAATCAAATAAACGTGTTAGTGATAGATACACCGTAAAATCAATGGCGGCGCTTATTGTTCCAGTTATACAAAACCGGATAAATTGTTTAACCATTTGAATCGTAGCATAGCAAAATGTTAGTTACGGTACAAGAGCGGGGTAGATAAAACTTGGCAATAAATCTAAATTATGGTAATGATCCTATGAAAGCATCGACATTACACTAATCATCTATTTAATTTTTTTTATATTAATGAAAGCTTCAATTATTCTTCCGACTTATAATGAAAAAGACAATATTGTAGATTTAGTTCTAGCTATTGACAAAGCTATTACCGAAACACATGAAATTATTGTGGTAGATGATAATTCTCCTGATGGCACTTCTGCGGCAGTACAGACTTTAATTAATCAAGGCATAGTTCCGAATTTACGACTTATTACTCGTTATCAAGATCGTGGTTTGACAAATAGTATTGCGGAGGGCATTTCTGCGGCACAGGGTGATGTGGTGATGTGGATGGATTGTGATTTTTCCATGCCGCCTGAAGATCTGCCGAAGCTTTTAGCGCAGATCGACGAAGGTTATGACATTGCCGTTGGGTCTCGCTTTGTCGAAGGAGGAAGTATCAAGAAAGATACGAAAAATTCACAAGATTCTTGGTTAGGTGTTATTCTTAGTCGTTTGTTGAATGTATTTGTGCGGGCATTGCTTTTTTGGGATTTTAAAGATTATACTAGTGGTTTTATCGCTATCAAACGAGATATTTTCAAACATATTCAATTAACCGGTGATTACGGCGAATATTTTATTGATTTGATTGGGCGCACTAAATTACTGCGCTATAAAATTATCGAGATTCCTTACATTTGTTTACCACGTGCTAAAGGATATTCTAAGACAGGCAGTAGTATGTGGGATTATATTATGCGCGGTTTGAAATATATGCGCATTAGCATTAAGTTATTTTTTGTAAAAATTAAGTATCGATTGTTTAATATTATATAATTCAGTTCTGTGATCATTGAATCCTGCCAGCCAAAAGATTTAAGAGACATTGTAAAATTGCATCAGGCAGTGCTTGGATATACCTTGAATGCTAAAATAGGTGATTGGTTTTTAATTTACCTATATGATAGCTTACTAAAGCAACCAGAGTTAAATATTGTATTAGTCGCTAAAGAGGGGGATAAGATAATTGGTTTTATTAGCGCTACTACAGATTATGGGGCAACGAACAGATATTTGATGGAATCATTGGCTTTGAAGGATAAAATAACTATTTTTTGGTTTATATTATCTCATCCAAACAGACTGATTGAATTCATTAAACAGCGGCAGTTTAGTTCATTTTTGCTATATCAGTTTACTCAACCCTTATGTTCAATATTAACTTTGGGTGTCGATCAACACCAACAGGGTAAAGGTATTGGTAAAAAACTTATAAATACGTTAATTACTGTTTTGCGTCCACATGGCGTTCAGCGAGTGATGTTAGATACTAAACAAAACAATACCCAAGCTATCCAGTTTTATAAACGATATGGCTTTAAAGAACAAGACAGGATTTTTGGTAATCTAATTTTTTCTTTAGATATTGTATAAGTATTACTCAACAAGACTAGAAAAGATTTGTAATCCAAAGTTAGCGAACGGCCAGTTTGGTAATGGTTTCACAGACATAGGCAATCTCAGGTTCGGTTAGGGCGAGACCAGAAGGTAAATATAATCCATGGTTTGCAATAAAATCAGTATTAGGAAAAGTTTTTATCTCATTCGAGTATTGTTTTAGAACGGGCTGAACCGATGGTGAATAAAAGAAATCACGAGTATCAATACCCATGGCTTTGAGCTTGGCGCGTAATTCATCTTTATTTATACCGAAGACGTCAGGATCTACGACTATTCCATACATCCAATATACATTCTTCACATAGGGTTTGGTGGTTGGTAGTTTTAGGCCAGGAATATTACCTAAGTGTGTTTGGTAATAATCAGCCATCCATTGTTTCTTAGAAATGTATTCATCGATATGTTCAATTTCACCATAACCGATAGCAGCTTGTACATTAGTTAGACGGTAATTGTAACCTAATCCTTCATGAATAAACCGTTTTTGATCGGAATGATATAAGTCCTTAAGTTTTCGGCATTTGTGCGCCAGCGCGTCATCGTTCGTTAGCACCATTCCACCTTCACCACAAGTAATTATTTTATTTCCATAGAAACTAAAACAAGATAACTCCGACATAGTACCGCACTTTCTTCCTTTATATTCGCCACCATGAGCTTCGGCGGCATCCTCAATAACCCAGAGGTGATGTTTTTGGGCAATATATAAAATTTCATCCATTTCACAAGCGTGCCCATAGATATGCACTGGCAAGATGGCTTTCGTATTGGCAGTAATTTTATCTTCAATTTGCGTTACATCAATGTTATAGGTATCCAATTCGCAGTCCACAAAGATGGGTTTTGCTCCGGTATATAACACTGCTAAAATAGTAGACATCATTGTAAATGCAGGCACAATTACCTCATCTCCAGGACCAACATTGGCTGCTAATAGGGCAACGTGAAGAGCGGCGGTTCCATTTGCTACCGCGATGCCATGCTTAAGCCCTAAATAATCGGCAAAGCTTTGTTCAAATTGTTCAACAAATTTTCCAGCGGAAGAAATCCAGCCAGTTTGCATTGCTTCGGCGACATTGTGCTTCGCCTCTTCCGAGATTAGTGGGGCATTTACAGGGACTTTCATTTGTCAGGTTTAAAGATTTTTGCTTTAGCATCTCCGGGGTATGGGCCTTGTTTTACTTCGATTATGCGACAGCGCTTTAGGATGCGAAAAGAATGGCCGCCAGCCATGAACAGGGCCGAGTCCCCGGCTGATAGTTTGAATCTTTTAAGTACCGACCAATCATTACGGTATACTATTGTCTCAACCACACCAGATTCAATATAAAGGTATTCCTGGGTTATATTTACCTTATATTTGAGAGGAGGATGACGATGAGCGCGTATTCTTGTGCCGGCTGGATGCTGAAGCAAACCAATTTGTAAGGTTGAATCTTGCCCAGTTAAAAAGCGTACCCGATCGGCTGTAAGTCGACTACTAAAAATTAAGGCATAGACAATTTTTCCTTCTCGTAAGGTCTTAATATGGCCTTTAGACATAGGGATTAGTATATACCTTAATTATATTTTCATGCAAACGTAGTTTTTCGTATAGGCAGGTTCTTTTAATTCCACTAACTTAACATTCAAGGCTGGTGTGTGAATAGCTACGACAGCCAAACCATACTGTTTAAACAAGTCCATCAATTCGCTTTCATTAAACAAAATTTCGATCATGTCAACACCATAACCTTGTTTATGGGTATAGGTAGTAGCCCGTTGGTGTAGAACCGGTGTGCGATGAAAGATAGCATATTTTTTTGCGACGCGAGCGGTTTCGGCAATCGCCGCTTCATAATTTATAATATGTAATATACAACAGCCGGAAATGGCAATATCGAAGGAATTATTATCGTAGGGTAATTTAGTGCCATCACATACCATAAACGGCAAATGCGGATAGCGCTGTTTTGCCAAGGCAATGAATGATTCTGAATAATCACAGCCGGTATATTGTACGGCGAGTCCAGCCAGTTTAAACACTTCACTATAATAACCACTGGAACAGCCGATTTCTAGGATGCTTGGTTTAACTAAAGCTAATTGTCGAATTTCATCTACGAGGGTTCGCATATGGGCGGGCATATTGCCGGATGTTTTAATGGCCGCCAATTCTTGTTTCACAATTTCTAATTGTTTAGCAGGCAAGCTGTCATTTTTCCATTGGTCACCATATTGAAGTTGTTCTGCTTGTGATCGATTAATAACTACATGACCACCGGAAACGCCAATAAACCGTTGAATTCTAGAACGGTTGGCCAGCTCGCGTAATAAGTTAGTTAAAAACATGGTTACTATACTAGCAAGATAAAATCCATTTTGTCGATAGCGTGTCTAAATGTGTTTAATTGACATTACTTTAACATCCCCTTACCATACCGTATTATATGATTCACTATCTCTTATTACTGGTGGCAGTAACATTGAATGTAATTGCGCAGTTACTGCTTAAATATGTAGCCAAACAGGTACAATTTTTTATGGAGCGGTAAGTAAAATTGTTTTGATTGAAACATTACTTTTTCAACCAGCTTTTTGGGTTGCTTTGTTATCTTATGGTGCCAGTTTCGTACTTTATTTAATAGTATTATCAAAGTTGGAGTTGAGTAAAGCCTATCCGATTAGCAGCATAGCCGGCATTATATTGATTGTGGCTATATCAATTATAACATTTCATGAGCCATTAACCTTTTCTAAAGTGTTGGGAATAGGGTTAGGTATCATAGGTATTTTGTTATTGTTTAAATAACCAATGCAAAATAATCAGGCTGTTATTGAATTAATGAATCAACAGGCTACCAAACGTGGACAATGGCGTGAGCGTAATTGGTATTATTATGAAGATTTAGTGAAATTTTTTCGGTATAACGTATCCGAGAATAGCCGATTATTGGAAATTGGCTGTGGCGATGGCTATTTGTTAAATCAACTGAAGCCAAAATATGGTGTCGGCATTGATGTTTCTTCAGGTATGATTGAGCAAGCTAAAAAAAATTATCCAACTTTAAATTTTTCTGTGATGGATGCTGAAGAGTTGCAGTTCAGTGAAACGTTTGATTATATTATTTTATTTGCGCCAAGTTTGTCAGCCTGATACTAGAGTGATAATCACTTATCAAAATTTTTTGTGGTCACCGTTACTCCAACTGGCAGAATGGTTACATTTGAAAATGCCTTCTAGAAAATTAAATTGGTTAAATTCGGCTGATATAATTAATTTATTCAATCTAGAAAATTTTGAAGTGATAAAGCATGGCCGTCGTTTACTAATGCCATTGTATATTCCGTTCGTCTCAAATCTGTTCAACAAATATTTGGCTCATCTGCCATTACTTAACAAATTTTGTCTGACTGGTTTTGTCGTCGCTCGTCCTTTTTTTCCGGCGCAAGAT
>CAYMXY010000035.1:5480-10650 GCA_964394525.1 uncultured Gammaproteobacteria bacterium | reverse complement strand
AAAGTGCTGTCAATGGCCATCCCAGAGGCGGTGTTGATGGCAGTGATGGCGTTGGCGCCGGCCTGTTCGCAAGCTGCGGCAATTTCACCGATGTTCCAAGCGTTGGGCGACAATTTCATTGAAATAGGTATTTTTTTAGCGTTTTTTTTCACAATTTTGGTGATGGCTTTGGCCGCCTCCACGCTGTAAGCAAATGGACAACCAAATTCATCGCCCACGTTCGGGCAAGAAATATCAACTTCTAATATATCAATCGGCGCCGCGCAGATTTTTTTAGCGACTTGTCCAAATTCCGCCACCGTTCCCGCAAAAATGCTGCCTCCACTCCGGGATTGGCTAAGCCAACGGCGTTAATAAAAAAATGGTTATAACCGCCCATGGTGGGGTTTTTATGACCAACGCGCGGCTGCAACGATAAAGATTTTATGGTTACTCCACCGGCGCCCAAATCCACACAGCGTTTCAATGAAGCCGCCGTCACCCCCAAAATACCCGACGCCAACACAATCGGGTTCCTAAAACTGACGCCGCAAAATTTTATCGCCGTGGTCATGCTTAAGAGTGTACCAAAGCTCGAGTTAGTATACAAGCATTGGGGATTATAGCATAATATGTCTTATTGTCTCTCACGGTAAGAAAAAAATACCAGCTTATTATTTGTACCATCATTATCTTCTTCCCCAAGCGGCAAGTCCTCCCCCGTACGAGTATACACTGCAGCATTATCATAATAGCCAGTATCTAGATTAATGGCATTATCAGCCCCTACTTGATCTAAAAAATAAGCTACTTCGTATAGTGTCATAGGTACTGTAAAATCCACTAAACCAAAAGTTCCATCATCAAAAGTTGCTAATACTCGACGTTTGTCGCGCGCTGTGGACGATTCCGCTGTCACATCAATTTTTCCATTATTTACCAATAAATGACCCATCATCATGTCAAATTGTTGCTGTTCGGCTAAATTAATAAAGCGGTAGTAATCTTCTAGCCGACGAGTAAAAGCTAATGGAGTTGGTACCTCATGTGGGTCAAGATCTTGGGCAGTAATGGCATCACGGTGCAAAATTTTTATCTTACTTCTGTCACTAATCAAAAGTACGCCATCGCGTTCAGACGGCAAAAAATTCACTACTACACCATTGTCAATTACAAATTCAGCCGGTTTAGATGCACCGGTAGTATATGCACCAACCGCATCAGCTACCAACCAACTAGAGCGGAATAAATCTTTAATAACAGGCTTAGTTAAGCCACCGCCAACACGCACTAAATAATCAACCATAGCACCTTGCTGTGGATTACCCCGCACAACTGTGGCCAATTGTTCATTACCTAGTCGTAAATTTTGCAGCTTAAATCCGGTGGCGAGTTCTTCTTCTCGTTGTTGCCAGGTGATTGGTCTTTCTCTCCAGTTTGTTCGTAAGACATCGCCACTCAATTTCGATTCAGCTTTAACTTTGGCCTTTCTCAAAACATAGGATGGATTTTGCCAACTACGCAACATTTTTTGCCAAGAACCCTCGGTTATTGGAATGTTAGCGCCAGCCTCTTGTAAGCGTTTCACGGACGATGCTAGGCGTTTATCGTCTAAGTCAAAACCAGCAGCGCTCCACCATTCTAATAAACGTGTGACTTGAAATGTCCCAATTAATTGATACAACGGCAAAACATCAGGATGAATGTTAGTGTCTGATTTAGATTGTAAAAAAGCTACTGCCAACTGAACTGCCTGATCAAGCGTTTCCAAAGATAACGATTGGCCTTCAATCGCTTGAATACCAGTTTTGATTAAAAACGTATCACCCAATGTACCATTCGTGACTTCATTCACTTTTAAGCGAATTTTTTCTAAATAAGCAATATCAAATATCGATAGATCACTAAAAATATTTTTCCAATCAACCTGATTCAGATAATCATTTAACATGGTATTACCTGTCGGCGCGTGAATAGCACTTACCATAGAAATTACGGTTAAACTTTCTATAAAACTTGCTATATTTGGTGGGGCTATTAAATTTATTTGAAACGTTGGTACATTTTCGTGCTCCAATTTACCAATGCCATAAAATTCACATGTTAGTTTACTATATTCTTCTTCAATGCTAGCGTTTGTTATAATTTGTGGCATTGACCACAGACGTTGAACTTGTTCTACTGAAAAACTACGGGCGTAACGTTTAGCCAATGGCCATCCCACGTTATTTTCCAATAATGTTAGGTCGGCTGCAATTTCAAGAACTGTATCTGACGATACAGTTGTGGGAAACTCTGGGAATTGGATAACATCTAAATAAGCTTCGCCGGCGGCTGCACCAAAGATCGTGTTCATCATCATGTATTGCTTGTTGATATCTCCTAAATTTGTTGCCGTAGCTGTTAATGGTACATCTGCGAACTCGGCTCGTTCCAATAAGCGTTGTGTTAACGAATAAGGGATTTTGTCGAGGCCATCAGGTAAAGCAGCTAGATTACGGTAATGAGCGGAATAAACTGGAAACTTACTAATATCCACATTTTTGATGAAACTCCTAAATTCGTCGCCACCACCTTTATATAGCCCAATAAACCAATCTTTCTCTCCTATTAAAGCAACATCCTCCCATGATGTAAGAGTGATGATAGTATCCGATAATTGATCAATAATTACAAAATCTGTAATAAATTTGTTTGCTTTTGGAATGTAGCGATCAAGTTGTCCCAAATTTAATGAAGCTTGTTTAGGAAAATCAACTAGAGTGATGTGACGATGTTTAATAATTGAAGTTAGACTAAAGAACAACTTTAGTCCAACTGGGGTAGAGAATAATGTCTCAATTGAGATGCACTGATCAGTTTCATTGGCTGATTCAAGAACTAAAGTATAAGTTTGTTCAAACACTTTTTCTGGAAATAGTATTACTTCGACACGTTCATCATCAATCGCAGTTATGCCAGCTTTTTCCAGTTGTCTATAACTACTAGCCAAGACATCGGCTGATAGCTTTTCGCCGTATAATTTCCGGCGTAGTGATTGGCCCATCCGGTCTAATAATAAATTAATTTGCCGTTCATTCAAATGCACCACCTGATCAATCTCATCGACCAAATGAAGTAATTGTTGAACGGTAGCGCCAGTTAGTTCTTGTGGTAATTGCGAATAATCTTGTTGTTGTAGATAAACTTCAACCAAACCATGCTGTGGTGGTGGAGGAATAGCGGGTTCCCAGCCAAATAATTGATCCTCAAATATTTTATTATCTAGCTGTTGTAATCTGGTTAGATCTTGAATTATGTCTGGCGCACGATCAGTTGCGATTGGTGTGTAACCATTAATTGATAATGAATCTAAATAATACAAGCCCAGACCGTTCACTGATTCCCCCACTGTGTCGGAGATAGCATTATTTAGATCAGTAGTCGCAGTAACAACAGCTTGTTCTTCACCTGACGTCAACCTGGCTGGATAATGGCGCTGGTCAAAGCGTAAAGTGGCCAAGTAATCTGCTACTATTTGTGTTCCTCTAACAGATTCATCATTAAAATAGCTGTAACGATGTGGGTGGGGTAAGGTTTTTTCAATGCGAGTCAGAGTTTGCGGAGTAACTAGTTGTGGTAGATTAGCAAAATTATATCTTTCAATTCGATACTTTAGTGCATTTGACCATCCAGCAAAAATTTGGAATTGATCAATATCCGTTATAGTTAAAGCCGATAATCTAATGTTTGATCGTAATAGTTCGGCTATTACGCACTTAACGATAAAATTTTTAGATTCAGGTTCTCTTTGTATAATGATAGTAGCAGAACTAAAAAGTTTTTTCAGATCATCTTCATTACGCACTGGTGAAGGTGCTGCGTCAAGCAGGGGGAAAATCACATTATGTCTAAAAATCGACCTTGTAATTTTTTTTTCTGGAAAGGAACGCCATTCTTTTTCTATTAATTGCCAGTTTTGAGCGGTAACTCTTGTTGGATGTTTATCCACTGTTTCCTGCCAAATTTCGTCAAGCTCCGCTATTACTTCCTGATCCGTCTTCATTTCAGAAGATAATTTAATAAGTGGTAAGGCGATGATGGGCTTGTCGCGATCAGGAAAAATAACAAATTGAGGTTTTTTTGTCTCCACTGAAGACGCGCCGGTATCGTCTGGCAATGCCCATTCATGCTCATGCGACTGCGTAGCCAACCAGGCGCCCAGCATGCCAATTAATATATTTCTACGTTTTTGCGGTCTTCTTTCAAGTCGCTGTTCAGCCACAATGATAACTTTAGTTTTATTTAAAGGCGAAAATAAATTGCATCACTAAACCAACTTGCAATACTCGGATCTAACCCAAGGTCTTCGGCTTTTTCAGTTCGCAATAACTCTTTTATTGTTGGTCTAAGCATTGCCTTTGCACCCAAAGCCTTCCACACTTGTTGATTAATAATTAAAAAACGAAACCCCAGGTGAGCAAAAACATCTAAAGAATCTAACAACTCCCTAATTAGTCTATTTTTATCTATTTGGTCATCAACTGTATGATCAAAATTAGCCCACACTAACGTATTACCTTGACGCAAAGAAAAAAAGGATTTTTGTAATACCCGCTCATGACCAGTAAGAACGCCGCTTCTTAATAAATCTCTTGTATCAATATTCCCAAGAACACCTTTATCTATATCACGCTCCCCTACTTGTTGAAATACCATCCTTTGAAATAATGCCTCATCTGGTGGAATTTTAGCTTCCGCCAAAGCTGCTTCATCTGCACACACTAACTCATCCTCCCTTGATCGCTGCGTGCCCATATTGCCATCTTGCTCACCTACCCAGACTTCCAGTTCACGCCTTTCTGCATTAAAAACAGTATGCACAGCTACATTGCCAGGATCTATCATCCTTCTAAGAACATCTTTTATTGCCAGCACATCGGCCACAGCAACTAAATCAGATGAAGAAACACGCCTCGCAATAACTCCATCTGGATTATTTCTAACAGAGTCAGCGTCTGATGAATAACCCTTCGGTACACCACCGCGACCCACCGCCACTGGTCTTACAGCACTTTCACCTGAATGTTTCCTTACGTGTCGGCGCGCTAAATGTTGAGCCGCTGGTTCGGAAACACCTTGCAAACGTGAACGGATATAAAAATCAGGTGTGCGCGTCATACCCTGGTTAGGGTTTTACAAACATTAGTCC
>CAYMXY010000035.1:5102-5470 GCA_964394525.1 uncultured Gammaproteobacteria bacterium | reverse complement strand
ATTGATTAAACTCTTGTCTTCCTTGGTTGATTGAGTCTAATTGTAAATTACCGGTGGCGCCGAGATGTTTTTTTGATTTAATGTTTTTCACGGGATCAATCTTGGTTAACTGATCTAGTTGCGCCGCCACTTGCTTATAGGCATCGCGGAAAGGTGTGCCTTGTTTTACCAAATCTAATACATAGTCAGCCGAAAAAATATCAGCCGAACAGGCGGCTAAACATTTAACCTCGTTCAAGCGTAATTTAGGAGTAACCACGTTCATAACTGTTACAGTATTATGAAAAAGATTCATGCCTTTAACTAACAGGTCTTTGGTAAGTTGCGTGTCGCGATTATAACCAGATAACAACGTGTTTTGGATTTCC
>CAYMXY010000035.1:2445-5011 GCA_964394525.1 uncultured Gammaproteobacteria bacterium | reverse complement strand
CAACAAAACCGGTTTCAGCCATCGAAAAAACCAAAACGTCGTTGGCGAATTTTGCCAACGTGCTCATTAACAAATTAAGCGCGAACAACACCGTCGCTTCCACTTTGCCGCGCGTATAAGAAACGTACATCGGGTTAATTTGCACTTTTTTGAAACCCAACAGCTTAGCGCTATAAGCGCGATCAATTTTAATGTTAACGCCAAAGCCGGCGGCGCTGCCAAGCGGGCTCATATTGTTATAGTCAAAAGCGCAGCGCAACAAACGCAGATCATCCAATAATGCAAAGGCAAATTGTCCTAACCACATTCCGGCTGAAGTTGGCATGGCGCGCTGCATGTGAGTATAGCCGGGCATGGGCACGAATTCATATTTCTTAGCCAACTCGTAAAAATGTTTAACTAACTGTAAAGTTGAAGCGGCTTGTTCCAGCAGCGTTTCTTTGGTGTAAAGGCGGGTCATGGTTACTACTTGGTCGTTGCGGCTACGCGCAGTGTGAATTTTCTTGCCAAGATCGTTGATGGTGTGCACTAAATAGTTTTCAATAGCAGTGTGCCCGTCTTCATCTTCCAATTTGACAATGAATTTGCCTTGTTCCCACAAACGCAAAATGTCTCGCAAAGATCGGTGTAAACGTTTGTATTCTGGACCGGTTAGTATGCCAATTTTACGAAGCATGGCAGCGTGGGCGATGCTGCCATAGATATCATGTTTCAGCATGATTTGATCAAGTTGGTAGTCGTTTCCAACTGTAAAATTCAATATTTCCTGATTTACGTTATAACCTTTGTCCCATAATTTAGGCATATCAGCGAAAATTATAGCATAAGGTTCATTCCAGCGCTATCACCTTTCCTTGCACTTTTAAGCCAACATACGGCGACCAATCGCATTTGCTTTTTATGTAGGTTGGTTGAATTGTCCACTCTAATGTTGGATCAATTATTACCGGCTGCGGGTGCGTAAATCCAAAAAGTTTCATTGGATTGGTATAGCAGCAGCGAATAATATCTTCTAGAGATATTTTCCCTTGCGCCAAAGCGGTAAAAAGTAGTGGCGCGAAAAATTCAATTGCCGGAAAACCGGCCGCGCCGGTGGGTGAATCTTTTTCCGAGAGTAAATGCGGCGCGTGATCCGTGGCAATTACGTCAATTATACCGTCACGAATCCCTTGCCACAGCGCCGCGCGGTCTGCTGGCGCGCGTAACGGCGGATTAACTTTGGCGCGTCTACCAAGTGTTTGGTTTGATTGATCCAAAAAAAGATGATGTAAAGTTGCTTCGGAAAATACCGGCAAATTTTCAGCTTTGGCTTGCCGCAGCGCCGCGACTTCAGTGGCAGTTGAAACATGACAAAAATAGGTTGCTTTGTGATATTGCCTAACATATTGCAAAATACGATCTACGCCGCTAGCATCGTGAACCATAATAATTTTATTGGCGCCGGAAAAAAGGGTATGCAATGTTTCATCACGAGCCACATACATGCCAGTTGAGTGAGGCTGTAAAAAAACCTTAAACGCGCAGGCTTCATTTTGCGCCGCTAAAGCATCAACCACCGAAGCGTCTGTCACGCCAATTGGTAAACGGTATTCAATGTTAGGATTTTGCGCTTCGATAATTTCTCGTTTGCGCCGTAAATCTTCCACCGTCAAAACCGGCGGAACGTTGCATGGCATATCAACCACTCCGCTAACGCCACCTGACAGTGCCGCGGCTGATCCTGTTTTCCAATCTTCCTTATACTCTTGTCCGGGCGTGCGAAAATGGACGTGACAGTCAAATAGGCCCGGTAATTTAATCAACGCAGACATATTCAAGTAAAGCCGCTCGCACTGGCACGCCATTACCAGCTTGCTTCCAGTAGTAGGCTTGCGGCAATGTGTCGATAGTTAGAGGCAATTCCGCGGTGCGCGGTAGCGGTGCGATAATTTTTAAAGTTGGTTTAGCATGTGTTAAATCTTCCGGTGTCAACACATAACGATTTTTAAGACGTTCGTAAATAGCCTCATCCGTAAAGCGTTCTCGTTGCAGGCGGGTCATTAGTAAAATGTCTGTTTCGCTTAAAACTGACTGGTAGTTATCTAATTTCTGCACTTTTACATTTTTAGCTGCACTGCGTAATTCATCTGGCATTGGAAGTTCTTCCGGCGCCACCCAATTTTGTTTAACATTAGCATAATTAAACAACGCTTGCGCCAAGGAATGAGCCACGCGCGAATATTTCAAATCCCCCACCATGGTTATCGTGAAATCCGTTAGCCGACCGAGAATTTCGTGAATGGTAAACAAATCAAGCAAAGTTTGCGTTGGATGAGCGTTTGGTCCGTCGCCGGCGTTTATAATCGGAACATTGCTTATAGCCGCGGCGGCAGCGGCTGAACCTGCTTGCGGATGTCGTAATACAATCGCATCCGCATACTGACTGATTACGCGAATGGTATCTTCTAAAGTTTCGCCCTTACTAAGGGATGATGTGGTCGAATCGGTCACGCTGATTATTTTGCCGTTACAACGTTGCGCTGCCGTGTCGAAAGATAAACGTGTGCGAGTGGATGGGTCAAAAAAA
>CAYMXY010000035.1:0-2326 GCA_964394525.1 uncultured Gammaproteobacteria bacterium | reverse complement strand
TTTCTTATCCAAACAATTTGCGTAACCTTGAAGCTTAAATTGCCGCGCACGCTCGATTATTCGCCGCACCAATTCCGGCGTTAGATCAGTCGCGCTTAGACAATGACGTAATTTATTATTCATTTTAATATTCATCCCACGCCTTGATACTTAGGCCGTTTCCTTTTAAATGCGCTAAACCCGCCAAAAATACTTTAGCAAGTTGCGCGTCATTGAGCAATGGAATGTGATAATCCACCGCGGTGCGGCGAATATAGTAACCGTCGGTTAGTTCTTGTTTACTAAACCCATGGGGAATGTTGATAATACACTCCGCTTGACCACTGGCAATTAAATTTAATACCGGCTGACCTTTACGCACTAATGTATTAGTCACACTGTGTCTGCGTAAAAATTTAGCCGTACCTTCAGTGGCCCATAACTTAAAGCCAAGTTCGCGTAATTCTTTTATATTTGGCAGTAACTTGGCTTTGTCCCGATCATGCCCAATTGAAACAAGCAGGTGTTGTCGCGGCAACGTTATCCCGGAAGCGATCATGGATTTTAACACCGCCTCCAAATAGCCGTTGCCAAAGGCCGCCACTTCGCCAGTTGAACCCATCTCAACATACAATACCGGATCGGCGCCTTTAATGCGGCTGTATGAAAACACCGGCGATTTAACGGTAACGTAATCAAGATCAAACCGTTTTACATCCACTTGGAGCGGTTTATTCAGCATCGCCAAGGTGGCCAATTGCGCAAAATTAAGTTTAAGCGATTTAGAAACAAACGGAAAACTGCGCGAGGAGCGGACGTTGATTTCAATTATTTTTATGTCGTTATCTTTGGCTAAAAATTGAATATTAAACGGGCCGGTGATATTAAGCGCCTGCACCACTTCTGTCATGCGCCGCTTGCTGCGCCTGATGGTTTCTAAATAAGTTTTTTGTGGCGGAAAAACCAAATGAGCGTCGCCGGAATGAACACCGGCGTCTTCAATGTGCTCGGTCATGGCGTAAATAACCATTCGTCCTTGTTGCGCCACGCCATCAAATTCCAGTTCGCGCGCGCCGGCAATAAATTTTGAAATTACTACCGGGTAACGTTTAGAGATATTGGCCGCCATTGCCAAATAATTTTCCAGTTGCACAGCGGTCATGGCTACGTTCATGGCGGCGCCGGATAAAACATAAGACGGCCGTATTAACACCGGATAACCAACTCGCCGAGCGAATTTCTTAGCGGCTGCTAAAGTGGTCACCTCTGCCCAAGCTGGCTGTTCTAAACCGATTTTATCCAATAACTTTGAAAATTTATTGCGATCCTCCGCCTTGTCAATATCAGCCGCTTTAGTGCCAAGTAATGGAATATGATAACTATCTAAATCCATCGCCAAATTATTCGGAATTTGTCCACCCATGGAAACCACCACGCCGCGCGGCCTTTCAAACGCGCAAATATCTAGCACTCGTTCCAAACTTAATTCTTCAAAATACAACCGATCGCAAATATCGTAATCGGTTGACACTGTTTCCGGATTACAATTAATAACTGAAGTGGTATAACCTTCACGACGCAAGGTTTTAACCGCTTGCACGCTGCACCAATCAAATTCAACACTGGAACCAATTCGATAGGGGCCGCTGCCGAGCACGATAATTTGGTTACCGGCTTTTTTAATGTCATGCTCCGTGCCGTGATAGGTTAAGTAAAGATAATTAGTTTGCGCCGGATATTCTCCAGCCAACGTGTCTATTTGTTTCACGACCGGGGTAATGCGCCAGCGCAAACGCAAGCGGCGTACTACTGCTTCTGTTCGCCCGGTCAACTGGGCAATTTGTTCATCACTAAAACCGGTTTGTTTAGCCAAGCGTAATTGCGCCGGTGTAAGAGTGTGTTTTTTTAGTTCTTGACCAAGTCGCACGATCGCGGCGCACTGTTCTAAAAACCACCGATCAATTTTGCTTAAACGGTGAATGGCAGCCACACTGTGACCGCGCTCCAAAGCGGTAGCAATAGCGTAAATCCGACGATCGGTGGCGTGCTCAATCTCCGCTAAATAATTTTTAACCGGTTTCGCGTTAGCCACCAAGCCTAAAGCGCCGGTATTAGTCATGCGTAGTCCTTTTTGCAACGCTTCAGTGAAAGTTTTACCAATCGCCATCACTTCGCCGACTGATTTCATTTCGGTAGAAATGGTTCGTTCAGCGTGTTTGAATTTTTTCAAGTCCCAGCGTGGAATTTTTACCGCCACATAATCCAAAGCCGGCTCAAAACAGGTGGTGGTGGTTTTGGTAACGCCGTTTTTTAATTCCAGCAAATTAGCGCCTAACGCCAGTTTGGC
>CAYMXY010000034.1:9993-11208 GCA_964394525.1 uncultured Gammaproteobacteria bacterium | reverse complement strand
AGCAAAAAAATAAAAGCGCCTAAAGATACGTTTAATCCCAAAAGCAGGGCCAGCAATACCGCCGCCGCGCGCACGATGCCGTCGATAGTGGATTGGCCGGTGCCGTAACGGTTATCGAAAAAATGTTTGCAAGCGGCGTCGTTCACGGCCACGACCGGAAATTTTAATACGCCATCGGCCTCCATCGCCTTCAGACGAATCACGCCGGTGGTAGTTTCTTCCATTGAAGCGACAATTCGGCTGTGCAATTTTGGGTGATCTTTCAAAATGGCAGTCACCAAATCGGCGCCGTCGTCCATGGTAATGTTTGGCTGATGCGCCACGGCCGCTTTGATATGTTTATAATACGTCGCGTTATTTTCACCGGTGATGGCAAAAACTGGAATACCGTAAAATTTCACCAACGCGGCCGCGATGTCGTCTTGAGTGGAAAGCGGATTGGAAGCGCACAACACCACGTCGGCGCCGCCGGCTTTAAGCGTGCGCATTAAATTGGCGGTTTCGGCGGTAACGTGCAAGCAGCAAGACATTTTCTTCCCGCGCAACGGTTTTTGTTTAATGAAACGCTGCCGAATTGATTGCAACACCGGCATGTCGTGATCGGCCCATAAAATACGTTGCTGGCCAGCAGTGGCCAGCGCTAAATTTTTTACGTCGTACTTCATAAAGATAAATAAAGTTTAAATATTTTTCTAAAACGTTGTTGAAATTGAGCGCGCGTAAAGTGGTGCACTTGCGTGCCATAATGTTCGATGGCGTAAGTGGCGCATAACGCCGCCACACGGCCAGCTAAAGTATCCGGCCAGTGACGCACCATTCCTAAAATTACTCCGGCGCGGTAGGCGTCGCCGGCGCCGGTTGGATCCACCACGCGGCGCGGTTTAGCTACCGGCAGATGCAATACAATCGTTTTATCATACCAACTAGCGCCGCGTTCACCAAGGGTAACAATCAACCGCTGTAATTGGCTACGCAGTTTAGCTGTTGTTGTTTTTAATTTCTTTTGCACCATCGCCAGCTCGTAATCGTTAACAATTAAAGTATGCGCTCCCCGCAGCAAAGTGCGCAGTTGTTTGGCCGTCAACCATACCGTCTGTTGCCCCGGATCAACAATATAAGGTACCTGCGCTGCTTGATACAATCGAGCTAACCACAACATATCTGCCAAATTGCCGGCCGCAATAATACCAACCACCGGCTGCCGCCGCGTTAAAC
>CAYMXY010000034.1:8521-9966 GCA_964394525.1 uncultured Gammaproteobacteria bacterium | reverse complement strand
TTTTGAATGGCTCGGTCGGCCGTAGCCGCCTGCCGCATAGCGCCAAAATGAAATGCGGCAATTTGATTGTCCGCCAAATCGGTAATAATGTGAGCCGTGGCGCAATGTTCCGAACGCACTAACTTAATGGCTTGCTGTTCTATTCGACAACGTTTCAACCAGCGCCGATACTCAGCGGCATCGCTTCCCAATTGTGAAACTACCGCCGGGTGCTCACCAAACAATGACAAATTGTAAGCAATGTTGCCGGCGGTACCGCCAAATCGCACCGCCAAACGTTCTAATCCAAAACTAACGTTCAAATTATGAATTTTCCCGGGCAAAATGTGATCCGAAAATCTGCCGGGAAAATCCATGATCCGGTCATAAGCGATCGATCCGGAAACGATTACGCTGCTGCTAGTAGTTATGGTTGCGGCCATGCCTTATGCCTTTATACCTTACGCCTAATTGCGCCAACAATATTATTGTAACTGCTTGACTGCCTGTTTTAATTCGGCCGCGCGATTGGTTTGTTCCCACGGCAATCGCACATCAGTGCGGCCAAAATGACCATAAGCCGCGATCGCTCGATAAATTGGTCGGCGTAGATCCAACGCATGAATAATCATGCCGGGGCGCAAATCGAATACTTTTTCCACAGCCGCCGCCAACAAACCATCAGTTACCGAACTGGTGCCAAAAGTGTCAACGCGCACCGACAACGGTTCCGCCATGCCAATGGCGTAAGCAATTTGCACTTCTGCCCGCCGCGCCAGCTTCGCCGCCACAATATTTTTAGCGATCCAACGTGCCGCGTACGAACCGGTGCGGTCTACTTTGGTTGGGTCTTTACCGGAAAAAGCGCCACCGCCGTGCCGCGCGTAACCACCATAAGTATCTACAATAATTTTGCGTCCGGTTAAGCCTGTATCGCCTTGCGGTCCGCCAATCACAAACCGTCCAGTTGGATTCACATAATAAAGAGTATCTTCATCTAGTAATCGCTTGGGCACAACCGATTTAATTACCTGCTGAATAATTTGCGGTTTAAGTCGCGCCATCGTCACTTCAGGATTATGTTGAGCCGAAATCAGAACGGAACGCACTCGTACTGGCTGGTCGCCGAGGTATTCAACGGTCACTTGACTTTTTCCATCCGGTCGCAAACCACGAATAATGTTTTGCTTACGCACATAAGCTAACCGCTGCGCCAAGCGGTGCGCCAACATAATCGGCAACGGCATTAATTCCGGCGTCTCATCACAAGCAAAGCCAAACATCAACCCTTGATCGCCGGCGCCAAGATGCTGTAAGTCTTCCGAAGCGACACCGCCGGATTTATTTTTTTTGAAACTATCCACGCCCATAGCAATGTCGGTGGACTGTTCTTTAATCGCCACCATCACGCCCGACGTTTCCCATTGAAAACCAAATTCCGCTTTGGTGAAACCAATTTCTTTAAT
>CAYMXY010000034.1:6989-8511 GCA_964394525.1 uncultured Gammaproteobacteria bacterium | reverse complement strand
GTTGCGCACCAGCCGCGGCACATCAACGTAACAAGAAGTGGTAACCTCGCCACCCACCAAACAGATGCCGTTAGTCAAATAAGTTTCACAGGCCACTCGACCTTTTGGATCCTGCGCTAAAATAGCGTCGAGGACGGCGTCGGAAATTTGATCGGCCATTTTATCGGGATGGCCTTCCGTGACCGACTCTGAAGTAAACACGCTGCGATGTGAATTCTGTACTTTTAGTTTCATAGAGCGCTTAACTTAAATAGTTTAGTGTTTAACAAACCGGTTTATTATAAAGATATAACAAAATTTAGGCAAATTGTGTGTACTATTTGTGTATCCTACTGGCCTATTTCAAACCATTGGTGACAATGCAAAATTATACTATTTTCTAGTTAAACTCTTCATCTTTTTATCAATGTCAGCGTTAAGTTCAATCCCAGCAAGTTCGAATATTTTTAGTAAATCTCTATAAGTATTTTTTCCACCAAGTAAATCCCAAAAATCTGCACCAACTAAAACTTCTTGGCGCAAATCGAATAATCCCTGTAATGTCCAACGTTCATACGGGTCCGGCTCATATGGATTATAGGGAATAGCGACAATCGACTTTACAATGGCTTTTGGATTCGTGCTTCCGCGCATTGCAATCCAATCTAGCAACTGCTTTTTTATTCCAGTAAATTCATTAATATTCGGTTTAGCTGTTTTTAACTCAAAATAATATTCTGCCCCATTTTTCATTTCTACAAAAAGATCAACTCGCTTGGTAGGTTTCTTTCCCATTTTGCCCTTATTGGCTACTAATAATACTTCCTTCGTTTCTTTTCCTTTATCCGGCTTTCGCGAAGCTGCGCGCAAGTTGCGCATAATACTATCAATTTTTAAAACTGCTTCATTACTTATCTACCCTTCAAATTCTTTATATTGTCCAATAGCTTTTTTGGCGCGTGGTTCAGCGATCATTTTTCCAATTTGTTCAAAAATTGACGTGCCGAGCATAGTATTTACTGATTGGATAAAAGAAATAATGCCATTCTATTTTTGCCGAGCAAACGGAAATGAAAAGGCATAGAATTTGTTTCTGGATTATAACTAGCTAATTTTGTCTGGATTTTGCCAACCAAATACACTTTTATTTTTTCGATTTGTGATGCTGTTAGTGCCATATTATTTTCCGTTTTTTAAATGAAATATAATTTCCGAATAGGGCGACTTATCTCGTTCAGTTCTATTCAACACAGGGCGTTTGAATTGATTGATAATTTTCATGCCAGCTTGTTCGGCAATTACAGGATAAACATTGTATTTATCATTCGCCACCAGAAACACATCGAAATCGTCGACTAAATATTTCCTGCAATTCAATAATACTTTTGAAATGCCGTCAACGTATGACGCCCGTGCCGTTGCGCCTTGTCCTTTATAAAGCGGTCCTATTTCAAGCTCATCTCTGCGCTCAAAACCAAAGAGATCGTAAGCATAGGCGTGTTGCTCGTGATGATCGATTTGGCCGACATATGGTGGAGAGCTG
>CAYMXY010000034.1:4888-6979 GCA_964394525.1 uncultured Gammaproteobacteria bacterium | reverse complement strand
ATAACTCGTAGAATTTCTTGTTTCTCTTTTCAACCTCCTTAAAAATATCAACCGTTCTTGAATCAGTTGGAAGGATTGCAAAATATGAGATGGTTTTAAGATCAGCATAGGTTTTAAGCCGATAAACTGTATCAATAGCATAACGATCAAACCATGTTTTTATCGAAAAAAGAGGCTTGCATATTTTCTTGTGTTTCCAACAGTAATAGGTCGTCACCTGTGGTTCTTTGAGCGTAGCCAAATCTGAATGCGTAGTTGCACGACAAGAGCGAATGGTACGGCTTAATATCACTGCCAATATTTTTTTGTTTTTTTTATCCTTTATCTTCTTGATTTGCTCAAAAGCAAAATCAATTTCCTTGCGAACATTTTTGATATACCATTTATCCAAAAAATTATTGGCAGAAAAATGATTTAGTTCAATATCATATTTTTTGACAAGAGAATTATACATTTTTAAAAATTCCTTTTCTTTTTCTTCCGAATATTTCTGTTCGTTGATTTGACCCCGCTGTACTTTGTATTTAAATGCCGGACTGGGAAAGTATTGATTATTAAAATCAGCCATTTTTACTAGTAACTCGTGTTCAAACGCTTCAATCTTACTATCTACTTCGTAGTTTAAAATTGCTTGTTTTATTTTTCTCACGTCGCTTTCAACTGTGGTCAAATCATAATCAAGTAGTTTTGTTTCCGTAATCATACAATTAAACTGCGATACATCTATGCCGATTGCATGCATGCCCATTTCATTTGCTTGAACAAGTGTTGTGCCAGAACCAGAAAAAGGATCAAGAATTATATCGCTGGGTTTGAAATAAATATTTTTTTTAAAATCATCAATATGATCGTCAATAAAATATTGAACAAGTTGCGGAATAAATTTACCCTTATACGGATGTAAACGGTGGACATGCTTGGTGGTGTCTTTTTCACGAAGATGATCGAAAGACAAAGCCCAATTTAAGTCATTGCCAAGTTTCCTTTTCCATTTTTTTCTTTCTGCCCTTGGTGTGATTCGTAATAATCTTGTAAATCATCAACCCCAACGTAAACAGAAACCCCACCAGTATGTTTCCTTACTTTTCCATATTGCACTAAATAAGAGATATTTGATTCGCTGATATCTCTTTTCAAAAAATCACTCGCCCAACGGCTTGCTTCTTTAATTGTGAGTAAACTTTCTGTGTTCTGCATATTTTTTTCTTTAGATGAATTGTATCAAATTTGTATTCTTTCCTCAATCATTTGTGATAATCGTATAACCATCATCATTCAGTAAAAAACGAATGGTGCCGTCTTGATCGGTGCGAAAAATTTGGGGCGGCGCTGGCAAATCCGCCAGCCGACTTAAAACATCCGGATGCGGATGACCGTAAGTATTATCGCGACCGGCTGAAATTACAACCGCGGCCGGATTAACCGCCGCCAAAAATTCCGCGCTGGATGAATAGCGGCTGCCATGATGCGGCAATTTAAGAATGTCACTGACTGGTAAAACGTCGGCCGCGACTAGTTGTTCCTCAATCTGACTGCTGATATCGCCGGTGGTAAGGAAATTTGTCGTGGCGTTGGCGCCAACATATTCATAAAGCAGTACGATGGACGTATCGTTGCTGGGTAATTGATCTAACGACGATTCGGGTGTTGGATAGATGATAGTGATGGTTTCGTTATCACTAAGTGTGATGCTATCCCCTGCCGCTGGATGAATTTGGTCAACTTGGTATTGTTGAATTTTTTCTTGCCAAACGCGCTGCAGTGGTTGGCGCAGCGGCAACGGTTCATAAGCCACTTGTTTGACAGTATAGTAATCAAACACCGCCAGTAAACCAATTATGTGATCGGCATCGGGGTGAGATAAAATCATCAATTCAATGGTTCGGTCCCAAAACGGCATCACCTCGCCCAACCGCTCCACCACCATGGCATCTGGTCCGCCATCAATTAATATATCGTCGCCGCGGCTGGTGCGAAGATAAATTGCATCACCTTGACCAACGTCGAGTACAGCAATGCTGGCGGTGCCGTCTGCCTCTGCGCCCGCTGTGACGCCCATTAGGCCGCCGTCAGACACGCCGTCAGACCAGC
>CAYMXY010000034.1:0-4826 GCA_964394525.1 uncultured Gammaproteobacteria bacterium | reverse complement strand
TACCGCGAGCAAGCTAAAGGTGACAGCGCGCGCCATAATAGATTAATAAACATAATAATAAAAATAACTGCCATTATCTGAACCGGCACAATAATATTTTCGATGAAGGCACCGGGCCAAGTAAGTAACCATGTTAAATATCGCAAAACTATTTCAATTATTTGCCACAACGGGTAAGCGACCCATAATCCTAAATAGTGGTTGATAAATGAAAGCAGTAACGTGCCGCTGCCGGCAAACAGTAAAATTGTTGATACCGGTACCACTACGATATTAGCCATCAAGCTAACGGTCGCAAATGTGCCGAAGCGCCATATAATTAATGGCGTGGTCAGTAGCATGGCCGCCAAACTGGTTGTCAACGTTTCCCGAAGCCAAAAAAAATTAGGCACGGCGCGTAGCACCCGTTGCCAAAATGGCTGCCAATAAATTATCCCAATGGTGGCCAAACACGATAACTGAAAACCAAGATCATGAATCACGATATATGGATTAACCAAACCAATCGCCACCACCAACATTACCAAGGTAGTTGGCGCAAACTTTGGCCGATAAACCAACCGCGCCAGCGGTAAAATAATTCCCATCAAACTGGCGCGAATCACCGAGGCGGCTAAACCGGTTAATACAGCAAAACCCGCTAAAATAAACAGCAGCACCAAAAATTGCAACCGCTGCCCCAACCAGCCGGCGGTTAACCGTTGCACTACGGCAGCCAGAATAACCACATGCATACCGGAAACGACTAAAATGTGAATCGTGCCGGTTTGCCGAAACAAAGCAATTATATCTGCCGGAATATCATCCTGCACTCCCAACAGCACACCCATTATTAAACTGGCCGCCGGCTCCGGATAAAGTTGTTTCAAACTTTGCTGCAGGCGCAGTCGCCAGCGATAAATTGGATCAATCAACGGAGAAACGATGGCGGTACTGCCCAGCCGTTCAAATATTTATCGTAAGCAAAATCTGGCTTTGACATTGGCCGTTCCAATAAACAGCTCACCCGCAACCGCTCGCCATATTGATAACGCGGATACAATGGTACAGCCACTTGCGTATACCCCGTCCAATCTTTAGTTTGAATAACTAGCCGCTGATCTTTACCGAACCGCGGCAAATTTGCCACCGTCCCAATAAAATTAACGGCCTCACTATATGGAATCTTCAAGGTATCGGGTAGGTAAGTTTGGTAACGCCACCACCCAACCGCAAAACTACCCGCTAAGGCTCCGCCAAGAAAAAATAATCTCCAAAACCCGCTGCGCCGATGCCCCCACCAAGCCGCTAACCCAAGCAACAGCCACGACCACCACCACTGAGTCAAACCTAAAATAAACCCAGCGCCTACCCAAAAAACAACCAACGACCGATGCAATCGTATCATAAAAGCGCCCTCAACCTTTAGGTGCTTAGACGCTCTTCTTAGTCAACTCTACTCTACTGTGACCGATTTGGCAAGGTTGCGCGGTTGATCCACATCTTTGCCTAATTTCACGGCAATATAATAAGCGAATAATTGCAGCGGCACGATCGACAACAAAGGTGTCAGCATTTCCAAAGTTTTTGGAATAAAAATCACATCATCAGCCAGTGTGCCAATTTGGGTATCACCTTCCGTGGCAATGGCCAACACTCGGCCATGTCGCGCTTTTACTTCCGAGATGTTACTAATGACCTTTTCATAAACGCTGTCTTTGGGCACCAACGCCACAGTCGGAAATTCTTCATCAATTAAAGCAATCGGCCCGTGCTTCAAATCTCCGGCGCCATAACCTTCGGCATGAATATAAGAAACTTCTTTTAATTTTAGCGCTCCTTCCATGGCGATCGGGTAATTATATTTTCGGCCGATAAAAAAGAAATCAGTATAGTCGGCGTAACGTTCGGCTAATTCTTTTATTCGGTCAGCTTGATCCAAAATTTGATGCACCTTCGACGGCAGCTCCAATAATTCTTTGGCGATGCGTTGTCCGGTTACCACGCTCATACCGCGCTGACGACCAAAAAACAAAGTAACTAATGCCAGCACCGTCAGTTGAGCGATAAAAGCCTTAGTTGAAGCAACCCCAATTTCCGGACCAGCATGGCTATAAGCGCCGCCAGTAACATCACGCGCAATCGTACTACCAACAACATTAACAATGCCGAAGACCAGCGCTCCTTTTAATTTGGCTTCACGAGTAGCGGCAATAACATCGGCTGTTTCGCCGCTTTGTGAAATAATCAGTACAGTGGTGCGCTCGGTCAAAATTGGTTTACGGTAACGAAATTCAGCAGCCGATTCCACTTCCACCGGAATGCCAGCGTATTCTTCCAACATGTATTCACCCACCATGCCGGCATACAGCGCCGTACCCATGGCAATAATAATAATGCGGTCGGCTTGCTTTAACCTGTCAGCTTGCTCTAAAAATCCACGCATGTGCGCCAAACCTTCATTCGGCAACAAGCGACCGCGCAAACTGTTCATAATTACGTCCGGCTCTTCCATTATTTCCTTTAACATAAAATGCGGATAACCTTGCTTTTGCGCTTGACTGATATCCCATTCCACTTTTTCAACAACGCGATCAACCTGTTGCGCTTTCAAATCTTTAATTGAATAATGGCGCGGCGTAACCACACATACTTCACCATCTTGTAAATAAATCACTTCGCGGGTGTGCTGCATAATGGCCGCCACATCAGACGCAATAATATATTCGCCGTCACCGATAATTCCTAAAATAAGTGGGCTACCTAAACGAGCCGCCACAATTTTGTCCGGTTCTTTGCTGGACAGCGCCACAATGCCGTAAGTGCCAATTACTTGATTAAGAGCGGCGATCACGGCTTCTTCAAACGGAATGGTTTTATGATGCTCTTCGATCAAGTGCACCAACACTTCGGTATCGGTGTCGGAATAAAAAGTATGCCCCTTGTCTGTGAGAACTGATTTAATATCGTGATAATTTTCTATGATGCCGTTGTGATTAAGATAAATTTCTTTGCGACAATCATGATGCGGATGAGCGTTTAAGTCGCTTGGTTGGCCGTGAGTGGCCCAACGAATATGGCCAATGCCAACTGTGCCGGGAATGGATTGCTGTAAAATTTCAGTTTGTAGGTTTCCTAATTTTCCAACTTTTTTATAACACTGCACTGCGCCATTATTTATCACCGCCAAACCAGCCGAGTCGTAGCCGCGGTATTCCATGCGCTTTAGCCCTTCCATAATGATCGGTTTGGCCGGTTGTTTGCCGATATAACCAATGATGCCGCACATACTTTTGCCAGTTTGACATCGTTATTGTTACACGTCAACTTTAGCTGTCATCCGGCTGCGCAGATAGGCTTCCACAAACCCATCTAACTCGCCGTCGAGCACACGCTGCGGATCGGTTTCCTCGTAATTGGTGCGATGATCTTTTACTAATTTGTATGGATGCAGCACGTATGACCGAATTTGATTCCCCCACTCGGCCGAAGTGTACTCGCCGCGAATTTTTTGTTTCTCCGCCTGTTCGGTTTCTAGTTGTCGCCGATGCAGTTTGGCTTTTAAAATTTTCATGGCCGTTGCTTTATTTTGATGTTGCGAACGTTCATTTTGACATGTCACTACAACGCCCGTTGGCAAATGAGTAATGCGCACGGCTGAATCGGTAGTATTAACACTTTGTCCGCCGTGCCCACCGGAACGATATACATCGATGCGTAAATCTTTTTCGTCAATTTTGATCGGGCTTAATTCGCCCAGTTCCGGCAACACTTCAATTAAAGCAAACGAAGTTTGCCGCAAAGCGTCGGCGTTAAACGGCGATTGTCGCACCAGCCGATGCACGCCGTGTTCACTTTTCAAATAACCATAAGCATAGCGGCCGACCACATCCAAAACTGCCGATTTAATCCCCGCTTCTTGACCGCGCGACATCTCAAGCAATGTTACCTGCCAGCCGCGCCGTTCACTATAACGCATAATCATGCGCAACAACATTTCCGCCCAATCTTGAGCATCCACTCCGCCAGTGCCGGCATGAATCGCGACCACCGCCGGATAAGTATCGTATTGGGCGCCAAGTAAAAGATTAAATTCCAGTTGAGTGAAGCGCTGCTGCACCGCAGCCAGTTGCTGGGTGAGTTCACTGCTAATAGCATTATCCGGCGCCGCGGCATTAAGTTCTGCCAATTCAATAATGCTGTCTAGATCTTTACTTAGACTATCATAATTGCCGACCTCTGCGCGCAGTTCGTTGACGGTTTTGCTGACGGTTTGAGCCGACGTTGGATTCTTCCAAAAATCCGGCTCTGCCATGGTTACTTCCAAAGTGTGCAATTTTGTGCGCAATGCACCAAGTTGTAATTGTTCGGCAATTTGGTCTATCCGCGCCCGCAGACTTCGTGCCTGATTTATTATTTCCTGCATGACAGTAATGTATCATAATGATATAATTGAAGCTATGACAATGACCTGGCGTCGCTGGTTATTAGTGGTATTTAGCGTGGGACTACTGCTGGTAGTTAGTTGGTTGAGTTGGCGCTGGTGGCAACAACAACAAACCACTCGGCAAACCGCTGCCGCTGAACAGGCCGCTGCACAGGCGAATGCGGCGCAATTAACGGCCATTTTGGCAAATCCTTATGAAAAAATATTGTTTTTCACTAGTAACGGCGGCACGACAGATTTATATATCGCCGCCACCAACAATGGCGCGGCAGCAAGATTAGATGATGAAGTCAGCTTGATTTACAGTAATTTTTTGCCGGAGCAAGATGTTTGGTACAGCGCGACGGAACAAGTATTGGTGCGACATCAACTAAACAACCCCGCCACGATCATTGGTAAT
>CAYMXY010000033.1:6970-11277 GCA_964394525.1 uncultured Gammaproteobacteria bacterium | reverse complement strand
TTCATTAGTGATTGCTTAACAGACTTTTTATTTGTCATACAGCGTGGATTTTTCGATAAGTCAACCAGTCCCGCAAATGAATACGCGTGGCGTAGTTAAATAAACTGCCAATCCCTCCCCACATTGATCCTTGAGCAGATTCACGACGATGATAATGCACGATCGTTACGTCTGGATAATAAATTACCTTATAACCATGACGCCGTACTCGGTCACACAACTCAAAATCGGCAAAGTATAAAAAGAAGCGCTCATCCAACGCACCAATCTGGTCAAGCACCGACCGGCGCACGAACAACACCGCTCCCAATACCCAATCGACTTCCTGCAGCTTGGCATGATCAAAGTCCTCCATTAAATGACGCGCCAAATCCTTTTTGGCCCACGGTAAACGGCCAAGCGGTGTGCGCCGATAAAGCGGCGTCATTAAACTGTAGGGCCGAAAGCACGATTTTTGCACTGAACCATTACCATTGGCTAATTTTGGACCAAGCACCGCCACCGCTGGCTGACTATCTAAATAGGCGCAAATGTTCGCGATATCGGCTGCTTTGAAAAAAATTATGTCGCAATTCATGATTAGTAGATATTCTCCGCTGGCCGCCGCGATACCTAAATTATTTCCTTTGGCGTGACCGGTATTAACTTCACTGGCAATCAATTTTATTTGCGGATACAACTGCCTCATCATTTCCACGCTGCCATCGTGCGAAGCATTATCCACCACAATTATTTCGTACGGCACAGTAATGCCAAGCTGCAATAAATTTTTTATCACTAACCGCAGCAAATGCTTGGTTTTATAATTCAAGATGATGATAGACAATTTAATTGCCGGCATAAAATTTTCGTTTGGCTAACATCCGCGGCAAACCTCGTAAAATTTGCGGACAATACCGCAGCGTTGACCATTCAGCAAACACTAAATATACAAATTTGGAAAATTCGTAAGGTAATAACCAAGGCGACTGGCGTACGGCCTCAACTAAAGATAAATTCTTAAACAATGTCCACCAGTGATTACGATAAGAATACCCTCTAATCACGGCGCTAGTGTTTTTGCGATGGCTTAGCGACAGTCGCCTCATGCTGCGCGCATGATAGCCAACCGCCTGCGGTTCATACCAAATGGTAAAACCAGCTCGACGCAATCGCCAACTTAAATCAATGTCTTCTTTGTAAGCCACAAAATCTTCATCAAAATATTCATCGTGATATTTTATTTTTTCAAGCGCTGATCGGCGCAATAACATACCGGCACCAGTAATTCCAAAAATTTCTTCCGCTTTATTATATTGTCCACGGTCAGCTAGATTTTCACCACGATTGATCACTTGACCAGAACGAAGCCTAACTAAACCCGCACTGTCAATTTGTGAAGTCATAATGCCAAAGCTCAGTTTCAATAACTTCCCGCCCACCATGGCGCACTCTGGTTTATCCTCTAATACTTCAACTAACGTTTGACAATATTGTTTGGTTAAAACTATATCATCATTGCAGATATACAAATAATCACCTTTGGCTTGACGAATACCGCGATTATTGCCGGCGGCAAACCATTCATTGGTTGAGTTAACAATCAGCTGATCGACCGGACGCACCTTTTGCTCTCGCAAATAAGCCACGGTGTCATCGCTGGAAGCATTATCAACCACAATTAGTTCGATTGGTTGATAAGTCTGCTTGGCAATTGATTCAAGCAACGGCTTTAAATGGCGCCGGCTATTGTAGGTTAGAACGATTATACTTAGCAACTTTGCCATAATGATTCGATTGAATTAATTCAGTGGCTACGCTGGCCAGTACTAACCAGCCGATGCCGAGGGGATGATTTAGATAAGGTGTTAAAGCATGCACTACAACTAAAGCGATTGTACCAAAACATGTAAACAACATTATAGTGCGATCAAGCTCATTGGTCAATCGTTGAGCGATACTGTAACTGCGGGTAATTACTAATCCAACTAACACTAAATAAACCACGGTGCCGGCGATGCCAAGCTTTAACCAAAGATCAAGATAGCCCCACTCAAAGGCGTAGGTGGTATATAAACCAGATGGGTTACTGGCGATCGCGCGCGGGTCGCGCGTAGCATAAGTGACGGTTGTGCCTAACCCCCCACCAACTAAGGGGTCAACCAAATTGCGTTGCAGTAGCGGGCCTAATAGTGCCAACCTTGAACCGCCAGCCGCCTCTGTTAATGGATTATCGGCTCGGTCCGTTAACAGGCTGGCCGCGGCAACCTTGGAACCGCGATCAGCGCCAATTGGCATATTAACTAACGCCAAAATAGCAACATATGTGACAGCGGCGCTAGCCATAAGCCAAAGTAAAACTCGGCCTAACTGCTGCCAATTAGACCGTTCATAAACCTGAACGTACAGTATTACTAGACCAATTACTACAACGCTTGCCAGCCAAAAACTTCGCGAATAACTCAACCATAATAACATTACACTACTAAGCAGTAGCCAGGCTGCCGCCCACGACCAACGTCGCAGCAACTTGACCAAAGCAAATAACAACACAAATAACACATAAAGATGACTTTGAAAAAATACTCGGTAAAAGCCATTGGCTTGTTGGGTAATTTCAGCTATTCGCCAGTCGCGCAGCCAGCGATACATATCTGTCAGATAATATTGAAATGTAAGTTGATGTGAAATCATGTACCAGTGTTGCGGTCGGCGAAGGCTTTGGGTCACTGGAATAATCAATGCTAAAAATAAATAGCCGTTGGTATCAAAAAAAATATTGTTTAGACTATTGCCATTCCACCAACCAATTAATACCGCCAAACCAATTAATACCGCTAGCGCCAAATACCATTTCCATAACCAGTGCTGCAGTAAAACTAATTGGCGTTCACGTATCACCACCACTATAGTCGCTAACATCAATATCAAAAAAATTCCTAAGCGCAGCGAAATTGTAAAATTAGGCAAAGGTATAGCCAAAATATATCCTTGCGAGCCTATCACCAATTCAGCTACCGCCGCATAAACTCCATACCGCAGTCGGAAAAAACTAACACCGGCGATTAACACTAAAACAACTGCCGTCACCGCTGCTCGGCTTGACGGAAAAACATAGGTCAGCCAAGAGCTGAATTCGACAGCTACCAATCCAGCCAACCAAGCTAAACTAATTTTTGGTGCGAACCAGTTGGTGAACATAAGCTAACAACAAACTAATTGGCGTTAGCAGACTAATCCAGCCATAGGCCAATCCGGAGTGATGCTTCCGAAAATAAGTCCGCAAGCTTCGATTAAACATGGCTTGAGCTGCCGGTCGGCGTAATTGAGCAAAACTTTGACCACGACGGTGTAAGCATTTTACTACCGGCGTGTACCAAACTTCATAACCAGCTTGCCAAAGACGTTTTTGCAAATCCACTTCCTCAAACCAAACAAAATAATCCTCATCAAATACCCCGACTTTAACCAAAGCTGATCGCCGCGCCAACATAAATGCGCCCATGATTTGATCAACCGGCTGTTCGCGCTGGTAATCAAAATCCTCACAAGCATAGCGGGCAACCAGCCGCGGCCAAAGATGATGCAACTTTAACAAAATAGCTGTTTGATCTTGCCAGGTTGGCCAGCGACGAACGGATGGCTGAATCGACTGATCTGGGTTAATTAAGGTGCAACCAAGCATGGCTACTGTTGTTGGTAAGGTAGAAAAATGTTCTAACAGTTTAAAAAAAATGTTGTCAGAAATTTCCGTATCATCATTCAAAAAAAGAATATAATCACCACTGGCCTGTTGATAAGCTTGATTATTAGCGGCACCAAAACCACGATTAGTAGAATTGCGAATCAATTTTACTTGAGGAAATTCATTGGCTACCATATCGGCGGAGGCATCAGCGGAAGCATTATCTACTACCCACACTTCAAAACTGACGTTGGCGGTGTATTGATAAATTGACTGCAAACAACGCCGCAATTGATCGCGCACATTCCACGAGACAATAATAATTGATAATTGCATGGCCATTACGTTAGCATGTGAATTGAGAATCGGCAAACTATCTAGTTTTTGAGATCACATCGCAATAATTGACGAAACTGTTCAGCTTTGTTTACCCAATTATGCTGCTGCTCCACAAAATTTTTGGCGGCAGCGCCAAGTTGTTGGCAGAATTCATTATCCGCTAATAAACGACTGGCTGCTGCTGCCAACGCTTCACTATCATCCGGCGGCACTAACAGACCGGTACGATCAGCCACAATTGCATCGGTAACGCCGCCACTAGTCGTGCCAATGGCTGGTTTAGAAAAACTATTAGCTTCCCAAA
>CAYMXY010000033.1:5680-6960 GCA_964394525.1 uncultured Gammaproteobacteria bacterium | reverse complement strand
CTTCAAAATCACCGGCGGTAGTTGTTCGTGAAGGCAATACCACCAATTGACAGTTTTGATACAAAGTAGCCAATTGACCAGCGGTCACTTGGCCTAAAAACTGCACTCTGTCGGTCAGACCTAATTGTTGACACAAAGCTATTAACCGCGAACGATCTGGGCCATCGCCAGCGATTAAATAATAGCAATTGGGAAATTTTGGCTGTAGTTTTGACATTGCCTCAATCATCGTATCAAAACCTTTACGCCGCACTAACCGTCCAACTGATAAAATATATTGCTTCGGCAAAGGTATAGTAAGTGTGGCCATTGCTTGTTTTGGTGTAATGGTTGGACCGGGCGATAAGATCACAATTTTTCTCCATTGCCGAGCAGGTAATAATTTTTGTAATTGTTCGGCGCTGTAGCGCGAAACCGTAATTATTCCCCGCGCTTGCCTCAAAATTAAACGCAATAATAAACGTTTACGGATAAATTTCTGCGGCACGGTAATATCCATGCCATGAGTAAACACAAGATATGGTGTCCTTCTAATCAGGTGCCAAACCCAGGTTACTGTTCCCAGTGGCAAAATCTGACCAACCACAATAACTGAAAATGGCTGACGACGATATTCTTGCCGCAGCACTTTGTAGGTTTTCAGCCAAGGAGATAATAACTGGTTATGTTCATTGGTGATAACTCGAAGACTGTCAGTTGGCAAATGGTGCACAAGTTGCCAATAATAATTCCCTACTCCGCCAATCTGCGGCGGATATTCCAGAGTCAACAATACGGCCGAGTCAGCCATAGGTTTTGACCATCAAGCGATAATTTTTTGGCGCAACGCTCGCCACAATTGTTTCAATTCCGAAATGGTCAAAGCGCGCACCCCCAGTAAAACTAACCCATAACTGCTTACACCAATCAACACCTGCCAAAGCAACCAACTCTTAGCTTCAGTTGCATAAAAGGTAGACAGCCATAAAATTATTGTCATGCTGGCGGTGGCAATAATCATTTTTCCGGCCCGCAGCGCCAACTGACGAATACGGAAGTGAATTATTTTATAGACATGAGGTAATCCAAGTACCACCAATAAAATTGTACTTATAACGACGGCGATCGCCGCACCGCGATAATCAAATGGCGGAATTAACAATATGTTCAGCAACGCATTCACCGCCAACGCAATACCCATATTGGTAGTGTTTAAAAGTTGCCGATTAACGGCATTTAGCAAATTACCAACCGGATAATTAACAAATAAAAATACCAGTGAGATCATCATTATTTGTAAG
>CAYMXY010000033.1:3573-5670 GCA_964394525.1 uncultured Gammaproteobacteria bacterium | reverse complement strand
CGCTGGAAAGGCCGGAAAAGCCAAGCCGATAATGTTTTTCGCCAATATGGCTGTACCAGCAGCAATCGGTAAACTGATCATCATCAAATAACTAAACGTCTCTTCAAAAATAATGCGCAAACGCTCGCTGGATTCAGAAAATGCTCGGCTCATCGCCGGGAAAAAGGCGGTTGCAAATGCCCCGGGAATGACCGTTAAAGTGATAGTTAACTTTAAGGCGATGCTATACCAAGCTACATAGCGGTCGCCAGCCAAAAATTTCAACATCACGGTGTCGATTGAACCGTTTAACTTGAAAAAAATATCAGCTAAAGCAAACGGCGCCGCGATGATAAATAATTTTTTAATTAGCGAACTATTCCACTGCCAGCGTAACTGCCAACCAGTCTTCCACTTCAAAATAATCAAGGCATACACCACATAAACCAAGCTGGCAAAAATTATGGCCACAATCAAACCGCCAGCCCGATAACCCATCGCAAATAGGCTGATGCCACCGGCAATCACCACTCCCTGATAAAACAACTGCCCAATCGCTTCATATTGCATCTGTTGACGCGCTCGCAATACGGCCAAAAATATTGACCGGAAAGTATCAATTACCACAATAGCGCTAGCTAACCAAACTAACCAAACGTCGTAGTTAGATAATGGAGCCGCTCGATAGTAACTCACAAACTTAAGCAAATAAAGCACCCCAAACAAGATAATTACACTAATCACCGTTAAAATAATTTTGAGCGTAACAATTGAATTGAATTGCTGCTCAAACTGCTTTTGATCTGTCAACTTTGCGCCCTCTCGCGTTAGTACTGGAATCAAGCCAAAATTCATGATAATCACAAAAATGCTGGTGTAAGTTACAGCAAAAGTATATTTTCCTAAATCAATGTCGCCTAATTGATGAGCCACATATGCAAACCACCAAAAAGCCAACACTTTTTGCAGCAACGACGAAATCGTTAAATAAGTTGTGTTTTTGGCAACTAACGCTTGGACCATTGGGGAGCGCGGCGTGCGCGCTTTAACCCCGGTTTCTTGCGTTCTTTGATGCGTGGATCCCGGGTTAAGAAACCGGCGGCGCGCAAGGGGTGTTTTAACTCTGGATCGATTTGTAACAGAACACGAGCTATCCCCAACTGTAAACTCTGCGCTTGCGCCTGCTTACCACCACCGTTGATTCTGGCCGAAATACTGGCGTCAGTCATATAACCCTGTGCCAGTGCCAATGGCGCTGTGGCTGTTTTTTGCAAAGCCGCTGTTGGAAAATATTCCGTTAGCGGTTTATCGTTGACAACAATATCGCCCTGACCTTTTTTATGATAACGCACTCTGGCAGTGGCAGTTTTTCGACGCCCGATGGCAAAATGATAAGTTCGCTTCACTGTTCGATCTGACATTAACGTATGGTTAATCGTTTAAGCATTTTGTCACGTAATTTATTATCTGGCAACATAGTGTAAATAGCCCGGCGCAGCAATTGTGCTGGCGAATAATCGGATGCTTTGGTTACTTGTAGACCACCCGGGTGCTGGGTATGATGATAGATAACTCGCTTAGCCAATTTTTTTGGATTAAGATTCATGGCAGCCACATTGCTAACAATAACTTTAGCACCGCCATCTTGATAAGGGAAATAATTAGCTTGGTCTTTTCCCATTAATAATGTCGCCACGCGGCTAGCTAAGCGGCCAATCACTTGATTGGTAGCGTCGATATTATGACTTGGTCGTTTAATTGGTGTTTTCATATTAGACTAGTTCTACCTAAACAAATTCAATCACAGCCTGATCAGACCGATCACCGCGCCGGCTGGTCAATTTAATAATTCTGGTGTAGCCACCACGCCTCTCAAGATATTTTGGCCCAATCGTTTTTAATAATTTATCGACAGCGTCTGGTTGCTGCAACCGATCAAATAAATAACGTCGCGTCGCAAGTGTTGGCTGTCGCGCTTTGGTCACCAGCCGCTCAACATACGGACGCAGGGCTTTAGCTTTCGCCGTAGTAGTACGAATTTTTCCGTGCTTTATCAAACTACCAGCCATCGTCCGAAACAATGCTGAACGAGCGGCATGATTTCGATCTAACTTGGCA
>CAYMXY010000033.1:0-3515 GCA_964394525.1 uncultured Gammaproteobacteria bacterium | reverse complement strand
CTTCCGGAGTAAGACTGCCGTCGGTAGTAACGTCGAGCAGTAATTTATCGTAGTTGGTCATCTGTTCTACCCGGACATGTTCGGTTTTGAAATTAACATTGCGAATTGGTGTGTAAACCGCATCCAACGCCATGTAACCGATATCAAGTTTTTCGTTTTCCCGAGCCTCAACCGGAATATACCCACGGCCGCGCTGAACGATGGCAGTTAATTCAAGTTTACTACTGCTGTCAGTGAGAGTTGCAATGTGACAGTCGGGGTTAACAATTTCCACCTCGCCATTTTTTTCAAAATCCTTAGCCGTCACTTTTTTCTTTCCAGAAACACTGATGGTCAAATTAATGGCTTCGTTGGAATAAATTTTTAGTCGAACTTTCTTTAAATTCAATAACATATCCACTACATCTTCCTTAACATGCGGTAAAGTACTAAATTCATGATCAGCACCCTTAATGCGGATGGCAGTGATCGCACCACCCGGCAATGAAGAAAGCAATACGCGCCGCAGTGCATTGCCTAACGTTGTCCCATAACCAGGATAGCACGGCGCGATCGTGAACAATGACCGGTTAGGTTCGAGCGTTTGGGATTGAATTTGGTTTGGTAATTGGATTTCCATAAATTCTTTCGTTGAGTTATTAACGAGAATAATATTCAACAATCATGTTAACAGCAATACTCTGTTCAGCATCGGCTGCCACTGGTAAAGCTAATACTTGAGCGGTAAAGCGTTCTTTATCAACTTGTAACCAAGCCGGTGCCTGATGCATTTTCAAAGCCATACTGGCTGCCTTGGCATAATTTGAAGCCACGATATTTGGTCGCAACGCTATCACTTCTCCCATCGTCAATTGCCGTGATGGAATATTGCACTTTTTTCCGTTCACCTGAACATGACCATGAGTTACCAATTGTCTGGCCTGACGACGGGTTTGGGCAAATCCAGCACGATAAACTACATTATCTAATCTTGATTCAAGTTTCTGCAACAGTAATTCAGCGGTGTTGCCAACGGTCTTACTGGCTTGACGATAATAATTACGAAACTGTCTTTCTAAGATACCATACAACGCTTTTGCCTTTTGTTTTTCACGCAATTGCGTACCAAATCCAGTCAAACGCGGTTTTCGTTTTAAGCCATGCTGACCCGGCGCATAATTTCTCCTAATCAAAGCACATTTGGCTGAACCGCAAACACTCTCACCGAAACGGCGACAGGCTTTACAACGTGGTTTAAGATTTCTGGCCATAATTATACGCGTCGTGGTTTTTTAGGTCGGCAACCGTTATGCGGCATCGGCGTTTGATCCTTGATGTCGGTAATCAGCAATCCAACTGTGGTAATGGCCCGCAAGGCACCATCACGGCCGCTGCCAACGCCGCGAATTACCACAGTCACTTCTTTTAAGCCGTAATCTTTAATTTTTTCAACCGATTCACGCAGTACCACGCCGGCAGCATAAGGAGTAGATTTTTTCGTTCCCTTAAAACCATATTGACCGGCACTGCCTTGAACTATGGTATTCCCCTGCGGATCAGTGATGGTAATCACGGTATTATTATAAGACGAAAAAATATAGATCTTGCCTTTTGGTACTAAATGCTTTTTTTTGCGCTTTTTTTTGACTACTGCTTCTGCCATAAAAATATGATGTTATGTCTTTTGAGCCGATATTTTACGACCTGAGCCCATCGTTTTGCGAACGTTACCGCGAACAGTTCGAGAATTGGTTTTAGTGCTCTGACCGCGCACCGGTAAATGCTTAATGTGACGCAAACCGCGATAGCAATTAATTTCTTTTAGCCGTTTAATATTAGAAAATGATTCACGACGCAATTCACCTTCGATTTTAATTCCCAATTTATCAATCGCTGTTTTTATGCGATTAACTTCGGCTTCCGTTAAATCCTTAGCACGCGTATTAGGATTAATGTTAGCTAAAGCTAAAATTTTCTTAGCCAACGCTAAACCTACCCCATACAAATAAGGTAAAGCAGCTTCAATGCGTTTTGTATTTGGTAATGTTACACCGGCGATGCGGGCTGCCATAATTTATATTTAACCTTGACGTTGTTTATGTTTAGCAATTTTGCAAATCACTCGCACGCGCCCTTGACGGCGAACTACTTTACACGCTTTACAAATCGCTTTAGCAGAGGCACGTACTTTCATTTGATTAGTGACGATAAATTATTCTACCTTTAGTTAAATCGTAAGGCGTCATTTCTACAGTCACCTTGTCGCCAGGTAATACTTTAATTCTATTCAACCGCATCTTGCCCGACAAAATTCCCAGAATTAATGGTCCTCCATTCAGTTGCACTCTAAACATGGCGTTGGGCAGTAATTCTACCACCTCACCTTGCATCTCAATGAAACCTTTTTTATTGGAATGAGGTTGGCTAGTCGCGGCTGTTGACTCAGCCGCTGCTGGCGTTGCTGTTGATGTAGTTTCTGACATTAAAAAATAACTGTGTGCGGAAAATTTCTTTTTCGACACAGTAAACAAATTATTTTACTTTTCAACTTCTTGCCTAAGACTGGTGATACAGACAAGTGGCCGTAATATACGAAAACCACTAAAAGTTGTCAAGTGATGAGCAGTTTGACTGTGGATAACCTTCAGTTATTTATTCAACTACGGCTCTAATTCGCCTCACCCCAGCGCTACAGGCTTCCTCCTTAGTTATTCGAAAATGACCGATTTCATTGGTATTATTCACATGTGGACCGCCACAAAATTCTTTAGAAAAATCACCAATAATGTAAATTTTCACCTTAGCCGCATATTTATCTTCAAATAATCCAATGGCGCCCATTTTTTTTGCCTGTTCGACTGTCATAATCTCATAATGAACGGGGAGTTGACGCGCGATTTGTTCATTAACTAGGTCGGTCACTGATTTAATTTGCTCCGGCGTCATTTTTTCAGGATGCGAGAAATCAAACCGCAATCGTTCAGGTGTAATATTTGAACCCTTCTGGAAAACGTGGGCGCCCAACACCCGACGCAACGCCTCATGCAGCAAATGAGTAGCGGTATGTCCGCGAATAGTTTCCCAAGAAGCGTCAGCTAAACCGCCTTTGAATTTTTTTTGAGCGCCGGCGCGTGATTGCGCTTGATGCTGTTTGTAAAAGTCATCGAAACCGGCTTCGTCAATGGTTAAATGTTTTTCCGCTGCCAATTCTTTTGTAATCTCCAAGGGAAAACCGTAAGTATCAAATAAATGAAAAGCATGTTCACCGGGCATAATTCCGCCCAGCTGAAGATGAGCCGTTAATTTGGCAAATTGTTTTTCGCCTTTTTCTAAAGTAGTTGCGAATTTTTCCTCTTCATTGACCAATTCCATTTTAATTTCTGAACGTCGGTCTAGTAATTTTGGATAAAATTCCGCACCAAGGTCAATGACGATATCAGCTAAATCCTGCAGCCAATAGCCACTAATGCCAATTTTGCGGCCATGACGTAGCGCTCGCCTAATTAGGCGCCGCAACACGTAGCCCTGATCCAGAT